>CABUZK010000086.1 GCA_902496115.1 uncultured Collinsella sp. | reverse complement strand
GCTCTTGGTGAAGGTGCCGGCAGAACGGGCATCCTCAAGGGCCTTGGTCACGGCGCTACGGAGCTCGAGCGAAGCCTCGAGCACGCCCTCAAACTCATTGGCCTCGTCGACCGTGATAGGCGACTTGTACCAATCGAGCAGCGCGGCGTAATTCTGGTGATCAACGCAGCCGGCGGGCGCATAGGCCATGGCCTCGTCGACGGTGTAGGACAAGATCGGCTGCAGATCGCGCATGAGCATCGAGAAGAGCTCGGCGAGCACAGTCTGAGCGCTGCGGCGCTCGAGCGAGCCGGGCTTCTCGCAGTACAGACGATCCTTCAGGGCGTCGAGGTACACGTTGGAGAGCTCGGTAACCACAAAGTCGTAAAGCGCACGGTAGGCGCGCGGGAACTCGTAGCAGGAGTAAGCGTCGTCGACCTCGGCCTGGACCTGGGTCAGGCGGGCAACCATGAGCTTGTCGAGCGGCAGCAGGTCGGCAAAGGCGACGCCGTCGGTCTCGGGCTCAAACTGACCCTCGAGCTCGGAGAGCAGGAAGCGCAGCGTGTTGCGGAAACGACGGTAGGCATCGGACGTACGAGCAAGGATCTCGTGGTCGATGGACACGTCGGAGCTGGTATCGACCGAGGCGACCCACAGGCGGATGATGTCGGCGCCCATCTCGTCGCAGACCTTGTTGGGGTCGATGACGTTGCCGAGCGACTTGGACATCTTGCGGCCCTGGCCGTCGAGGGTGAAGCCCTGCGAGACGACCGCCTTGTACGGGGCGTGACCATTGGCACCCACCGAGGTGAGCAGCGAGCTCTGGAACCAACCGCGGTGCTGGTCGGAGCCCTCAAGATACACGTCCGCCGGATACTCCAGCTCGGGACGGTACTCGCAGACGGCCTTCCAGGACACGCCGGAATCCCACCACACGTCGAGGATGTCCTTATCGGCCTTGAGGTGATGGCCGCCGCACTTGGGGCAGACGCAGGCCTCACCCAGGTAGCTCTCGGGAGCGTCGGTGAACCAGGCGTCGGAGCCCTTCTCGTGGAAGAGCTTGATGACGGCGTCGAGCGTGGCATCGTTCATGACCTTCTCGCCGCAGTCGGCGCAGGTGTAGCTGGGGATGGGCACGCCCCAGTTGCGCTGACGGCTGATGCACCAGTCGGGACGCTGCTCGACCATGGCGCCAATGCGGTTGGCGGCATGGGCCGGATACCACTTGACGTTCTCGCGGACCTCTTTGCCAGCCTGCTCGCGCAAACCGGTCTTGTCCATCGAGACAAACCACTGGTCGGTAGCACGGAAGAGCACCGGGTGCTTGCAGCGCCAGCAGTGCGGATAGCTGTGCGTGATCTTCTTCTCGAGGACCAGGGTGCCGCGCTCGCGCAGGAACTCGATGATGTGCGGGTTGGCCTCATCGGTATCCATACCGCTGAAGGGGCCACCGGTGCCAAACTCCTCACCGGTGTAGAACTTGCCGTCGTCATCGACAGGCATGCAGATGTCGGTGATGCCCTCCTTGAGGCAGGCAAAGTAGTCGTCGACGCCATGGCCGGGCGAGTTGTGGACGATACCGGTACCGTCGTCGACACCGACGTAATCGGCCAGCAGCGCCACGCCCTCGACACCGTCAAAGACCGGCTGCTTGTAATGGATGTGGTGGAAGGTCTCGGCGGGAACCACATAGGGCTTGCCGTCGACCATGACCGGGGTGTACTCCCAACCGAACTCCTCGCAGCACTTGGGAGCCAGGTCCTCGAGCATGACCTCGGCGC
>CABUZK010000085.1 GCA_902496115.1 uncultured Collinsella sp. | reverse complement strand
TTTAGGACGCCGCCCTCTCAAGGCGGAGATCACCAGTTCGAATCTGGTACGGGCTACCATGTTTTAGATACCCGGTCTTTCGTAAGAAGGCCGGGTTTTTTATTGCAAGTGGTCTGGTCTGTTAATCCCATTTGCCTCATAGCTTTACGTTTTGCTCATCTCCCATACGGGTACAATAGGCCAGGTACTTTGACGGTCAGAAGGAGCCTCATGACGGAGTCCTCTCAGCATAGCCCAAAGCCCCAGGTCGAGGTTTCTGGCGGCGATGACAACAAGAGCGCGCGTCGCGGCGCTATCTTCATCGGCGTTGTGCTAATCGGCTACATCGTCTATCTGGTCGTGACCGGGCAGATGGGGCAGTTTTGGGCCGCTATGTCCAGCGTTCAGATGCCCTGGCTCTTTGCTGCATGCTTTTGTATGTTTCTGTATCTTGTTTTTGGCATCGTGGCGTACGCAATTGCCGTTTGGCTCGACCCCGATTCGCCCGTCGGCATCCGCGACCTCATTTCGGTCGAGGCGAGCGGAATCTTCTTTGGCAACTTGACGCCCATGATGATGGGCTCTACGCCTGCCCAGATTTACCGCCTGACCAAAGCCGGCCAAAACGTGGGCGAGGCAGGTGCCACGCAGTTCACGCGCTTTATCGTGTACCAGTTTGGCCTGGTGGCATGGGGCGCCATTCTGCTGCTTGCCCGCATGCCGTTTTTCGCCGAGCGTTATGGCGACATGACGCTGCTGTGCGTCTTTAGCTTTGGCGGGCATTGCTGCATCCTACTCGGCATCTTTGCCGTGGCGTTGATGCCCAAGACCGTCACGCGCGTCGCTCATTGCATCATTAATTGGCTCGAGCGCGTGGGCGTCTCGGCTACAAAGATCGAGGGCTGGCGCACCTTTGTCGATGGCGAGATCTACTCGTTTTCCGAGAAATTCAAACTCTCTGCCGGTCATTTTTCGTCCATGCTGCTCACAGTTGTCATCACCATGTTGCAGCTGGCGTTTTTCTACCTGGTTCCGTACTTTTTGATGCTCTCCTTTGGCCACCACGAAGTCGACTTTTTCTCGGTCATGGCCGCGAGCGCCTTTGTCCAGCTGCTGAGCTCCGCCGTTCCGCTGCCCGGCGGCACTGGTGGCGCCGAGGGTGGCTTCGCACTTTTCTTGGGTCACTTTTTTGGCACGGCATCGACTGCCGGCTATCTGCTGTGGCGCCTGATCACCTTTATCGCGCCGACCATTTTGGCCGCTCCGCTGCTGGGCCTTAAGAGTGCCCATAACGAGAGCATTCATGCGCGCTGGGACCGTGTGATGCGAAAGTTCGGACGCACGCCTCAGACGCCCTCTGCGCCCGTTAAGGCACATCCTGCGTCCCAGGTTACCGTGGACCCCAATCAGCGTGCTCAAAAGGCTGCTGTGGCCTCTAAGCCGGCTCGCAAGACCTACGTTCGTCAGACTGGCGACGGCATTCGCGTTTCCCCGGCGGCGCTCAATAAAAAGAAGCGGGCCTAGGACTCAGTGGGCGAGTCGTGCGTTCTTGATGACGGTCGTCATTGCGATGTGAGTTGTAGGATAATCCTCTTACGTTGATTATCTCCCACATGTAGAGGACTTACAGGTGGGCTGTTGACATGAAGGGGACACGTCTATGGCTACCACCAAACCGCGCCTTGACCGTCGTATCGTCCGCAGTCGCAATGCGATTCTTTCGGCGTTTGAGCGACTACTTATGGAAAAGCCCCTGGCCGATATTACGGTGAGCGCTATCGCGCGCGAGGCAAATGTCGACCGTAAGACCTTCTACGTGCACTTTGGCACGGTCGACGGCTTGCTCGACGCCATTGCCGTCGATGTGGTCGAGATGATCGTCGATTCAGTCGAGAAGACGCTTTCCTCCATGGGCGGCGACACCAACGAGCGCGCACTTGGCGCTGCGGCGTCCTTTTTCAAGACCGTTAACGAGGCGCTGTGCAACAACCTGGTGCTTAATCGCCAGTTGATCGAAAACATTCCGCTCGACGACTTTATGGCTC
>CABUZK010000084.1 GCA_902496115.1 uncultured Collinsella sp. | reverse complement strand
GCAATGCCCATGTACTGGGCGACTTTCTCCTGATTGAGGCCTTCCAGGTCGCATAGGCGCAGGACCTCGAGTTCGTCGACCGTCATGTCGATGGCATCTCCGCTGGCAAGGCCGTCGGGGGTAAAACCGCGATATTCGGGGATGATCCTAACGCGGCGTAATTTTTCTCGTCTTCCTGCCATGCACTCTCCTAATCTGACATATGTCAACAATAGAATATCGAACGTGCGGATATGCGCAAGGAATTTCTGGCATATGTCAGAAAATGAGGGCTTATGTTTGGGCTGTGGGGTCGCGTGCGCCTGGGCTACAATGAATTTCGCTTATAGGCGACTGACAGGAGGGTCAATGAGCAAGGCTGATCAACAGTTTGTAACCATGTGCCGCGATATCTTGGACCATGGCACCACCACCGAGGGCCAAAAGGTCCGACCGGTGTGGGAGGACGGCACCCCTGCCTATACCATTAAAAACTTTGGCGTTACGGCTCGCTACGACCTGCGTGAGGAGTTTCCCGCGCTCACACTGCGTCGCACGGCGCTTAAGTCTGCCATGGACGAGATCTTGTGGATCTATCAAAAGAAGTCAAATAACGTCCGCGACCTCAACAGCCATATTTGGGATGAGTGGGCCGACGAGACTGGCTCCATCGGCAAGGCCTACGGGTACCAGATTGGCCAGAAGAGCCATTATGCCGAGGGCGATTTCGACCAGATGGACCGCGTGCTGTACGATCTTAAGCACACACCGTACAGTCGCCGCATCATGACCAATACGTATGTGTTTAGCGACCTGTCCGAGATGCACCTGTATCCGTGCGCGTACAGCGTGACCTATAACGTCACGCAGCGCCCGCAGGACGATAAGCCAACACTCAATATGATTCTCAACCAGCGCAGTCAGGACATTTTGGCCGCGAACAACTGGAATGTGTGCCAGTACGCCATCTTGCTGATGATGGTCGCGCAGTCGGTCGATATGATTCCCGGTGAGCTGCTGCATGTGATTGCCGATGCCCACATTTACGACCGTCATGTCGATATCGTCCGTGAACTTATCGAGCGTCCGCAGTTTGCGGCGCCCAAGGTAACGCTTAACCCCGACGTGCACGATTTCTATGCGTTTACGACCGACGACCTGATTGTGGAGGGCTACGAACACGGCCCGCAGGTCAAGAACATTCCCATTGCGGTGTAGGTGACGCTCATGACTTGTAAGCTATCTGCCATCGTCGCCGTGTGTGACGACTGGGGCATTGGGTGCGAGGGCGACATGGTGGTGTCCAATCGCGCCGACATGCGCCATTTTGTGGCGTGCACCAAGGGTTGCCCGGTCATCATGGGGCGCAAGACGCTACTGAGTTTTCCCGGCGGGCGTCCGCTCAAGAACCGCCGCAATATCGTGCTCACCCGCGACGAGGGCTTTACTGCCGAGGGCGTCGACGTGGTGCATAGCATCGACGAGGCGCTCGCCGCGGTTGCCGATGAGCCCGTTGCGTGGGTGATCGGCGGCGGCGAGGTGTATCGTCAGTTTTTGCCGTATTGCGCCGAGGCCGAGGTCACGCATGACCACTGCGTCCATCCCGTGGACACGTATTTTCCCAATTTGGATGCCGATCCTGCGTGGGAAGTTGCGCGTCGCGATGGGGTTGCCACTATTGCCGCGGGCGAGGGTGACGAAGGCCTCGATTATGAGTTCGTGACGTATCGTCGCGTTAAGGCGTAAATCGTCTGGCGTGAACGGTATCATCGGGTTGATTGAATGCATGGGGCGGCGCTTAGCGTCGCCTCGTTTGGTATAGATGTGCTGTAAAGAAGGGTGCGGGCTGGCTGCTATGACTGATGCCGTTGAGGTGCTGCGAATCGACTCGCTCGAGGATGAGCGGCTTGATGCTTACGTGCGACTGACCGAGCGCGAGCTGCGCTGCGTGCTGGAGCCGCAAAAGGGCATCTTCATTGCGGAAAGTGCCAAGGTTATTGAGCGCGCGGTGCGTGCCGGATACGAGCCGGTGAGCTTTCTTTTGGGTGAGCGCTGGCTCGACCAGATGATGCCGCTGTTTGAGCGCCTGGTCGTGCGCGAGGGCGCCGGCCCGGTTCCTGTGTTCGTGGCCTCCATGGAGCTCATGGAGCAGCTGACGGGCTTTAACGTGACGCGCGGTGCGCTCGCGGCGTTCCGTCGCCCGCGCCAGATTCCGGTTGATGAGTTCTTGGGCGGCGTCGTCGAGGCGGCGGAGGAGCGCCCGGTGCGCGTGTGCGTGCTC
>CABUZK010000083.1 GCA_902496115.1 uncultured Collinsella sp. | reverse complement strand
GACTCTCTCCTACTTATCGTCGGGCTCGGTGACGCGCTTGGTAAACGAGAGCTTGGACTCCTTGCCCGTCATGAGCTTTTTGATGTTCGCACGATGGGCCCACACCACGGTGATGCCGATCAGCGCCATGCAAAATTTGAGACCCAGGCTGCTGTACGGAAAGACCGCGCAGACAGCGATGGGAAGACCGATGGCCGCGGCAAGCGAGCCCACCGACACAAACTTGGTGATGGCGACGGCCACGATAAACATGCCCAGCAGCGAAAGTCCGATGGGCCAGTACCATGCGAGGATTACGCCCAGACCGACCGCGATGCCCTTGCCGCCGTGGAAGCTAAGGTACGGCGAGAAGATGTGGCCCCACACCGCTGCCAGGCAGATGACGCCGAGCATCCAGTCGCCGGGGGCTCCAGGCGCCATGATATTCGGCGGAAAACCATAGCCTAGATCGGCGATAAGCGGACGCGCGATAATGACGCAGATGGCGCCCTTCAGGCAGTCGAGCAGCAGCGTGAGCGCGGCCACCTTGGGGCCGGCTACGCGCAGGGCGTTGGTGGTGCCGATGTTGCCGGAGCCCGCCTTGCGAATGTCCGTGTGGTTAAACACACGGCCCAGGATCAGGCCAAACGGAATCGCTCCGATAAAGAACGAGACCACGGCGCAGATGGCGGTCAGCAGAATCGGATTATGCATCCTTTTGCTCCTTCTTCCTAAAGAAGAGTCGAATGGGCGTGCCGGAAAAATCGAAGGTCGAGCGCATACGGTTCTCCAAGTAGCGCTGGTAGGTGTCGTTGACCAGGTCGCTGTGGTTGACGAAGAACGTAAACGTCGGCGGGTTGACGCCCGTCTGGGTCACGTAGTGCATGCGCAGGCGACGCTTGCCGTCCACCACGGTGTGGCCAAACTCGCGCAGGTCGGTGAGGAACGTGTTGAGGCGCGAGGTGCTGATCTTTTGCGAGCGCGTCTTCTCGGCTGCGTCGACCATCGCCCAGATCTTCTCGACGCTACGGCCAGTCAGGGCTGAGATTCGCAGGTACTGGGCCCAGGGAGCCATGACGCCCAGACGGCGGTCGACGGTCTCCATGCAGGCCTCGCGCTTGCGGTCATCGTCGAGCAGATCCCACTTGTTGAGCAGCACCACGATGGCGCAGCCGCGCTCGATGGCCAAGCCCATGACCTTCTGGTCCTGCTCGGTGACGCCCACGGAGGCGTCGACGACGAGCAACGCCACGTCGGCGCGGTCGATGGCGCGCAGACCGCGGACCATGGAGTAGTACTCGATGTTTTCGTACACGGTGCTCTTCTTGCGAATGCCCGCGGTGTCGACCATGCGGTAATGCCTACCGTCGCGCTCGACGACGGTGTCGATGGCATCGCGCGTGGTGCCGGCGATGTTGGACACGATGGAGCGGTCGGCGCCCAGGATGCGGTTGAACAGCGAGGACTTACCGGCGTTGGGGCGGCCGATGATGGCCACGTTGAGCGCATCGGGGAACTCGTCGGCGACCTCGTCCTCTTCCTCGGGCAACAGGGCTACGATGTCGTCGAGCAGATCGCCCGTGCCGTGGCCGTGCAGGGCCGAGAGCGGCGTGGGCTCACCAACGCCGAGCGAATAGAACTCCCAAATGTTGTCATTCTCGCGATCGGGGTTGTCGAGCTTGTTCACCAGCAGAAAGACCGGCTTGTCGCAGCGCTTGAGCATGCGGGCGACCGACTCGTCCTCCTCGGTGACGCCGGTGCGGCCGTCGACCACAAACAGGATGACGGCGGCTTCCTCAGCGGCGGCGAGGGCCTGGTCGCGGATGGACGTGGCGAAGACGTCGTCGCTCTTGAGCGGCTCGATGCCGCCCGTGTCGACGATGGTGAACTCGCGGCCGTTCCAATCGGCCGTGTGATACGAGCGGTCGCGCGTGACGCCGCGGGACTCATGGACGATGGCGTCCGAGGTCTGGGCCAGGCGGTTAACGAGCGTGGACTTGCCCACGTTGGGGCGTCCGACGACGGCGACGATAGGTTTCATCTGCTCTCCTTTAATGGGTAGGGTCAGCGGGAATAGTTGAATTGGCGGGCGTTATGCCAAGGATGTGCTCCAGGGTATCGAGCAGCTCATGCGGCATGGTCGATACCACATGAACCTCGGCGCCGCGACCGGTAAGGCTTGCGAGTAATTCGTCACGATGATACTCGTCAAGGGTCATACCGTCGGCGTTGAACATGAGCTTAGGCACAAAGAGCATAACCCCCGACAGGTCCTGCGGCAGCTGCTCCAAGATGTCGCAGGCGACGATGAGGCCGGTCACGTCCACGTTACCGCCAAAGTAACGATTTTTGATGGCCGTGACGGTACCGGCAAGGCCGTGCGGGGATTCCACAAAACGCGCTACCGTATCGCGCGCGCTTGCGCCCGAAAGGCACAGCAGACGCTGGCCGCGCGCGGCGATTGCCTCGCGAACGTGGCGCAGGCGCTCGGCATTTGCGGCAAGCACGTCGTCGGTCTCGTCCAGATACGAGCGGATCATGCCGATGCCGTCGTAGTACTGCGGGTAACCGTCGTAAAAGTCTGCCTCGGGAGGATCGATGCCGGCGTCCAGATAGAACTCGTCGCTCATCTGGAAGGTGTGGCGGCCAAAGCGCTCGAAGGCACGGTCCTGGAAAGGCCGGATCATGGCGATAGTCTCGCGCGCCAGCTCGGGCTTGTCGCTGTAGGACCAGCTAAAACGGTTCTGATGCTTGGTAAAACCGAGCGGCACAATGCCCAGGCTCGTGATTTGCTCGTGCTCCTCGCAAAAGCGCAGGGTCTTTTCCAGCTCCTCGCCGTCGTTCATACCGGGACACAGCACAATCTGGGCGTGGATCTCGATGCCGGCGGCCATGATGGTCTCGAGTACGTCCATGCCGCGTTGGGCGTTGCGGCCCATCATGCG
>CABUZK010000082.1 GCA_902496115.1 uncultured Collinsella sp. | reverse complement strand
TGGAGCCACTGGGGTTTTCGCTCGATGACAAGACGGTACGTCGCGCCGGTCTGGGCTACTGGCAAAACTTGGACGTGACGACCTATGCCGGCTGGGAGGATTTCCTTGCGCGCAACGGCCTCTCCCCTGCCGACGAACGTCTGCATCTGTTGACCAAAAAGGCACGCCGCACCTATGCGCAGAGTGCCTACCGCGATGGCGACTACTTGGTCTTTGGCAGCGAGAGCTCGGGCATTCCCGAGCCTCTGCTTGCCGCGGCGCCCGAGCGTTGCAAGCGCATCCCGATGCTGCGCGATTGCGACTCGCTCGACAACGCCGAGGCTTGGGAAGCCCACGAGGAATCGCTCGGACATACCGAGGACAGCCACGAGACCATCCTTCAGCAGGATATCTGCGGCAACTTCGTCAACCCGGACGACTACCGAATCAGCGCACTCAACCTCTCCAACAGCGCCGCCATCGTCCTCTACGAAGCCCTGCGCCAAACAGGCTTTCCGGGAATGTGACAAAGGGACAGTTCCTTTGTCACATTCAAGCGCCACGCCGATAGCACACACGCCTAATTGATGCTCTAGATAGAGAGCCCTCACTTTTAATCAGAATTAACTAAAGTAAAATGAAGTTAAACGGCGGTGTGAAAGGAGAGCCTTGTGGAATACCTCGAAAACCCGTTTACCCCCCAGTTTTGGTGAGGTTCCTGCCCATCTCGCTGGCAGACAACAGATTATTCGGGATTTGGACCGTGCCTTCTTGAGCCAGCGCAGGCGCCCAGAGTTGACCTCGATCTTCTCAGGCGCGCGTGGAACCGGTAAAACCGCTCTCATGTCGTCGCTCGCGACAAGGGCGGAATCCCACGGCTGGATAGCCGTAAAGACGACCGCGCTCCCGGGAATGCTTGAGGAAATCGAGTTCGGGGCGAAACGTGCTGCCGGCCATCTTATCGACCCGTCCAACCAATTCGAAGTCACCGGTCTCGGAATTGCACCGCTCGGCAGCATCGAGGTCAATCGCGTTCACGATGCCTCAACCTGGCGTTATCGCATGAGCGACATCATCGACCAGCTCAACGAGGCGGGCACCGGTCTGCTCGTCACGGTTGACGAGGTGGACCCGACACTCGACGAGATGATTCAGCTCGCAGCGACGTATCAGCACTTTGTGACCGATGGGAAACGCGTCGCCCTGCTCATGGCGGGACTTCCCAACAACGTCTCGACGTTGCTGAACCACAAGACGGTCTCGTTCCTTCGCCGCGCCCAACAATATCATCTGGGTCGCATTGCCGACTATGACGTACGCGAGGCCTTGATTCGCACAATCCAGGAAAACGATCGCCTGGCAGATGCTGAGGGAATCGATAGAGCCGTTCGCTCGATCTCTGGTTTTCCCTTCCTATTGCAACTTGTAGGCTACCGTGCCTGGGATCTCACAAGCGATTCGAAGGAAATCTCGTCACGCGACTTTGACCTGGGAATCAAAATCGCGCGCGACGAGATGGACGACCGAATCCTCGCGGCAACCTATCGGGAACTCACGGCAGAGGACAAGCGATTCCTCATCGCCATGCTCGATGACGAGGAAGAGTCCACCACCGCTGACCTTGTCGAGCGCCTTAAGCGTTCGCCGCAGCAGGTCTCCCGCTACCGACGCCGCATGATAGATGCCGGCATCATCGGGGAACGAGGACGAGGGCTCGTCGCATTTGAATTGCCATTCTTCCGCGACTATCTCGCGGCTCAATGCGTGAAATAGAAGTCAATGTGACAAAGGGTCTGCCCCTTTGTCACATCGCCTATAGATAGCGGCCGGTAATGCTCTTGGAGCAGGCCGCGATGTCGCCTGGCGTACCGGCGCAGACGATTTGCCCGCCGGCGCCACCACCGCCCGGGCCCATGTCGATCACATAATCGGCGTTACGGATAAGGTCAAGATCGTGTTCGATCACGATAACCGTAGCGCCCTTGGCAACGAGACCGTCAAACACACTCAGCAACACCTGAACATCGAGCGGGTGCAGGCCGATCGTGGGCTCGTCGAATACGAATACGGCATCGTCCTGCACGCGGCCCATCTCGCTCGCGAGCTTAAGGCGCTGTGCCTCACCGCCCGAAAGCGCCGGTGTGGGCTCGCCAAGCGTGAGATAACCCAGGCCCAGGTCGTGCAAGGTCTGCAAACGCGTCTGAACTTTCTTGAGCCCCACCGTGGCGTCGAGGGCCTCATCCACACTCATGTCCATGAGCTGCGGCAACGTAAGCAGACTCCCGTCCTTGCCCTCACGATGGATATGCGAAGCCGCGTCTGCATAACGTGAGCCGCGACATGCCGGGCAGACGATCTCGACGTCGGGCAAAAACTGCACGTCGAGCGATATCGAGCCCGTGCCATCGCACGTAGGGCAGCGCAAGGCGCCAGTGTTGTAGCTAAAGGCACCCGCCTTGTAGCCGGCTGCTTTGGCCTCGGACGTACGGGCGAAGGCGCGACGCAGCTCGTCATGAATGTCGGCATAAGTCGCCACTGTCGAGCGCACGTTGGCGCCGATAGGCGTAGCGTCAATCAGGTTTGCGCGGGCAATGCCTTCGGCATCGACCCAGCGCACATGTTTTGGCAGGCGCTCGCCGGCTGCCTGCGCCTTAAGCGCCGGGATGAGCGTCTCGAGCACCAACGTCGTCTTGCCCGAACCCGAAACGCCCGTAACCGCAACAAGGCGGCCGCGCGGGATATCAACTTCGAGCGGCTTGACGGTATGGATGGCATCGGTTGCCATGCGAATATGCCCCTGGTCGAACATTTCCTCGTCAGTCACCTGCGGACGCAAGCGCTTGGACTCTGCGCGCAAAAACGGAGCGATGCGGCTGCCCTGCGATTGTTCGAGCTCGTCCACCGTGCCAGCGGCAATCACATTACCGCCGCCTGCTCCGGCAACGGGGCCCATCTCGACCAGATAGTCGGCTTCCGCCAGTACGCGCGTATCGTGGTCGACAACAACCACGGTGTTGCCGTCATCCACCAGATCGCGCATCACACCCACCAAGCCGTCGACATTGGCAGGATGCAAGCCGATCGAGGGCTCGTCCAGCACATAGAGCACGCCCGTCGAT
>CABUZK010000081.1 GCA_902496115.1 uncultured Collinsella sp. | reverse complement strand
CCTGGGGCCCACCCTGCGAGCCGCCCTGACCGCCCATCATCTTATCGATGGCGTCCTGAACCTCGCCCTCGAACTTTTTCATTCCCTCATGCAAACGACGCTGACCGTCCTCAGAGCGCAGCTCCTCCATCTGCTCGGGCGAAATACCCAGCAGCTCGCCCAGCACGCCCATCATCTCGTTTCGCACGCGCTCGCTCGTATCCTCGTCAGCAAAACGGCGCACCTCGGCGCGCGCCAGCGAATCGACCGTCATACGCTCCTTGCCGTTAAGCCCCAGGTCGGACCACGCGAGCATATACGGCCAGGCACGCTCGGCAAACGAACGGGCCGAGACGATCGGCGCCGTCGGCAGCATGCGGCGGGCGGCCTCGCCCTGACGCACGAGCATCAGCAGCAGCGAGCAGGCCTCAGGCTTGCCAGCGGCCATCGGGATGTCGTCGAAGGGTCGGCTGCGGTCCACGTGCGCCTCGAGCGCGCCATCGACCTCACCCGGCTCAAGCCCGCCGAGCAGCTGTGCCGCGCGGTCGAGCATATCGACCGGACCATCGAGCGTCGAGAGCGCCTGCGCCAACACTCGCTCCATGCAGTCTTCCACCGCGTTGAGCGTCACGAGCTCTTGGGGCACCACGGCAGACGTGCGGTTGCGCACGCGCGCCACAAACTCAAGCGTCGACAGGTACACATCGCCAAAGGGCGCGTAATCGCCCTGGTAGCCGCCGCAAAGCGCCGGCGCCGCCAGCGCGTACTCGGTTTTGGACAGCGGGCTCAGCGCCATCGCACCCAGCTCGAGCGCCGTGTCCTCCAGCATGAGGCCTAGCGTGCGCGAGCGCAGACGCTCGGCATCACCCGCCGACACGTCGCGATCGAGCACACGCGCCGCATCCGGTGCATCGCGCTCGACAGTGCGAATGTGTAAACGCTCGGCGATGGCGCGAACGGCGGCACAGCGGGCAGCCTCGGCCTCTTCCTGCGCCGGCGTAAAGATACGGTTGCGCCCCAGCACCAGGCCAATCACATTGCGCGGGCCCAGAGCGTCGACGGCCAGCGCCGCCAGCAGGGACGACGGCAAGTCACCCTCGAGTGCCACCACAGCACGCGACGCACCGTGGGCTCGGGCGTTGTCGCGCACGGCGAGCACCAGCGCCTGCCACAGCCACTCCTCGGAACGGAACTCGGGCAGTTCGTGATCTTCCAGGGCATCGAGCATCACGCCACGCTGAATCTCCTGAACCAGCAGGCTCTCCTCAAAACACGGCGCCTGGGCCACAACGCGACCGCAGTCGTCGAGCACAAACGAACCGCCGGTATACACCGACTCGTCATAGGCACCGACCGGCGCCATGCAGGCAAACCACACGCTGCGCTTGGATGCGATCTTGCGGTAGGCGCCGCTGCGAACGGCGGCAATGGCGGCAGTCTCGCGGTCGGTCATGTCAAACGCGTTGAATTGGAAATACGCAATGAGGTCAACACCGGTCGGCAGCATCTCGAGTTCGCGGTCCAAGTCAAAAATCACGGCGATGCGCACGCCGTCCACGTCGAACACCGGCGGCGCCCAACGTGTGTCGTTGTTCTCGCCACGCTGCAGGGCAATGCTCGAACGCGCCGGCACCACATGACCGTCCTTGAGCATCATGTAGTCGAGCAGCGGCTGGCCCTCAAACGAAACCGCCGCGGGCACGATGCAGATCATGTCAAGCTCCTGGATACGCTCGGCGACACCAATCAAGCCGGCAAGCATGTCGTGCTCAAAGTCGGCAGCGCCCACCAGGCCACCGGGCATGGCGCCCATAAAGAGCGGAGCCGGAACGCACAGCACGCGCGCTCCGCGCTCGTGGGCCAGACGAGCCTGGTCCTCGATGCGGCCGCAAATGCCCTCAATATCACCCAGGCGCATATCGATCTGTGCAAGCGCGAGCTTCATGGCTCAGCCCTTTCCGTCGTAAACCATCGAAATCGTAGTAAAAGCGCCGGCCGCATAATGCAGTCGGCGCTTGCATGTGCATATGCTAGCTATGATACCCCGAGCGGGGGCGCGCTCCTAGAATGTCGCGGACCACAACCCGTGCAGGTTGCAGTAGGCATAGACGGTACCGGTCTTGGAGCCGCCCGCGAAAAACGTCGCGGGTTTCATGCCGGGCTCAAGGTAATGGACCTCTAAGCGACCCTCGGCCTCAAGGGCGATCCACTCAATGTAGTGCTCGGGCAGGCTGGGGTGCTCGACCGAGCCAACGCGGGCGCGAATCACGTGACCGTCGCGCTCGGTCTCGACAACAGGCACGTGCTTCTCGTGCGCCGCGTCCTCAGTGTTTGCGGTCAGTTCCGTGCAACCGGCAGGGGTCGCAACGTCGTCGCCAAGGGCAGCGATGAGCTTACCGTCGGGGTCCTTAAAGAATTTCGCCATGATGTTCTCCTTTGCTGATGTGCCGATGTTCTTGATGGTTCTTATGCCCAAAGGCAGACAAACCATCCACGGCATTGCAAATGAACACATAACGGATCAGGCAAGCGGTCGGGCCAAAATGCGTCGACCGTCCTGTCCGCTCCAGCAGTCCCACCCCGCGCGCGGCTAGCGACCGTCACCGCCGAGCAGTGCCAGAACATCCTCGCGCGTGAACAGTGCCGACGAGATGCCGTCGCCGCCGAGCACGCTGTTGACCAGATCGCGCTTGGACTCCTGCATCTGCATAATGCGCTCCTCGATCGTGTCCTTGGCGATGAGCTTGTACACGGTCACGGTATGTTGCTGGCCAATACGATGCGCGCGGTCAGTCGCTTGGTCCTGCGCCGCCACGTTCCACCACGGGTCGTAGTGGATGACCACGTCGGCCGCCGTCAGGTTAAGGCCCACGCCGCCCGCCTTGAGCGAAATCAAAAAGACCGGCACCTCGCCCGCCTGGAACTGTGCGACCATCTTGGCGCGGCTCTCTTTAGACGATGCGCCAGTGAGCTTAAGGAAGGCGATATCCTCCTTGGCCAAGCGCTTACCGATGATATCGAGCATGCCCGTAAACTGGCTGAACAACAGGATGCGATGACCGCCGTCGAGTGCGCCGTGCACGAGCTCCATGCACGTATCGAGCTTGGCGCTCCCCGCCT
>CABUZK010000080.1 GCA_902496115.1 uncultured Collinsella sp. | reverse complement strand
CGTCACGATTGGCCAGCACATAGCATCCGGTGATGCCCTCGGCGGCCGTCAAGTCGTCTATGCCCTCAAACGAGACCAGATCGCCATCGCCCGTATCGGTGACGGATGTGACCGTGCAAAAACGGTCGCGCTTGAGTGCCGGCGGCGTCAAGGCGACGCGCATACCCGGCGTCAATACAGAAGGAAGCCCCCGCAGCGGCTGCGCGAGGACCTCCCCCTTCCTTCCGTGCGGCTTGACCACACGGGCGATGTTTTTGTACTGGGACCTCAAGGTCCTAGCCCAGAACCTCTACCTCGACTGCTGTGTCGAGGCGAGCGGCCAGTGCACGGGCGAGCGTGCGAATGGCCTTGATGGTACGGCCACGACGGCCGATGACCTTAGCGACGTCATCCTCGGCAACCGAAACCTCAATCGTGGAGGCGTCGTCACCATCGATGACCTCAAGGCTCACGGAATCCGGGTCGTCGACGATCTGAACAACGAGATATTCGACGAGATCGGCGATGCGATCTGAGAGCATTGCCTCACCCTCGAGCTGTGCAGCGTCAACCTCAGGCACGATTTACTCCTCGGCGCCCTCAGCGGCCTCAGCGGCAGCCTTAGCGGCCTCGGCCTCTTTGGCGAGCTGCTTCTTGGACTTCTTGACGACGGTCTCGGTCTTCTCGCCCTCGTTGGCGGCCTTGACCAGAGCAGCGACAGCGTCGGTGAGCTGAGCGCCCTTGGACTGCCAGTCGGCGATCTTCTCGAGATCGAGGTTGATGGTCTTGGGGGCGGTCATCGGGTTGTAGCGGCCAACCTCCTCGATGATACGACCGTCACGCGGGGCGCGGGAATCGGCGACGACGACACGGTAGTACGGACGCTTCTTAGCGCCGTGACGAGCAAGGCGAATCTTGACTGCCAAAGGAAACTCCTCCAACCAAGCAGCTTTAGGCTGCAACTACAAACAAACAGTTGAACATAATACGCCATCGACGCGGGCAGGTGAAGTCCGTGAGACCAACTTCTTCGGTGTAGTCGAAGGCAAATCCATATCTTAGACAAGAATTCGCGATTTGCAAGCACATCCACGCACCCCACATGAGCTGCGCGGTATACTCATGCCATGAAAAGACGCGAACATACATACGGTTATGAGGATGCTGCGGGCGTCACGCCGCCGCCCTGGACGGGGCCGGCGGTGGGTCTGATGGATCTCGATGCGTTTTTTGCGAGCGTGGAGACGCTCGATCATCCCGAGTGGCGCGGCAAGCCGCTCATCGTGGGCGGCGATGCCGATTCCCGCGGCGTCGTGTCCACCTGCTCATACGAGGCACGTCGCTTTGGCGTGCACTCTGCCATGCCCTCGGCCGAGGCACGGCGCCTCTGTCCGCAGGCCATTTGGACGCATGGGCATTTCGATCGCTACCACGAGGTCAGCGCTCAGGTCATGGCGATTCTCGCCGACGAGACCCCGCGCGTTGAGCGCGTATCCATCGACGAGGCCTTTATCGACATCACGCCAGGTCGCTTTGCACCCGAGGACCCGCTGCTGGTTGCACGGCGCATCAGTGATCGCGTGGCGGCGCTGGGGGTGACCTGCTCCATTGGCGTGGGCTGTAACAAGACGGTCGCAAAGATCGCAAGCGAGCGGGACAAGCCATTTGGGCTGACCATCGTGCGCCCTGGAACCGAGCAGCGCTTTTTGGCAGCGCTGCCGGTATCTGCCATGAGCGGCATCGGGCGCTCGGCAGAAGAGCGACTGCGCCGCATGCGCATCTACACGCTCGGCGAGCTATCCCGCGCACCGGAATCCACCTTGGCCTCTATTTTTGGCATCAACGGCGAACGCATGCGCCGGCGTGCGCTGGGACTCGAACTCTCCGAAGTCACGAGCCTCGATGAAGAGCGCGAGGTCAAGTCGGTCAGCAATGAACGCACCTTTGCGAAAGATTTGACTGAGCGTGAGGACATCGAAGCGGCGATTGCGCTGTTGGGAGAGTCAGTGGGACGCCGCCTGCGCCGTCAGGGACTAACGGGTGCCACGGTGACACTCAAACTCAAGTATTCGTATGGAAGCGGTCGCTCGGCACAGCGCCGGCTGCCCCATCCGACCGACGATGAGAACATCTTCGTGGCAGTGGCGCTCGAACTGCTCGACAACATCTGGCAGGAAGGGATGCATGTGCGCCTGGCGGGCGTCGGCATGAGCGACTTTGACCATCAGGGCGGTATCCAGACCGACCTGTTCTGCGAAATCGACGACCGCGGAGCCCAATCCAGCGACCGTCGCGACCTCTCGGTCGCCATCGACGCCGTCCGAGACAAGTTCGGCGACACCGCCCTATCCTTCGGCCGTCAATCCCGCTTCAACGATTAGTCCCTTAGACAAAAAGAAAGCCGGGCAGCTGCGAATGATGCAGCTGCCCGGCGAACGGTAAAGGTTAGCTAAAACCCCGTCCCAAATGAGCTACTAGAGGAGGTCGAGGGGAAGCTGGGGGGCGTCGCCCCAGAGCTTTTCGAGACGGTAGAACTCGCGCGCCTCAGGAGTGAAGACGTGGACGACAACCGAACCGTAGTCCATGAGCATCCAGGTCTTCTGCTCGCGGCCCTCGATGGAAAACGGGTGCTCGCCGCAAGCCTCGGCGACCTTCTCCTCAATCTCGTCGACGATGGAATCAACCTGACGGTTGTTGGTGCCGGTAGCGAGGACAAAGTAGTCGCACACGTCGGAAAGCTCGGTCAGGTCGAGCACTTGCACGTCCTCGCCCTTCTTGTCGTAGGCGGCCTGCGCGGCGGCGCGGGCGACATCCTCGGCGGCGACACCGCTCGCGGAAAGCGTTGCGGCAGTGCGATCGGACGTGGCAACGAAGCTCTTGTGCTCCACACCTTCAAGAATCTGCTCGTCGGTCATGGTCTCGTCGGCCATGGAATACCTCTTTCTAGACAGCCCGAGCTAGCGCAGCTGGGCGTAATGGTTGTAAATCGTAATAGCCGTGGGATAAAGATAACGCCCGGTCTGGATCACATAGACCAGACCCTGCGCAAAACAGGAGAAGAACAACTCGACGAGCGAGGACTTCCCCACCATCTTGCGCAGCGCATGGGCATAATCGCCGTGGCGGTTGGGTTCGATGGCATCGGCCACAAAGACCACCATATCGAGCGGCGTCATGTCGCAAGCGCCCACGGTGTGACGGTCGACAGCCTGAAAGACCGCCGGCGACAGCTCGGGAAAAAGCTGCGGAAGCTCATAGGCGGCAACCGGGCCATGCAAAAGCGGCGTCGCGGCAGAAGGAGAGCCGGCAATCTTGATGCCATAATGCAGAGCGCGCGTGACCAGCTCGTCGTCGGAGAGCACCTTGTCCCAGTCATGGATCAGGCCGGCGGCAGCGGCATCAAAGCGGTCGACACCGTACACCTCGGCTAGGCGCAACGCAGTCTCGGCAACCCCGAGCGAATGCACGTAGCGCTTACGCTTATCCTTCATGCGCACATCGAGCAACTCGTGGATGCGCGTCAAGAGCGCGCGCTCGTCGCCCTCAAACTGATCTTCTACCGACAACGTTCTCCCCCATCAATCAAAATCGTCTTGCCCAAGATCGGCATACAGGCCGCGTTTACGGATATAGCCGAGCACGGACTCGCTCGTAAGATAGCGCACGCTCATGCCGCGAGCAACCCGCTTGCGAATGTTGGTCGAGCTAATCGCCAGCGCCGGAATCTGAATATAGCGAACGTCGAATGGCAGTCCCGATTCCTTAATCCGCGCCCGGGCCGTATCGATGTCAAAGCCAGGACGCGTCGCAGCAATAAAGGTTGCCAGTTCGGCAATCTCATCTGCATTGTGCCAGGTTACAATATCGATAATCGCATCAGCACCCGTAATAAAATAAAGCTTCACCTGTGGCGGGTAAAACTCGCGAAGGGCACGCAGCG
>CABUZK010000079.1 GCA_902496115.1 uncultured Collinsella sp. | reverse complement strand
TCTCCTCTGCATCCTTGATGGCACGCATCTTGCGGATGTCGTCATGCATCAGCGGCAGCATGCAGGCAACGGAGCGGTCCTCCAGACCACGCTGAATACCCTGGTAGAAGTTAATCTGCATGTCATCCTCGACGGCGCAGACGCGGCATTTGTTGGCCGCAATCTTGCCGGCGACCCAGCCGGGGATGGTGCCCTCGTCCATGTCGTAGACCCAGGGGCTGCCGGCGGGCGTGTTCTCCTCAAAACTGTTGAGATAGCGCGAGTCAGTGTGGAACAGGCACTGATCGGCCGTAATAAACGCGGCGTGAGGGAACTCGAAGGTGTAATCGAAGACGCCCTTCACGCCCGTGAGCCAACGGAGATTGGCCTCGTCGCGCACGACGATGGCGTCGTAGCCGCGCTCAGCCATCAGGGCACGGACGCGCTCGATACGACCGGCAGGACCGGCAGCAAACTCAGACATGCAGATTCCTTTCTTGTTGTCCTCATAAAAGCGGGACGGGTCCCGATCGAAAGACGGATTCGCACGCGATCCGCAACCGATTGAAAACCCGCACCTCAACATGATACGAAAGACGATGGATGTCAATAAAACTTAGAGAAGTTCTTTGCGAGAAGCCAAGTAGGCGTGAGCATGGCGCTCAAGAACCTCGTCCTCAACGCTCGTTAGACGAATGGCGCCAAGTGCCGCGGGCAGCGGCAACATGCTGCGGTTCGAGCGGGCGAACTGCTGCTTGCGGAACTCCTCGATATATGCGGCAGGCTCCAGATCGAAGGCAAGCTCCTCGATACCAAAGTCCTCCAGGCAGTCATCAACCTCAAACACGTAGTCGATATCGAAGTCGCAGGCATCATGTGCTAGGCGCGCCTCAAAGCGCATACCTTCGGACAACAGCTGGTAGGCAGGGACCTGCGAAGCGGCATCGCCCAAGCAGGCGCGCAGGGTACGCTCCCCCGTCTTGCCAAAATCGAGCGCATGGCGGGCGCTCGGGTTCGTGGCCATCAGTACGTCCTTGCGGGCAGTCTGAGACCACTGAACGGCATTGACGAGCGCGACTTCCTCGCCAGCGAGAATCTCGGGGATGGTCTCGGTAAACTGATTCCAACGGGACTTGCTGCTCGAAAGCATGGTGCCAACAAGTACCGCATAACCGAGCTTGAGGTCCTCGGGGTCCGCTTCGCGAACAAGTTCGAGGTCACACACGACCAAGCCCGGCTCGGGACGGAACGCGATAGCGGGAAGCGCATTCGCCGACGAGGCGACGAGTGGCTTCATAGTCGTCGCGACCGTGAGCATGGCGTCGAACGTCGTCGGCAGCAAGGCGCACTCGGTGCGACCGCACCACTGATTGGCACACCAGCAAACGACCGAGCAGGTCGCCGTGTCGCCGACAGCGACAACGAGATCGTCGCAGGTAATGCCGTTAGCCGACAGGGCGCCAAAAACGGTATCGGCATCGGCCAGCGTAGCACCGGCAGGCGAAACCTCGAGGACAAGCGGCGACACGGCAAAACCGGCGTCGACCAGCGCATGCTCGACAACCTCGCCAAAACGCTCGGATGTGGCGCTGTTCCAAACCACCATCGCCCGCTTGGGTTTGCCCACAGCCGAGGCAAACATGCGCGACAGCTCCTCGAACGCGCCCAATCCGACGCGGACATCGACACTGCGGTTTTGGAAATTGATAAGTTGACGGCGAATCATAGCAGTCCACGCTCCAAAAGCATCTCGGCACAAAGGTAGGAAACGTCCTCGAAGGACTTGTTGCGAATATCAAGGGTAAGATCGGCAGCTTGACGATACAACGGACGGCGATGCTCAAAGAGCAGCGCCGCGTGCTCGGGCGAGCGGAAATCGGGACGCGTGTCGGAGCGGCGGATCTGGCGCATCGAATCCTCAAAATCGCCCTCGAGGTACACGCAGGTACCCATCTGGTGCATAAGCTCGATATTGACCGGCGTCTCGACAATGCCACCACCGCACGAAACCAGCAGGCTGCGCTCGCTTTGGAGCGAACGGAGCGCCGAGGTTTCGAGCTCGCGAAAGCGCTCCTCGCCCTCGGTTTCAAAAATCTCGGTTACCGATTTGCCGCAACGGCGCACGACAAGGCGGTCGGTATCAATAAACCGACGCTTGAACATCGTGCCCACGTTGCGTGCGAGCGTCGATTTGCCCGCACCCAAAAACCCGATAAAGAAGATATGGTCGCAGCCGTGCTTGGTGTGCTGGGACATGACGAAACCTATTCCTCGCAGGGAAGGTCGCGCAGGGCCCGGCGCTCAAAGATACGGAAGATCTGCGTATACCACAGGTCCTGAGTTGCCTGTGGCTTTACCAAGATCGTGTCGACGCCGGCAAAGTTACCGCTCCACACGTCCGTGTACAGCTGGTCACCGATCAGCACAGCCTCATCGGCCGTGGCGCCCAAGCGCTTAAGACCGGCCTTGAGAGCAAACGGTGCAGGCTTCATGGCATGGCTGATGGCCTCGAGCCCCAGCTCGCGTGCTGAGCTCATGACCTGGTCGCGATGCCAGTTGTTCGACACCATGCACAGCTTAAAGCCCTTGGCACGAGCGGCGTCGAGCCAGGCCGAGACGGCAGCGGGAACCTGCTCGGTATCACGCGGCACCAGGGTGTTATCGCGGTCGAGCAAAATGGCGCGCTTGCCGTCGGCCCACAGGGTATCAAGGTCGATGCGGTCGACCGAGGCAACATATCGTTTGGGGCTGAAAATCCTCATGTTTAATTCCAAGACTGTTGGTGCTCTTCGTAGGTCTGAGAGAAATACTCCTCGTCCTGCGTAATGTAGAAATACAGGTCATCGGAGTCGGTGGGCTCAAGGGTTGCCTTGAGCGCCTCGAGTGACGGAGAGCAGATGGGCGTGGGCGGCAGGCCCTCGTGCTTATAGGTGTTATACGGGTTATCGCTCTGCAGGTCGTCGGCGGTAACCTCGCCGCCGGTGACATACATCATGGTCGCATCGCTATTGAGGTAGCACAGACCATCGAGCTTGCCGGCAAGACGGTTGTAGAACACCGAGGCGACATGCGCGCGCTGCTCGGCGTTGAGGCCTTCGCGCTCAACGATGGAAGCGAGATTGATGATGTCGTAATCGGACATCCCCACGCCGTAGCGCTCCTTGATTTTGGCCTCGCAGCCGGCAAAATCGAGCGACTTGTACTCGGTGTTGAATTGATCGAGCATGGCGCGAATCACATCATCGGCGCTCGGTTTCTTACCCAACGAATAGGTCTTGGGGAATAGGAAGCCCTCGAGCGAATCGTTTGCAGCGCCCTCAAGGAAGCTATAGTCCTTCACATAGTTGGAGGCCTTTGCCTGATTGAGGAAGTCTTCCTTGGAGATACTGTCGTATGCCTTGGCCACGCGATCGGCGATCTGATCAACCGTCAGGCCCTCTGGAATAGTCAGTGCATCGGAGCCCGCATTGGGGCCCTCCATGAGCTGCTGAACGACCTCGGTCGCGTCCATGAGCGTGGTGAACGAGTAGGTGCCGGGCTTGAGCGACATGTCGGCGTTGAGCTTTTTGACCGCCGCGTAATAATCCTTGGGATTTTCGACGATATGGTTCTCGGAGAGAATCGAAGCGATGCTGTCACCCGAGGCACCATCGGGAATAGTGATAGTAACCTGCTGGCCAGCAGTGACTTTCGCATCCTCACCAGCAAAAAAGCCCTTGACAGCTGGCACGACAAAGAAAACGATCGCGACAAGCGCAAGCACGGCGACGACGCCACCGATAATCATAGGCACCGGGGAGCTTTTCTTTTGGGCACCACGGCGAGCGCGCGTGTAATAGCTCGAGCGCGTGGCCGGAGCAACGCCGTGCGAGCCATGAGCATGATGTGCGTGGGAGCGTGATTGCGGTGCCTGTCCCTGCGTACGCTGGGCAGGAGCCTGCTGCTTAAAGCGGGAACCGCCCGCGGGCTGGGCTGTATGGGCAGCAGACTGCTGAGCAGGACGACGAACAGGCTGCTGGCCTGGACGCTGAGTGGGCTGAGTGGGGCAAGAAGAGGGCTGCGCCGAACGTGCGGCGGGTTGGGCCGCGCGCTGAGTCGGTTGCATCGGACGCTGACCGGACGATACAGG
>CABUZK010000078.1 GCA_902496115.1 uncultured Collinsella sp. | reverse complement strand
TAAGCCGGCGGTTAGCTTTGGTGGTAAGTTCCGCATTATCGACTTTTCGCTCTCCAACTGCTCCAACTCGGGCATCGACACGGTGGGCGTTCTGACGCAGTATCGCCCCTACCTGCTGCATGCCTATGTGGGCTCCGGCGAGGCGTGGGATCTGGACAGCCGCGACGGCGGCGTGTCGATCCTGCCGCCGTACGAGACGCAGACCGGCGGCGCCTGGTATGCGGGCACGGCCGACGCCATTACGCAGAATCTGGACTACATTAAGGCCAACGACCCCAAGTACGTCCTGATTCTTTCGGGCGATCACCTGTATCGCATGGACTACCGCAAGATGCTCAAGACGCACATTGAGAACAACGCCGACCTCACGGTGAGCGTTATGCCCGTGCCGTGGGAGGAGGCCAGCCGCTTTGGCATCCTGACCACCGACCCCGAGGACGGCCGCATCACCAAGTTCACCGAGAAGCCCGATAAGCCCGATTCGAACCTCGCGTCCATGGGCATCTACATCTTCTCGGCCGACGTGCTGATCGAGGCGCTCGAGGAGGACGCTCTGGACCAGCGCTCGAGCCACGACTTTGGCAAGGACATCATCCCCAAGCTGCTCGGCGAGGGCAAGCGCCTGTACAGCTACGAGTTTCACGGCTTTTGGAAGGACGTCGGCACCATCGCCAGCTTCCACGAGACCTCGATGGACCTGCTGGGCAACAACCCCGAGTTCGATCTGTTCGACAAGCACTTCCCCATCATGTCCAACATCACCACGCGTCCGCCGCACTACATTGGTCCGGATGGTCGCCTGGACGACTGCCTGGTCTCCAACGGCTGCAAGATCTACGGCACCGCTCGCCACTCGATCCTTTCGACTGATGTCATCATCGAGGAGCGCGCCGTGGTCGAGGACTCCGTGCTGCTGCCGGGTGCGCACGTTAAGAGCGGCGCGCACATCTGCCGCGCTATTTTGGGCGAGAACTCCACGGTCGAAGAGGGCGTGAAGCTCGGCTCTGTCGATACCACCAAGGATACGGCCGTCGTTGGAAATGACGTCGTTATCGGGAAGGGGGAATGATCCGATGATCAATCGCAAGGCCATCGGTTATATCACCGCTAACTACTCTTCGACCTACGGCAGCGTGCTGCTCAAGGATCGCCCCATCGCGTCCGTCCCGTTTTTGGGCCGCTACCGCCTGATCGACTTCCCGCTGTCCAACATGATGAATGCCGGCATTAAGACCGTCGGTGTAGTTATGCCGGGCAACTACCGCTCGCTGATCGACCACGTGGGCTCGGGCAAGGACTGGGGCCTGGACCGCAAGAAGGGCGGCCTGTTCATGGTGCCCGGCAACGCGTATGGCACCACCAAGGGCGGCATGCGCTTCCTGCTGCGCGACATCATCTCCAACAAGACGCTGTTCCAGCGCTCGGACAAGCCCTACGTTGTGATGATGGGCACCAACATCATCTTTAACATGGACCTCAACACCATCATCGACGCGCACGAGAACTCCGGCGCCCAGATGACCGTGGTGTACTGCAAGGCTACACGCAACGTCGATGACGAGACCAAACTCGAAATTAACGAGAACGGCCGCCTGACGGGCGTGAGCGCCGGCGTCGTGTATGGCGACAACGCCTCTATGGACTGCTGCATCGTCAACCGCGAGACGCTGCTCGAGATCATCGACCACTACCAGGCCGCCGACTATCTGGACCTGCTCGAGGCACTCCAGGGCGACTTTGGCAACATCGACGTGTGCAGCTACGAGTACAAGGGCGAGGTCGTGGGCGTGTTTAGCGAGAAGTCGCTGTATCGCCGCAGCATGGACCTGCTCGACCAGACCGTGGCCGACCAGCTCTTTGACCCAGAGCGTCCGATCCTGACCAAGGCCCACGACGTGCCGCCTTCGCGCTATGCGACCGGCAGCCACGCGTGCAACTCGATCATCTCGGCCGGCTGCATCATCAAGGGCACCGTGCGCAACTCGATCCTGTCGCGCGGCGTCGTGGTCGAGGAAGGCGCTTCGGTGACCAACTCGATCATCAACCAGAGCTGCGTCATCAAGAGCGGCGCCCGCGTTGAGAACGCCATCCTGGACAAGAACAACGTGGTTCCCACCAACACTGAGCTTCGCGGCACGCCCGAGAACATCCTGGTGCTGGGAAAGGCCCCGTTAACTTCTGATATCACCAACGCGAGCTAGCTTTAGCACCGCAACATCGCTCGTAACATGTAGAATAGCCGCCCGGTTCGCGCCAGGCGGCTATTCTCGAATAACAACATGGGAGACAATATGGCTGATTCCAGCAAAAAGATGCAGATCGTGTTTGCCTCGGCCGAGTGCGCGCCGTTTGTGAAGACCGGTGGTCTGGGCGACGTAGCGGGCTCGCTGCCCGCGGCGCTTGTGCGCGCCGGCGCCGAGGTCATCGTGATGGTGCCAAAGTACGCCACCATCAAGGACGAGTACAAGGCGCAGATGGAGCACTTCTCCGACTTTTACGTGAGCCTGGGATGGCGTAACGAGTACTGCGGACTCGAGAAACTCGAGCACGACGGCGTCACCTATATGTTCATCGACAACGAGCGCTACTTTGCGCGCGACTATCCGTACGGCTTCTTTGATGACGGCGAGCGCTTTGCGTTCTTCTCCAAGGCCATTACCGAGAGCCTGCAGCACCTGCCGGCCGGCTTTGAGTGCGACATCCTGCACTGCAACGACTGGCAGACGGCGCTGGCGCCCGTGTTTTTGCGCGAGTTCTACCAGGGCCTGCCGCTGTACGACCGCGTCAAGACCGTGTTCTCGATCCACAACGTGGCGTTCCAGGGCCAGTTTAGCGACACCGTGATGGAGGACATCCTGGGCGTGGCGCACATTCCGGCGGCCGCCTCGCAGCTGCGTTGCGACGCCTGCAGCATCAACTACATGCTGGGCGCGCTGCGCTATGCCGACGCCATCACCACGGTGAGCCCCACCTATGCCAACGAGATCCAGACGCCCGAGTTTGGCGAGGGCCTGGACGGCGTGCTTCGCGAACGCTCCTACGCACTGCAGGGCATCCTCAACGGCATTGACGTGGCGGGCTTTGACCCGGCGACCGACAAGCGCATTGCCGCCAACTACACGGTTGAGGACCGTGGGGGCAAGGCCGTGTGCAAGGCCAAGCTGCAGGAGGAGCTGGGACTCGAGGTTCGCGACGACCGTCCCCTCATGGTGATGGTCACGCGCCTGACGCGCCAGAAGGGCATGGACCTGGTCATGTACGCGCTCGACCGCATCCTGGCCGGCGGCGTGCAGGTGGCGGTGCTGGGCACCGGCGACCGCGACTACGAGGACGGCCTACGCTACTTCCAGGACAAGTACCCCGGCACCATGGCGGCTCGCATCGAGTTCGATCCGGCATTGTCGCAGCGCATGTATGCTGCCGCCGACATGTTCCTGATGCCTTCGAAGTTTGAGCCCTGCGGCCTGTCGCAGATCATCGCCATGCGCTACGGTACCCTGCCCATCGTGCGCGAGACCGGCGGCCTGAAGGACACCGTGATCCCGTACAACGAGTTTACCGGCGAGGGCACGGGCTTCTCGTTTAGCAACTTTAACGGCGACGAGATGGGCGATGCGGTATTCCGCGCGGCGCGTCTGTTCTGGGATAACCGCGACGCATGGAACCAGCTGGTCACGCAGGCCATGAGCCAGGACTTTAGCTGGACGCGCTCGGCCGATAAGTATCTGGACCTGTACTTCTTTATGCACCCGGAGATTGAGCGCCCGGCGGCTGTGGAGGCTGCTACGGCCGTAGAGGAGCCGGTTGCTGATGAGGCCGAGCCTGCGGCGCCCGTTAAGGAGCCAGCTGCTGCTGAGGAGCCCAAGGTCGAGGAGAAGCCGGCTGAAGCTGACCCGGTTAAAGCCGATCCTGAGGTGAAGCCCGCAGCGAAGCCTGCCGCCAAGAAGACGACGGCTCGCAAGACGACGGCTAAGAAGGCTACGACCACGAAGGCCGCTGCGAGCAAGACCACCGCTGCCAAGGCAACTACTGCCAAGGCATCGACCACGCGCAAGCGCACGACCGCCGCTGCCAAGAAGGCCAACGAGGTCGAGGCTGCTCCCGAGGTAAAGGCCGCC
>CABUZK010000077.1 GCA_902496115.1 uncultured Collinsella sp. | reverse complement strand
TTCGCTGGTCGGTGTTGTAGAAACCGCTGCCTTCGAACTTAATGCCGCTGGCCGAGAACGTCTTGGATGCCGGGGCGCCGCAGCTGGGGCATACGACCTCGGGCGTTTCGGACATGGGGTGCTCAACCTCAAACACGTTGCCGCAGCTCGTGCACTTGTAATCGTAGCGCGCCATAATACTTCCTTTTCAGCACAAAGCGGGCAGATCGCTCTGCCCGCAAAAATTCAAACAGCTGTAACTGTACCCTATATCGTGGGTTTTATCACGCTTCGCCCCAGAATCTATGCGTGCTGCGCAGGAGCTTCGCAGTTTTCTTTTCGGCCGCCACAATGTCGGTTTCCTGCGCCTGCCATGTCCAGTTGCCCGTGGCCACACCCGGCACGTTCATACGTGCATCGTCGCCCAGCCCCAGTATGTCCTGCAGCGGCATCATAACGAGCGGAGCATCGCTTGCCAGGGCATCGCCCATGAGCTCGCTTGCCAATGCAATGCCGCTCGGCTCGTCGCCGCCCGCAAATGAATGCGTGCACCAGCCGGCGAGCGTCGAGGTGTCGTGCGTCGAGGTGTACAGGATCTTGCCCGGTGTGGGATGAATTCCGCAGCGAACGTCGTAATCGCTAAACTCCAGCACGTCCATGCCGGGGAAGCCGCAGGTCGAAGCCATCGCACGAACGCCAGGCGTCAGATAGCCTAGATCCTCGGCGATAAAGTTGAGCGGACCCAGCTCGTCGTAGGCGGTCTGGAACAGGTCTTTGCCCGGTCCCGCCAGCCAGCGACCATCGGCGCAAGCCTTGCCCGCGGGGATACTAAAGTAGCTGTGGAAGCCCAGGAAGTGGTCCAGGCGCACACGGTCGTAGAGCGCGAACGCACGACGCAAGCGATCCATCCACCAGCTATAGCCGTTTCCCTTCATGTGATCCCAGCGGAAGGTGGGGTTTCCCCACACCTGGCCCTCGGGCGCAAAGTTGTCGGGCGGCGCGCCCGAAATTTCAATCGCCTTGCCGGTGTCGGACAGCCAGAAGTTATCGGGCTCGCTCCATGCGTCGGCCGAATCATCCGAAACATACATAGGAATGTCGCCGATGACCTCGATGCCCTTCTTGTGTGCATAGTTCATGAGTTCGCACCAGGCCAGGTCAAAGCGGTACTGCATGTACGCCTGAAGCTCGGCCTCGTCGTGGAAGCGCTTGTCATCGATCAGGTGCTCGTTGTAGCGCGCGACATCCGCCGGCCAATCGTGGCGCGACAGTCCCTCAAAGTGCTTCTTTACCGCCATGTAGACGCAGTACTTTTCGAGCCAATCAGCGTTGCGATGTTTAAACGCCGTGTACAGCGGGTCGGCATCCTCGCCGCCGTGAGCCTTCCATGCAGCAAAGTCGGCGGCCAGCTCCTCGTGACTCTCGGGCAGCAGGTCAATATTGCCCGCAAAGGCCGAAGGCCCAGCGTAAGGGGAGCGGAAGAAGTCCGTCGGGTTGACGGGCAGGACTTGCCAGTAGCGCATGCCCATAGCGGCCAGATGGTCGATAAAGCGACGCGTGGGCGCACCGATTGTGCCGGGCTTGCCGTCATCGGTCGGCACCGAGGTGATGTGGCACACAACGCCCGCGCCATGATCGAGCGGCTCCTGCAGACGCTTCTCGGCATGGTGATAGATGATCGAAGAGCCCAGCGGGTACAGGTCGAGCGTGACGGTACCGTTGTGGATCTCGCACTCGTGACCGCTGATCACGTCGCTCGCGCATTCGCCGAGCGCCGGAATCGTCACGCGGTGCGAATTGCGCAGGCTGCGGTTGATGATAACCGTCGCGGCCTCGCCGTCTTTGCCCGTGCGGGTGTAAGCCAAGACTTCGTCGTTGAGCGCAAAGGCCTTGATCTCGCCATCGACCATAAAGGGCAGCGCACGGCGCACGGCAGACGCGTTCTTAACGATGGCCAGTGTGTCGAAGTCGTGGAGTTGGTCCTTGGTCGGCAGGGTGCGGCGGTTGCCCGGGTCGGTAAGGCCCTCCAAGCCGTACTCGTCGCCGTAATAGATTGAGGGTACACCCGGGAAGGTCATCTGCATGAGCGTCGCCAGCCAAAAACGGCTCTTGGCCAGGCCCATCGAGTTATCGTCCAGGCGCCATTTGCTGCGCTCGCTCTCGGGCAGCTGCGACTCGTCGGGGCCACCGCCGAGCACCGAGATGATACGCGGACGGTCGTGGCTCGAAAGCAGATTGAGCGCGCAGGCCAGTGCCTCGCGCGGGTAGTTCTCGCGCAGGGTTTCGATATCCTCGGCTGCCTGGTAAGCGTTCTTGTAGCCCATCAAAAAGCCGATGACCATGTCGCGGAAGGGGTAGTCCATGGCGGAGTCGAGCTCCGAGCCCTGCAGATAGCGGCGCAGGTGGCCATAGCTGATCTTGTTGGAGGCGTCTTCCCAGACTTCGCCGAGCAGCAGCGCGTCGGGCTTCTCGGCGAGCACGGCCTTTTTGATCTCGGCCAGGAAGTCGTCGGAAAGCTCGTCGGCCACATCGAGTCGCCAGCCATGGGCACCGGCGCGCAGCCATTTACGGATCACGCCGTCCTTGCCCAGGAGCCGCTCGCGCACCAGTTCGGAGCTCTCATTGATGGCGGGCATGTTGCCCACGCCCCACCAGCAGTCATACGAACCGTCCTCATGGAAGTAAAATGCATCGCGCCACGGCGAGTCCTCGCTCTGCCAAGCACCGACGCCGGGATAATTGCCGTAGCGGTTAAAGTAGATCGAGTCGTCGCCCGTATGGTTGAACACACCGTCCAGAATGATGGAAATGCCAAGCTTCTCGGCCGCCTCGCACAGCTCGGTAAAGTCCTGCTCGGTGCCCAGAATCGGGTCGATCTTGGTGTAGTCGGCCGTGTCGTAGCGGTGGTTGCTCGCGGCCTCAAAGATGGGGTTGAGGTAGATGGCCGTAAAGCCTAGCTCGGCAATGCGGGGCAGGTCATTTTGGATACCCTTGAGCGAACCGCCGTAAAAATCCCAGGTCTTGATGGAGCCGTCTTCGGCACGCTCGTACTCGGGCGGTTCGTTCCAGTCCTCGACCATGCGGCGCTGGATTCCTTTGCGCGGTTTTTCAACTTCGGTAAGCGTGCGCTCGCGCCAGTTTTCGTCGCGGGCATAGCGGTCGGGGAAGATCTGGTAGACCATGCCACGCTCGTACCACTCAGGACGAACTTTGCGGTGCTTGTAGACGGTGATCTGGAAGGACGGGACCTCGGCGTAGTTGTAAGTTACGCCCTCGCCACCGGTGCGACCCTGCGGCGCGCCCAAACGGACCTCGGGCTGACCCTCGATATTGCAGATAAAGCTGTACCAGATAAGACAGGGCTCGGTGCACTCAAGCTCTACGGTAAATATGCCGTTGCCCTCGTGCGTCATGGGATACAGAGACTCACCGATCTCATCGACCCAGGTGCGCAGCGTAAGCGTTGCCTGGTTGGGGTCGGCATCCTCCAAAATCACCGAGAGCGAAACGGAAGTTCCAGTGGTCACAGCGCCAAACGGAGTGCGAAACTGCGGTAGACGGCTGTTGTGAATCAATCTCATAATACGGTCCAGTTCAATAGAATCACGGCCTGCGGGCCATGGGCTTTACGCACAAGATATAAGTATATCTGTTGTACACAGGCTGTATAAACAACATCCGTTTACCATCGGCGAACGGTTGTCCTAGAAAATCGTTTTACCACCCAAATTATCGCGATATTTAAAAACGTCTATACCGATACTATTTGTAGCCAAACAAAAGTACTTCGGTTTACTACGACGAATTGAATGATCTCAACCACAGTCATTTTGGTGATATTAAAACCGCAGGTAGAAGCGTTCTTAATTTCGAAGATTACTCGCCGTGGTCTGCCGGAGCCATTTTGTCGTAGTAAACCGGCCCTCTTTTGCGTTGAGGAATAAGTTTTAATCGTCCGGATTAGCGGCGCTTGCGGGCGGCCGTTGCCTTGCGGACGGAGGTCTTCTTGGTCGGAGCCTTTTCCTCGGCTGGAACGGCGGGGGAGACCAGGGTCTCCTTGGCGGGCTCTGTCTCTGCCTTAGTCTTGGGAGCGGCCTTAACCTCGGCAGCCTTCGGAGTCGGCTCGGCCTTTACTGCGGGCTTGTCCTCGGCCTTACCCTCTGCCTTGGGAGCTGCAGCCTTGGTCGTGGTCTTCTTGGCCGTCGTCGCGGCGCGTTTGCGCGTGGTGGTCTTGGCGGCCGGCTTTGCCTCGACAGCTGCCTCAGCCTTAGACTCAGCGGGCGTCTCCTCGACTTTGGCGGCCGGCTTTGCAGTAGCCTTCGGGGCCGTCTTCGCGGCGGCCTTCGTCGTAGCGGCCTTGGCCGTCGTCGACTTCGTAGCCGTGGTCTTCTTGGCTGCCGTTGCCTTCTTGGTGGTTGCAGCCGTCTTCTTGGCAGCGGT
>CABUZK010000076.1 GCA_902496115.1 uncultured Collinsella sp. | reverse complement strand
TCCTCTTCTTCGCCCTCGTTATCCGCGGGGGCATTGTCCGCTCCCCCATCGCTCGAAGTAGACGCCTCGACAGCGCCCGCCACAGCCGTATCGGCAACCTTGGGATGCTTGAGGAAATCAGGGATTTGAGGGGCGGCCGAGACGGGATTCACGGCAAACGGCGGTTCGGACTCGTCGACCTTGTCCGGATCGTCCTCCATCGAAAGCTGGCCGGTCACCTGACCGCGCTTTGCCTGACGACGCGGCAGCAAGGTGGTTTTAGCAGTCTCGAGCGGGGACTCGTCGTCCTCGTCATCACCCTCGGTAAGCTCAATCTCGCTCTCGGACCAAGACGGATCGGGCTCACTCGTATTGAGTTTGGGAGCCTTCTTGCCCTTCTTGGCATGACGGCGCGGCAGCAGCGTCGTCTTAGCACGCTCGGCCTCCACGGCGTCGGACACGTCGACAAACGGATCCTCGTCCTCGTCGTCATCGTCCAAAACCGGGTCGGCATCGTCACCTATGACCGTGGTCACGGCGGCATCGGAGCCCTTTTGACGAAGAATGCTCAGGTGCGGACGGGCAACGCCGGGCACCGACAGAGCTTCGTCGTCACCCCACGGACTCGCGTTGACATCGGCACGACGGCGCTCGGCAAAATCGGCCGCACGGTCGCGGGCAGAGCGCAAAACGCCACCCACCGAAAAGCCGATGATGACAAAGCCGACGACGGCCAGACCCAACAGGACCACCATCGCGATAGGCTTACCCAGGGCATTCTGCAGCGCACTCGCAATAAACGCACCGATGTAGCCACCTGAGGCGGACAGGTTTTGCGGCGTGAACATAAGGTCGCACGAGTCACTCGTACCCGGCACCATCAGCGAAAGAATGGAGACGACGGCGATAAAGACCACGGCACCGCCCGCAACCGAGCGAATGTTGAGCGGCGAGTCCTCACCCAAAAAGAGCGTGGCGGCAAACAGCAAGATGACGATCGGCAGCACGTAGGCGCCCAGGCCAAAGCCGAGGTGATAGAAACCGGCAACCGCAGCTGTCACGGGTGCCGTTGCCGGAGAAATCACGGCAATGAAGGACGCAATCGCCAAAACGGCAATGATAACGCCGGCGATATCGCGATTGGCCGAAGGCTCGACCAGGGGTTCGAACTCATCGAACTCGGACTCGTGGCCCTTATTGGCACGCAGATGGGAACCGGCACCCTTAGCAGATGCCGGTTGGTTGTTGGATTTGTTGCCTTTGGCGTTTTGTGCAGATCCGCGCGCCAAACTAAACCTCCATGACGACTGGGATGATCATCGGACGGGTGCGCGTGCGGCTCCAGATAAAGTTGGAGAGCGAATCGCGCACGGCCTTGCGAATGGCATCGGAGCCGCTACTGGTAAAGCTAAACTTGCCCTTCTCGATCGTCTTCATGATGGCTGCGGAGGCATCCTCGGAGAACTGGTCGTCGATGGCAAACGAAACGCCGCGGCCCGAGAACTCGATAGCCTCGATCTTCTTGTGCTTGAGCGAGACGATGGCAACAGCCGTGACCATACCGTCGTTGGCGAGCTTTTGGCGATCGCGAAGGACGATGGGGTCGGTGTCGCCGATGCGCAGACCGTCGACATAAACGACGCCGGACTCGACGGGCGCACCGCGTTTGACGATACCGCCCCGCATCTCGAGCGTGTCACCGTTATCGAGGATAAAGATGTGATCGTCCTTAAGGCCCATCTTGCGGGCTAGCTGGGCATGGGCGCGCAGGTGAACGGCCTCGCCGTGAACCGGCATAAAGTAGGTGGGCTTGGCCATGGCCATCAGGAGCTTGAGCTCCTCCTGGCTGCCGTGGCCCGAGACGTGGACGAGTGCGCGATTCTTATCCCACACGTCGCAGCCAAGCTTGGCCAGGCTGTTGACGACCTGCTGCACGGCCTTCTCGTTGCCGGGAACGGGAGTTGCCGAGAGGATGACGGTATCGCCCTCGTGGATGGAGAGCGTCTTGTGCTCGCCGTTGGCCATGCGGGACAGGGCCGACAGCGGCTCGCCCTGAGAACCGGTGCACATGACGACGATCTTATCGTCGGGCAGGTTATCAATGTCGAAGGCGTCGATGATATCGGCATCGTCGATGTTGAGATAGCCAAGCTCACGCGCCACGCGGGTGTTGGTGAGCATGGAACGTCCGGTCACGACGACCTTGCGGCCACACTTGCGGGCGGCATCGCAGATCTGCTGCAGGCGATGGATGTGGCTCGAGAACGACGCGACGAACACGCGGCCCGGCGCGTTCTTGATGGCGTGCAGCAGGTTGGGGCCGACCTCGGCCTCGGACTTGGTAAAGCCAGGAACCGTGGCGTTGGTGGAGTCGGAAAGCAGCAGGTCGATGCCCTGCTTGGCAAAGCGGCTGATGGCGGCATAGTCAGGCGTGACGCCGTCGATGGGCGTCTGGTCGAGCTTAAAGTCGCCCGTGTGCATAACGGTGCCCTGGTTGGTGCGAATGAATACGCCCAAAGCGCCCGGAATGGAGTGCGTCATGGAGAAGAAATCGAGCGAGATGCCACCGAGATTGACGTGGCTGCCGCCCTTGACCTCACGGAACTTGGGCGCGCGAATGCGGAACTCGGAGAGCTTACCCTCGATAAAACCGAGCGTCAGCTTGCTCGAGAAGATGGGCACCTTGTTGTTGAGGTCCTGCAGCAGGTACGGAAGCGAACCGGTGTGGTCCTCGTGGCCGTGGGTGACGACGATGCCGCGGAGCTTCTCCTCGTTCTCCAGGACATAGGTGTAGTCGGGAAGCACCAGGTCGATACCGGGCTGGGAGTCGTCGGGGAACATGAGGCCGGCGTCGACGAGCACCATGTCGTCGCCGCACTCGAAGACCGTCATGTTCTTGCCGATGCCGTCAAGGCCGCCGAGCGGAATGATCTTCAAGGGAGATGATTTTTTAGCTGCCATAGGTTCGTGTGGTTTCCTTTCTTCGAAACGGGTCTGGAACAACCGACGGGGCGCTTCTGGCAAACCGACCGCCGGGAACGTACAAACATGCACCATAGAGTCGATGCAGTAACCACAGTATGATACCCATTTGCCCACCAACAGACCACCCATGCATCAAAGCCCCATCTGAACCCGTGTATCCCGCCGGTCTGGTCTCAGCGGCCCCGGCACGGGCTAAGTTTCCTGCTCTACAGTCCTGCTCACGACGGAGGCCACATTAAGTGGCCTCCTGTTCGTGCGGAACTCGCGATAAACTTAGCCCGTGCCGGGACCGCTGAGACCAGACCTGCCAATAAAGGACAGGTTTATTTAGGTAGGTTTTATCTGAGGAAATGCTGCTACGTCTATCTACAGATCTGAAATCTGACTACTGAATAGACTGTCTAACTCAATAGCGAGCGGCACTAACCAGCCCTTTTGCTTGCGACCGGGAGGGACGCATATGAAGTTTATCGCGAGTTCCGCACGCAAAGGAAAGCACTTAATGTGCTTTCCGTCTTGCGCAGGACTGTAGAGCAGGAAACTTCATATGCGTCCCTCCCGGTCGCAAGCAAAAGGGCGACCCCTGTCCGGAGTCGCCCTTGTTGAGCTGCTTATATGTAGCTGTTACTCGGCGTCGTGGTGACGGCGGGGCTTGCGGCCTCCGTTGTCGCCGGGACGGCGCGGACGGTCGCTGCGCTCGGAGCGCTCGCGACGCGGACGCTCACGACGCTGAAAGTGCTCGCCGTCGCCCTCGGAGGCACCCTCGGCGCGAGCCGGGGCCTCGGGCTTGTCGAGACGATCGAGCGAGATCTTGCCGCGATCGTCGACCTCGATGACGACGACCTTGACCTCGTCGCCCACGTTGAGGACATCCTCGACCTTCTCCACGCGGCCCTTGGCGACGCGGGAGATGTGCAGCAGGCCGTCCTTGCCGGGCAGCAGGTTGACGAAGGCACCGAAGGGCTGTATGGAGACCACGCGACCGGTGTACTCCTCGCCCGGCTCGGGAACCTTAATGATGAGCTTGATGCGCTCAACGGCCTGGTCGACGGACTCGCCGGTGCCGCCGACAAAGACGGTACCGTCCTCCTGGATGTCGACCGAAGCGCCAGTCTCGTCCTGAATGCCGCGGATGACCTTGCCGCCGGAACCGATGACGTCGCGGATCTTGTCGGTCGGAACCTGGATGGAGACGATGCGCGGGGCGGTGCTGCGCGTGGTGTGACGCGGCTCGGGGATTACATCGAGCATCTTCTGCAGGATGAAAGCACGACCCTCCTTGGCCTGCTGCAGGGCGCGGGCCAGGGTGTCGAAGGTAAGACCGGTGGCCTTGTTATCCATCTGCAGGGCGGTGATGCCCTCGGTGGTGCCGGTGACCTTAAAGTCCATGTCGCCCAGGAAGTCCTCGAGACCCTGGATATCGGACAGGACCACGGTCTTTCCCTCCTCCTGGATCAGGCCC
>CABUZK010000075.1 GCA_902496115.1 uncultured Collinsella sp. | reverse complement strand
GCCGAGGGCGCTGCCGCCGGCGAGATCGCCCGTCTTGAGGGCGAGCGCCGCTCGCTGCTTTCCGAGATCGGCCGCTTGGAGCAAAGCGCCAACAATGCCGAGGTCGAGCGCGTGCGCATCTCCAAGCGCCGCGAACAGGCAGCCGAGGCCGTTCGCGCAGCGCGCCCGCGCGTTGACGAGCTCACCCGTTCGCGCGACGAGGCCCGTGCGCAGGCAAGCGACCTGGGTCTCCAGATTGCCGAAGCCAACGACGAGCTCGATCGCGTGCGCCGTGACGATTCCGAGGCCGCCGGCAAGCTCGCCGATGCCAAGGTGCGCCTGGCCCAGACGAGCGAGCGTCTGCGTTCGCTGAAGGGCCGCGTGCCCGATCTGGAGCATCGCCTGGAGGGCATCGACCGCCGTATCCGCGGAACACGCCAGGCCTCGCGCTCACTCGAGCTGCTGCGTCTGCGCGTCGATCCCATGCACGAGCGCTATTCGGCCCTGCTAGAGCGCGCGTCGGATTGGGCCGCGCGTCTGCGTGACCAGGCTTCGCTCGAGGAGGCGGACTCGGCCTCGCTTAAGAAGACCATCGAAGACGCCAAGGCCGAGGTTGCTCGTGCCAAGGAGCGGGTCGATGCCGCCACGGCGACGCAAAATGAGTTCAAGGTCTCCCGCGGCAAGCTCGAGGTGCAGGTAGAGGCGGCCATCAAGGCCATTACCGCCGATGGCACCACGGTGCTCGAGGAAGCGCTCATGCTTCCTGCGCCCACCGACCGCGATGCCGCCGAGCGCGAGCTCAACCAGCTCGTGCGCCAGATCAACAACCTGGGCCCTGTGAACCAGGTTGCCATGGAGGAGTACGAGCAGCTCAAGCGCCGCGCCGATTACATCGAGGAGCAGCTGGCCGATCTTGAGAGCGCACGCAAGGCGCTCACCAAGATCACGGCGGCCATCGACCGTAAGATGCGTAAGGCCTTCCTGGTGACCTTTGAGAAGGTCGATGCGAACTTCCGCGAGATCTTCGCCATGCTGTTCCCGGGTGGCCAGGCGCATCTGGAGATGACCGACCCCGAGCATCCTGCCGAGACGGGCATCGAGGTCGTGGCGCAGCCGCGCGGCAAGCGCATCACCAAGATGATGCTCATGTCGGGCGGCGAGAAGAGCCTGACGGCGCTCGCCCTGCTCTTTGCCGTGTACCGCACGCGCACGGTGCCGTTCTATGTGCTGGACGAGGTCGAGGCGGCACTCGATGACGCCAACCTGTCCAAGCTCATCGGCGCACTCGACGTGTTGCGTTCCGATACGCAGCTCTTGGTTATCTCGCATCAGCGCCGTACTATGGAGGACGCTGACGTCCTCTACGGCGTCTCGATGCAAGCCGACGGCGTCAGTCGCGTCGTCTCGCAAAAACTTGATCGCGAAACCGGAAAGGTCGTGAATGCATAATGGGATTCTTCGATGCTCTCTCGCGCGGACTTGAGCGCAGCCGCGAGGCCCTCAACGAGGTCTTTTACTTTGGCGGCGAGGTCGATGAGGATTTTTGGGAGGATCTAGAGGACACCCTCGTCATGGGTGACATGGGCGCCGAGGTCGCCATTCAGGTCTCCGATGACCTGCGCGATACCGCGGCCAAGAAGAACCTCAAGACCGCTCCGCAACTCCGTCGCGCCCTGGCCGAGCAGCTCGAGCAGCATTTTGTGCCCGCCGAGCGCGATCCGTTCGCTGACACGCCGAGTTGCGTGCTGTTTGTGGGCATTAACGGTGCCGGCAAGACCACGACGGTCGGCAAGATCGCGAGCGCTATGGCTGCCCGCGGCAAGAACGTCGTGATCGGCTCGGCCGATACCTTCCGCGCCGCCGCCATCGAACAGCTCGATGTGTGGGGCCAGCGCGCCGGCGTTCCCGTCATCAAGCGCGACCGCGGCTCCGATCCGGCGAGCGTTTGCTACGACGTGCTCGATGAGGCCGACAAGCGCGGCAGCGACCTGGTGCTCATCGACACCGCCGGCCGTCTGCACACGAGCCCCGAGCTCATGCGCGAGCTTGCCAAGGTGGTCAACGTGACGCGTAAGCGCGCCGCCAATATGGCCGCCGGCCCCATGCCCGTCTCGGTCGTCCTGGTAATCGATGCCGCGACGGGCCAAAACGGTCTGAACCAGGCGCTTGAGTTTAACGAGGCGTTGGGTCTGGACGGTATTATTATGACAAAGCTGGACGGCACGGCTAAGGGTGGCATCGCCATGGCCGTGGCCGAGAAGCTCAAGCTCCCAATCCTGCGCATCGGCGTGGGCGAGCAGGTCGATGACCTGCAAGAGTTCAATGCCAAAGATTTCTGCCGCGCCCTGGTGGGCGAGTCCAATTAAGGAGTGACTAGTGTTTGATTCTCTGAGCGATCGCCTCAACGACACATTTGACCGCCTGCGCGGCAAGGGTAAGCTGACCGAGGCCGATATCACCTCGGCCATGCGCGACATTCGTATGGCGCTGCTCGAAGCCGACGTCAACTTCAAGGTTGTCAAGGAGTTCGTCGCCAAGACCAAGGAGCGCTGCATGACCGCCGAGGTCATGGAGTCGCTGTCGCCGGCGCAAAACGTCGTCAAGATCGTGCTCGACGAGCTCACCGAGATGCTCGGCTCCACCGAGAGCAAGCTCGTCTTTAGCAACCGCATTCCCAATGTCATCATGCTCGTGGGCCTGCAGGGCTCCGGTAAGACTACGGCGGCCGTAAAGCTGGCTTACCTGCTCAAGAAGCAGGGCCGCTCGCCGCTGCTCGCCGCGTGCGACGTCTACCGTCCCGCCGCTGCCGACCAGCTGGCCACGCTCGGTGGCGAGATCGGCGTGCCGGTCTTCCGCGGTGACGGCGAACACCCGGTCGACATCGCCAAGGGCGCCATTCAGGAGGCCGTCGACCACCTGCGCGACGTGGTCATCGTCGATACCGCTGGCCGTCTGCAGATCGACGAGCAGATGATGCAGGAGGCCGTGGATATCAAGAAGGCCGTCAAGCCCGATCAGGTGCTGATGGTCGTCGATGCCATGACCGGCCAGGATATCGTCAACGTCGTCTCGACCTTCGCCGAGCGCACCGACTTTGACGGCGTGATCATCTCCAAGCTCGACGGCGACGCCCGTGGCGGCGGCGCGCTTTCCGTGCGCCAGGTGACCGGCAAGCCCATCAAGTTCGTGAGCATGGGCGAGAAGCCCGATTCGCTTGAGCCGTTCTACCCCGACCGCATGGCCAAGCGCATTTTAGGCATGGGCGACGTCGTCGGTATTATCGAGAAGGCCCAGGAGGCGGCCGACGCCGAGCAGCTCGAGGCTGCCGAGCGTATGCTGCGCGAGGGCTTTACCATGAACGACATGCTCGACCAGATGAAGGCCGTTAAGAAGATGGGCGGCATGAAGGGCATTCTGGGCATGCTCCCCGGTGGTCAGCGCGCGCTCAACCAGATGGGCGGCAACCTGGATGAGGGCATCTTCGACAAGAACGAGGCCATCATCATGTCTATGACCAAGGAGGAACGCCTTCGTCCCTCTATCATTAACGGCCAGCGTCGCGCCCGTATCGCCAAGGGCGCCGGCGTGACCCCCACCGAGGTGAATAGCCTTATGAAGCAGTGGGGCGAGATGAACAAGATGATGGGCCGCATGCGCACGATGGCCAATCAGGCGCAGGCCGGTGGCAAGAAGGGCAAAAAGGGTAAGAAGGGCAAAAAGATGCGCATGCCCAATATTCCCGGTCTGGATGCCATGGGTCTGGGCGGCATGGGCGGCCTGGGAACGGGCGGTCCTAAGTCGGATATGGACCTGCTGCGCCAGATGGAAGCTCAGATGCGCAATAAGAAATAGCGACTGGTTAAGTCGTGTATGGCGAAGGCCGCCTGGATGGTACTCCAGGCGGCCTTCGCCGTTTGTTCGCAGGTTGTCACACACGTGGAAGCGTGCTTGCGCCAGGGCACGTGCCGCTAGTGGCAGCCGCAGCTCTCGTGCCTGTCGTGGTCGTGATGGCCGTGGCATCCGCAGGACTCGCCGTGCTCATGGGCGTGCTCGTGGTCGTGGCCATGGCAGTCGCAGGTGGCCTCGCCGGTCTGAGCGAGCGTGCCTGCAATGAGGGCCTCGACGCAGGCGTCGCAGCTGCCCTGGGCGCCCGCATAGACCGTGATGCCGGCCTGGGTGAGTGCGTTGATGGCACCGCCGCCGATGCCGCCGCAGATGAGCGTGTCAACGCCACCGTTGGCGAGCAGGCCCGCCAAGGCGCCGTGGCCGGTGCCACCGGTGCTCACGACCTGCTCGTTGAGCACCTTGCCATCCTGGACGTCGTAGATCTTGAACTGTTCGCTGCGGCCAAAGTGCATAAAGATGTTGCCGTTGTCGTACGTCGTTGCCACCCTCATGGTGCCGACCTCCTTTGCTGGCCATGCGGCCGTCGTCGTGGTGATGGGGGAGTATGCGATATTGCCGCCCTTGATACTGAGCGCCCGTCCGTTGACCAGCGCGTTTGCCACCTTGCGATGCGCGCGGCTGCAGATTGACGCCACCGTG
>CABUZK010000074.1 GCA_902496115.1 uncultured Collinsella sp. | reverse complement strand
GCGGTCGGCCCCATGCCGTCCTCCGTCGCCAGGAGGAAGAGCTCGACCTTCTCCCTGCTGTACATGCGAACCTCCAGTCCGGACCGCTTCACGGTCCAACTTTCTGTCCGCACCCCCTTATTGGTGTAAAAAGCGCGCCATGCTTGGGCGGGGAATGTTATTCGTTTGTAAAGCCGAGCCGCGCTTGCGGTAAGGGTCTATCAGATGCCCGTAAGAAACCGCAGTTGGCGCGAGCGCTGCCCGGTCGGGGCCGTATCTTTCCAAACAGCAAAGCGGGCAGGGTGCCCGCGATTCGCATGTATGAAAGGAAGATCATGCTCGATCAGGCTTATTCTCGTCGTCAGTTCCTCGGCCTCGCTGGTGGTCTTGCCAGTATCGTCGGTCTCGGTCTCGTTGGTTGCGGTGGCGCAGGCGCATCCGACGCCGCCGACAAGGGTAGCGCCGCTGCTGCCGAGTCCGTCTCCGGTGAGGTGACCTACGACGGTGCCTCCTCGTTCCAGGCTCTCGTCGAGGCCGCTGCCGAGAAGTTCATGGATGCCAACCCGGACGTCTCCGTCTCCGGCTCGGGCAACGGTTCGGGCAAGGGCCTGACCGCTGTCGCCGCCGGCACCGTTACCATCGGTAACTCCGACGTCTTTGCCGAGACCAAGCTCGAGGCCGATCAGGTCAAGAATCTCGTCGACCACGAGGTCGCCGTCGTGGGCATGGGCCCCGTCGTCTCCAAGAACGTGAAGGTCGACGACCTGTCCCTCGAGCAGCTCAAGGGCATCTTCTCCGGCCAGATTACCAACTGGAACGAGGTCGGCGGTGACGACGCCACCATCGTCGTTCTCAACCGCAAGGCCGGCTCCGGCACCCGTGCCACCTTCGAGGCCGCCGTCTTTGGTGACGAGGCCGTCGACTTTAAGGGCGACGCCGAGCTCGACAAGTCCGGCGATGTCCAGACTCAGATGGCCAGCACCGACAACGCCATCTCCTACCTCGACTTCTCGCACTTCGATGACTCCAAGTTCAACGCCATCAAGGTCGAGGGCGTGGAGCCCAAGAGCGCAAACGTCACCGACGACTCCTTCAAGATCTGGGCTACCGAGCACATGTACTGCGCTAAGGATGCCGACGAGGCCACCAAGGCCTTCCTGGAGTTCATGCTTTCCGATGACGTCCAGGGCAAGCTCGTCGAGGAGCAGGGCTTTATCCCCGTCTCTGCCATGAAGGTCGTCAAGGACGCCAGCGGCAAGGTCTCCGCTAAATAAGTAATCGCCCCGGAAAGGTTTGCAATGGCAAAACAGCTGCCAAAGCGCGACCTTGAGAACGTGGGCCTGGGCGTCACGGGCGCGTGCGTTGCGCTCGTGACGCTTGTCGTTGCCGCACTCATCTTTATGGTCGCCCAAAAGGGCCTCTCGGCTTTTATCAAGGACGGCGTCTCGGTCGTCGAGTTCTTTACCGGCACCAAGTGGGACCTGGCCAACACGGCCGAAAACGGCCTGCCTTATACCGGCGCCCTGCCCCTGATCGTCACCTCGTTTGCAGTCATGGTGCTCTCCACGCTCATCGCGCTGCCCATCGCCATCGGCTCTGCCATCTTTGCGGTCGAGATCCAGCCTAAGTTTGGTTCCAAGATCTTTCAGCCGCTTATTGAGCTTTTGACCGGCATTCCCTCGGTCGTCTTTGGCTTGATCGGCTTTCACGTGGTTGTCGGCCTTATGAAGAGTGTTTTCCATGTGAGCACGGGTCTGGGCATCTTACCCGGCGCCATCGTGCTGGCCGTCATGATCCTGCCGACCATGACCACGCTTTCGGTCGATGGCCTGCGCGCCGTGCCCGACAGCTACCGTCAGGGCTCGCTCGCGCTGGGCTATACCCGCTGGCAGACCATCTGGCACGTGGTGCTCAAATCCGCCATGCCGTCGCTCATGACCGCAGTCATCCTTGGCATGACCCGCGCCTTTGGCGAGACGCTCGCCGTGCGCATGGTTATCGGCGGCATCGAGGCCATGCCGACGTCACTGCTGTCGCCGGCGTCCACCATTACCACCACGCTCACCACGTCTATGGCGGTCTATGCCGAGGGCTCGGCCCAGGACGATGTTCTGTGGGCGCTCGGTCTGCTGCTGATGGGCATGAGCCTCATCTTCATCCTGATCATCCACCTTATCGGCCGCAAGGGGGCGAAGGCTCGTGGCTAGCACGCGCATCCATATCGACGAGGCGAGGTTCGGGCGCGTCCAAAAGCAGGACCGCATCGCCACGGGCGTGCTGACGGCGATCGCCGCCATCGTCATGCTCATCGTCGTCTCCATGGTGGCCTATATCCTGTTCGAGGGCGTCTCGACGCTGTTCCAGCCGGGCTTTCTCACGCAGCCGTCGCGCGCCAACGGTACCCAGGGTGGCGTGCTCTACCAGCTGTTCGACTCGTTCTACCTGCTGCTGATCACTCTGGTCATCTCGGTGCCCATCAGTCTGGGCGGGGCGGTCTTCCTGGTTGAGTACGCGCCGAACGGCCCTATCCGCGACATTGCCTCTACCGCCATCGAGACGCTGTCCTCGCTGCCTTCCATCGTCGTCGGCATGTTCGGCTTTCTGGTGTTCTCGGTGCAGCTGGGCTGGAAGTACTCCATCATCTCCGGCGCTGTCGCGCTCACCATGTTCAATATCCCCATCCTGGTGCGCGTGATCCAGCAGGCGCTCGAGGACGTGCCACAGGCCCAGCGCGATGCATGCCTGGCCATGGGCCTTACCCGCTGGGAGGCCACGCTGCACATCCTGATTCCCGAGGCCATGCCCGCCATCGTGACCGGCATTGTGCTTTCGGCCGGCCGTGTGTTTGGCGAGGCCGCGGCACTGCTCTTTACCTCGGGCATGAGCTCGCCGGTGCGTCTGAAATTCTTGAGCTTTAACCTGTCGAGCCCCACCTGCGCCTGGAACGTGTTCCGTCCCGGCGAGTCGCTCGCCGTGCACATCTACAAGATCTATGGCGAGGGCAGCCCCGAGGCTCAGCAGATCGTTTGGGGCACCGCTGCACTGCTGATGATTTGCGTGCTGCTGTTTAACGTAATCGCCCGTATCGTGGGCAAGCAACTGGCAAGGAGGATGACGGCCGAGTGAGCGAGATGAAAGCAACACCCGCAGCCGAAGCGGCACCGTCCGAGACCCAGAACTTCCTGTCGAGCGTGGGGGAGAGCGAGAAGCGCGTGCGCGCGAGCGGCAAGGCCGTGAGCGACGAGGTCGTGCTCTCCACCAAGGACGTCAACGTGTACTATGGCGACCACCATGCCCTGCACGATACGTCGCTCGACTTTCACAAGGGCGAGATCACGGCGCTCATCGGGCCTTCGGGCTGCGGTAAGTCGACCTTCTTACGCAGCCTCAACCTGATGAATCGCGAGATTCGCGGCTGCCGCGTGGAGGGCGAGATCAACTACCGCGGGCGCAACGTGAACACCAAGACCGAGAACACCTACGAGTTGCGTCGGTCCATTGGCATGGTATTCCAACAGCCCAACCCTTTCCGCAAGTCCATTCGCGACAACATTACGTTTGCGCCCAGGCGTCACGGCATTACCGACCGCGACGAGCTTGATCGTATGGTCGAGGAAAGTCTGCGTGGTGCGGCGCTGTGGGACGAGGTCAAGGACAAGCTCGACAAGAGCGCCTGCGCGCTTTCGGGCGGCCAGCAGCAGCGTCTGTGCATTGCGCGCACGCTGGCGCTCAATCCCGACGTGATCCTGTTTGACGAGCCCTGCTCGGCGCTCGACCCCATCTCGACGCTGGCGATCGAGGACCTCATGTCATCGATCGTTGCCGACCGTGCCATCGTCATCGTGACGCACAACATGGAGCAGGCGTCGCGCGTGTCCAACCGCACGGCGTTCTTCTACATGGGCGATATGGTTGAGTACGACGAGACTGACGAGATTTTCCAACGGCCCAAGGATAAGCGGCTGAATGATTACCTCACCGGCATGTTCTCCTAGTCCGGGACATGCTTGAGGCCCGCGGCGGCCACGGTTGCCGCGGGACTGATTGGAGAGGCGGGTCATCTCTTTTGCGAGATGGCCCGCCTTTTGCTCTGCGACCGAAATGACCACCACAAAGGGGACAGGCACCTTCGTGGTGGTTTGGGGTGGGGCTCGCTGCTATCATGGACAACGTTGTATTTCTACGAAGGAGCAGGGCATATGGCGATTCTTTTGGGATGCGATTCCGTCAGCCTAGAGTTTCCCACCAAGCATATTTTCGATAGCGTGACGCTCGGCGTGGACGAGGGCGACCGTATTGGTATCGTCGGTAAAAACGGCGACGGCAAGTCGACGCTGCTGAGTGTGCTCGCCGGCACGCTGGAGCCCGACGATGGCCGCGTGACGCACCGCCGCGACACCACGATCGGATTGCTCGGCCAAAAGGACAACCTGGCCGATGCCGACACCGTGCATCATGCCGTCGTGGGCGATACGCCCGAGTATGAGTGGGCCTCGAGCCCACGTACGCGTCAGATCCTCGCTGGCCTTATTAGCGATGTGCCCTGGGAGGGCACGGTGGGCGAGCTTTCGGGCGGCCAGCGCCGTCGCGTGGACCTCGCGCGCCTGCTGATCGGCGACTATGACGTGCTTATGCTTGACGAGCCCACCAACCACCTGGACATGCGCACCATCAACTGGCTCGCGCGCCACTTAAAGGCCCGCTGGCAGCGCGGTC
>CABUZK010000073.1 GCA_902496115.1 uncultured Collinsella sp. | reverse complement strand
GGTCAGGGCGCGATGCTCGTGGTCACGCACGACCGCTGGTTCTTGGACGAGGTCTGCACCAGTATGTGGGAGGTCCATGACGGCCAGGTCGATCCCTTCGAGGGCGGCTATTCGGCATACATCCTGCAGCGCGTAGAGCGCGACCGCATGGCCGCGGTTACCGAGGAGCGCCGTCGCAACATGGCGCGCAAGGAGCTCGCGTGGCTAAGCCGCGGCGCCCAGGCGCGCTCCACCAAGCCCAAGTTTCGCGTGGATGCCGCTCGCGAGCTCATCGCCGACGTACCGCCCGTGCGCGACGAGCTGGAGCTCAAGCGCCTCGCCGTGAGCCGCCTGGGCAAGCAGGTCATCGACGTGGTCGACGTGGACGCCGGCTATGCGGATACCGATGGCGCGCCCAAGCAGGTACTTTCCGACGTGACCTGGCTCATCGGAGCGGGCGACCGCTATGGACTTTTGGGCGAGAACGGCGCTGGCAAGTCGACGCTGCTCGACGTGATTCAGGGCAAGATTGAGCCCACGCGCGGCCGCGTGAAGATTGGCCAGACGGTGCGCTTTGGCGTGCTGTCGCAGCAGCTCGAGGAGCTCGAGCCCTACATGGGCGACACGATCCGCGAGGTTCTCGGCAACTATAAGAAGTACTACGTCATCGACGGCAAGGAGACTTCGCCCGAGAAGCTCTGCGAACGCCTGGGCTTTACGACCCAGCAGCTCTGGAGCCGCATCGGCGATCTTTCGGGCGGCCAGCGCCGTCGCCTGTCGCTGTTGCTGACGATCCTGGACGAGCCCAACGTGCTTATCCTGGACGAGCCTGGTAACGACCTGGATACCGACATGCTCGCGATTGTCGAGGATTTGCTGGACGGTTGGCCCGGCACGCTGATCCTGGTGACGCACGACCGCTTCTTGATGGAGCGCGTGACCGACCAGCAGTGGGCGCTGCTCGACGGCCACCTGACGCATATGCCCGGCGGCGTCGACCAGTACCTACGCCTGTGCAACGCCACCGCCGAGGGTGAGCCCGTGGGTGCGCCGAGCGCCAAGACCGGCACGTTTGACACCGGTGCCGCGGCAACTGCGGCCGAAAAGCCCAAGTCGAGCGGCCAGCCCAATGGTCTTTCCAACGCCGAGCGCCAGAAGCTCCGCCGCGAGGTGAGCTCGCTTGAGCGCAAAATGGAGACGCAGCGCGCTCGCGTGGAGGAGGCCGAGGCCGCGATGGCCCAGGTCGACCCCACCAACTACACGGCGCTGGGCGAGCAGCAGGCAAAGATTGACGAGGCTCACGCCGCCATGGACGAGCTGGAGATGGCGTGGCTCGAGGCGAGCGAGAAGCTCGAGGGCGAGGAGTAGGCAAGGATGATCAAGGCCGCATTTTTCGATATCGACGGCACGTTGCTGAGCTTTAAGACCCATCGGATTCCGGCGTCGGCGCAGCAGGTGCTCGACAGCTTTCGCGAGCAGGGGATTGCGTGCATAATCGCCACGGGTCGCCCGACCTACCAGATGCCGGATTGGCTGTTCGACTTGGGTTGGGATGCGTACATTACGCTTTCGGGTCAGCACTGTTTTGATGCCAAGGGCGTTTATCGCAGCTGCCCGATCGATCCGGACGACGTTGCGGTGATTGTGGACCAGGTGGCGCAGGGACGCTACGACTCACTGTGCATGCAGGGCGAGAATTCGTTTGTGAACCGTCTGTCCAAGCGCGTGGTGGCGGCTGCCGACAATGCCGGAATCTCGTATCACGAGGAGCCTTTTGAGCATGCTTTCGATGCACCGGTTTACCAGTTCTGTGCCTTTGTGGACCCGGCCGACCAGGGCATAGTTACCGATGTCCTGTCGCATTCTACAACCACGCGCTGGTGCGACCTGTTCTGCGACATTATTCCGGCCAACGGCGGCAAGGACCTGGGCGTGGCGGCGACGCTGGAGCGCCTGGGCATCGACGCGAGCGAGGCGATTGCCTTTGGCGATGGCGAGAACGACCTGTCGATGTTTTCCGCCGTGGGCACAAGTGTGGCCATGGGCAACGCGCAGGATACCGTGAAGGCCGCGGCGACCTACGTAACGACCGCCGTGGACGATGACGGCATCTACAACGCTGCGAAGCACTTTGGGCTGCTTTAGCTGCGGCTTGGCACTTGGGGACGTTCCTTTTCTGCCGGCAGCTGGGGACACTCCCTGCGCGTTGCGTGCCGTGTCGCCCTGCTTGCTCCGCGCATTTTGTGAAACACGGTTAACTTTTTAGACAACGTAGTAAGACATGGGCAACTATTGCGGTAAAGTAAATCAAGCAAAAGTATCCAAAGGCTAACTAGAAGCCATCGCGAAAGGCGGCCCATGGCCCTGCGTGAATCCGGAGAAGACTATCTCGAATCTATTTATGTGCTCTCGGAGCGCCAAGGCATCGTTCGATCGATCGACGTCGCCGAATACCTGGGCGTAACCAAGGCGAGCGTCTCTAAAGCCATGGCGGCCCTGGAGAGCACCGGCTACGTGGAGATGGGCAAACGCGATGTGCATCTGACGGAACGCGGTCTAGAAGTTGCCCGTCAAATGTGGGAGCGCCATTGCTTTTTTGTGGGGCTGCTCGAGGACGCCGGCGTAGCACCCGAGGTTGCCTCGCAAGAGGGCTGCCACATGGAGCATTGCCTGAGCGAGGAAAGCTTCGAGAAGCTAAGGTCGATGCTGGGGCGGGACGAGACGACGGATTCAACCTCGGAATCCTAACAGGTCCTCAGTAGCGCGAACCAGCGGAAAGGGGATAGAGACTTCTAACAGAAGAGACTTTCTCCGAGTCCAAAGTAAACCTGTCGGGATGTAGCATCCTTTCAGCAGTGCTGCCCCTCCATCCCGAAGACACGCGCCTCCCGCGCCGGAACGGCGCGGGACAGCGACCGGGACCAGTGACCCCACCAACTAAGTCCCACTCAGACAAGGAACCCCGCCAGCAAGCGATGCCCAAGAACCACCAGCAACGTCACCGCAGGCCGGAACTGGGCTTGGTTTTGAAAACATTCCGCAGACCAGAAGTGCCCCCGTTCGTAGCTCCGAAGGAGCAGAACGGGGGCACTTCATTGGTCGAGGACGTTTTCAAAACCAAGCCCAGTCCCGGCCGGAGGGACCACAGACGCTACAGGTTCTTGACACCCATCGCGCGCATGGCGTTCAGGATGGCGATGATCGCCACGCCCACGTCGCCAAAGACGGCAAGCCACATGTTGGCGATGCCGAGCGCCGCGAGCACCAGGATCAGCAGCTTAATGCCAAGCGCAAAGATGATGTTCTGCCAAACAATCGTCATGGTCTTGCGCGCCACGCGGATCGCGCGGGAAATGTTGGAAGGCTTGTCGTCCATGAGCACGACGTCGGCGGCCTCAATTGCGGCGTCCGAGCCCATGGCGCCCATGGCGATTCCGACGTCGGCGCGCGTGAGCACGGGCGCGTCGTTGATGCCGTCACCGACAAAGGCGAGCTTGCCCTTACCCGATTCGGCCGCCAGCAATGCCTCGACGCGCTCGACCTTATCGCTTGGCAGCAGCTGCGCATGGAACTCGTCGAGACCGAGTTGCTTGGCCACAGACGCTGCAACCTCCTCGCGGTCGCCCGTGAGCATGACGGTGCGCTTGACGCTGGCGGCGTGCAGGTCGCGGATCGTCTGCTCGGCATCTGCCTTAACGGTGTCTGCAATCACGATGTGGCCGGCGTAAACGCCGTCAACGAGCACATGGAGGATCGTGCCGACAACCTCGCAATTGGGAGCGTCGATACCGGCCGCAGCAAGCATCTTGGCATTGCCGACGACGACGTACTTGCCGTCGATGGTTGCCGTCACGCCGTGGCCCGCGTCATTAGTGGAATCCGTTACGCGCTTGGGATCGAGCTCGCCCTGGAAGGCGGTGCGTACCGACTGCGCGATGGGATGGTCGGAGAATGACTCGGCGAGCGCTGCGACTTCAAGCAGCGATTGCTCGGTATAGCCTGCCTCGGGGTGCACCGCGACCACCGAGAACGTGCCGTTGGTGAGGGTGCCTGTCTTGTCAAAGACGACGGTATCCACATCGGCGAGCGTCTCGAGGTAGTTGGAGCCCTTGATGAGGACGCCCAGCTTGGATGCGCCGCCGATGCCGCCAAAGAAGCTGAGCGGCACGCTAATCACGAGTGCGCACGGGCAGCTGACGACCAGGAAGGTCAGGCCGCGCAGGATCCAATCGGACCAGGCGCCGGTGACCAGGCCGCCGCCGAGCGCGAGTACCGCGGCCGCGCCGGTGACAGCGGGCGTGTAAACGCGGGCGAAGCGCGTGATGAAGTTCTCGGTACGCGCCTTCTTTTCGCTGGCGTTTTCCACGAGTTCCAAGACGCGTGCGACGGTGGACTCGCCAAAGGGCTTGGTGGTGCGCACGTGGATGAGACCCGTCATGTTGATGCAGCCGCTGATGATATCGTCTCCGGTTTTGGCCGGGCGGGGGACCGACTCGCCGGTAAGGGCGGCGGTATCGAGCTGCGTCTCGCCTTCGACGATGACGCCGTCGATGGGCACGCGCTCGCCGGGCTTGACGACGATGATGGTGCCGACGGCGATGTCATCGGGGGAGACCTGCTCGAGTGTGCCGTCGGGTTGCTCGACGTTGGCGTAATCGGGCGCGATGTCCATCATGGCGCTGATCGATTTGCGGCTCTTGCCCACGGCGTAGGCCTGGAACAGCTCGCCGACCTGATAGAACAGCATGACAGCGGCGCCTTCGGCCATGTG
>CABUZK010000072.1 GCA_902496115.1 uncultured Collinsella sp. | reverse complement strand
GTCCGCGACATGTTCAACGTGGAGCCGCCCTACATGGACTACTGGGCCGCGCCCGCCGCATAGAGGCGGTAGAATGGTCGCACCGCGATACACGAGGAGGGGTGAGGCCATGCCGTCGAACATACCGGCCACGACGATCCGCATCGACCCGGAGGTCAAGAAGGAGGCCACGGCCATCCTGGACGAGCTCGGCCTGTCCATGTCCACCGCCGTCAACGCGTTCCTCAGGGCGCTCGTCCGGGAGGGCGGGATGCCGTTCGAGATGAGGGTCAAGATGCCGGCGCCCGACGGGGAGACGGCGAGTTAGCCGGCAGGTCGGCATGTCAATCCTGGTCTAACAGAGCCAAAAGAAATGGCCCTAAGTGCCAACCAGGGCAACGCCGTAGGTGGAGGACGGACAGCGAGCGGGCTCCAGAGCGAACAAATTGGCATGAAAAGAGGACGGCATAGACCTTCTGGTCATGCCGTCCTCTTTGAATGACAAGTTGTCGCTCTGGAGCCCGCGCAGCGTCGAGCTGTTACGCGGTTTGGTAAAACCGCGTAACTAAATAAGCTTGAAACCCTTGCGCTTGCCTACGGAGAGGGTGTCACCCAGCTTGAGGGCGCTGGGATCGATGTTATAGCTCTTGGGAGCCACGGCCTTGCCGTTGATCTTGACGCCGCCGCCGTCGATATCGCGACGGGCCTGGCCGGCGCTCGCCGAAAGACCCAAGTCCTTGAGCAGGCCGGCGAGGTAGATCTGGCCCTCGTCGTTGACGGTCAGCTCAACGTGTTTCTCGGGGAAGTCGGCGAGCTGGCCCTCCTTGAATACGCGGTCGAACTCGGCCTGAGCCTCGTCGCCGGCGCCAGCGCCGTGGTAGGTGTCGCACAGGTCGCGACCCAGAGCGCGCTTGAGCTCATAGGGATCGGCAGAGCCGTCGGCCAGAGCAGCGTCGATCTTGTCGACCTCGGCCGGGGTGAGCGAGCTGGCCAGACGATAGTACTTGCCGATCATCTCATCGGGGATGGACATGGTCTTGCCAAACATATCCTTGGGAGCATCGGTCAGGCCGATGTAGTTGCCATAGGACTTGGACATCTTGCGCACGCCGTCGGTGCCCTCGAGCAGCGGCATGGTGAGCGCGATCTGCGGCTCCATGCCCATCTTCTCCATGAGCTCGCGACCAGCGAGCAGGTTGAAGAGCTGGTCGGTGCCGCCCATCTCCACGTCGGCCTTAATCTGAACGGAGTCGAAGGCCTGCATCACGGGGTACAGGAACTCGTGCAGGGCGATCGGCGTCTGAGACTGGTAGCGCTTGGTAAAGTCGTCGCGCTCAAGAATGCGGGCGACGGTGAACTTGGAGCACACCTGCAGCAGGCCGGCCAGATCCATCGAAAGGATCCAATCGCCGTTGTGCACGATGGTGGTCTTCTCGGGGTCCAGGATCTTCATGGCCTGGCTCACGTAGGTCTCGGCGTTGGCCTCGATCTGCTCCTGCGAAAGCTGCGGGCGGGTGGAATTCTTGCCCGAGGGATCGCCGATCAGCGCGGTGCCGTTGCCGATAATAAGGGTGACGTTGTGGCCCAGGTCCTGGAACTGGCGCATCTTGCGCAGCGGCACGGCATGTCCCAAGTGCAGGTCGGGGCTGGTGGGGTCGACGCCGAGCTTGATGTTGAGGGGCTCGCCCTTCTCAAGCTTCTTGCGAAGGTCGGCCTCGGGAACGATCTGCGCGGCGCCCGAGGTGATGATACGCATTTGCTCGTCAACAGACAGCATTGGGTATCCTCCTTTTGCTATAGCACCCTCACCGGATACGGCGGTGCTGGAAGTCCATAATCTCTCATATGATAACAAACTGACGCGACGCGGCACCTACGACAGGAAAATCCTCGTCCTGCCGCACGCGTCAACGGCGACCGGCAGACGTGTACCGTCACGCTCGACCAAATAGCGCGTCTGCCGACGACGCGAGCAGTCGCGACAATGGACCTGGCCCGCCGCATCCGTCGCGCAGACGCCCTCGGCGGTCAGCAGGCAGTGCTCGCACACCATAAGCTCGGGACGGTCGGCGTCGACCGGACCCCAGACGCCGGGTTCAGCAGCCAGTTCGGCAATACGCTCCGCATCATTGCCGAGCAACTCGGCCGGCAAGTACACCCGCCCCGCACCGAGTTCGCGCAGCCAAGCAAACGTTGCCCGATTCGCGCAGAACACCGGCACCGCCACGTCAAACGTCACGCCCAGCTCGCGAGCCATCGCCACCTGCCCCAGGTTGCGGCAGACGACGCGCCCGGCACGCTGCATCAGTGAGCGGGTCCTGTCAGCGTCACCCGTGCGGCACACCTCGTCAAGCACCACAATGGCGTCGGACAAATCGAGTTCTCCGCGCGGGTCGGCATCCATCAGCTGCCAAGCAAAAACCATGCGAGTGGAAACCGCGCACTCCACCAACTCCGTCGACGCACCGCCATCCACCGCAACGTCCTCAAAGGGCAGCACCTCAACGACACGTGCAACGAGCGCAATCGCATCCGCCTCGGCCCGCATGCGCTCCAACACCGCCGCCGTCTGATCCAACACGCCGGCGCTGCGAATCAGGTACACCTCGCAGCCCGTGTCCACCTTACGCTTGCAATGCACGACGACGCGCTTCCCCGCTGCGGCATCCACCGGGCAGGGCACCTGCGGCCAGCGCTTGGGCACATCGGGGCGCGCGTCGACACCCGGATAAAACCGAATCTCGAGCGTGTCACCCGCCGCCACGGCGGCGTCGAGCTCAACGGTCACCTCTTCGTGGCCCACAGCGACCAAGCGCCCCACGCGCACGCCCTGGTTAATTGCGCGCTCAAAGCTCATCAGCTCGGCACCCGAACGCCCTCGCAGGTACGCATCGGTAAACCCACGGTTAAACGACCTTCCCAGCTCGCGCTCAAGCTCTTCCACGGCACCGGGGTCCCACGCGCCGTCGCACAGCATATCGAGTGCCCGGCGCCACACCCGCACCACGTTGAATACGTAATCGGGGTTCTTCATGCGCCCCTCGATCTTGAGCGACGCCACGCCGGCATCTACAAGCTCGGGCAGATGCGCAATACCCAGATAGTCGCGCGGGCACAGCAGGCGATCTCCCTCGACAGCAACAACACTCTGCCCCGCCTCGTCCACTAGGTCGTACGCCAGACGGCACGGCTGTGTGCAGTCGCCGCGCATCGCCGAGCGCCCACGCCGCAGGGCCGAGAACTCGCACGCCCCCGAATAGCCGATGCAAATCGCACCGTGGCAGAATACCTCGATGGGCACGCCCGTGGCACATAGCGCCGCAATCTCGTCGACCGTCAGCTCGCGTGCCGTCGTCACGCGCTCGACCCCCAGCTCGTCGGCGGCAAGCCGCACGGCACCCTCGCTATGAGCGCCCGCCTGCGTGGACAGGTGAATCTCGACCCCGGGAATCGCCGCGCGCAGCGCGCAGGCCAACCCGGCATCGGCCACAATCAGAGCATCGGCGCCCAGCTCCAGTGCATGAGCTCCCAGCGCCACCGCGTCGGACAGCTCATCGTCAAACACGAACACGTTGAGCGTCACGTACACACGCACGCCATGAGCATGCGCCACGGCACAACCGCGCGCAAACTCGTCATCCGTAAAGCCATGGGCGCTCACGCGGGCGTTAAAGCCGCCCAACCCCGCATAGATGGCATCGGCGCCCGCGGCGATGGCCGCAAGCATCTGGTCGAGCCCGCCCGCCGGCGCCAGCAGCTCGGGCAGCGCCGCACCGGCAGCATCCAATCCAGTCTTGTGTTGCCCGCTCGGCCCCATCGTCCGAATCGCCATCGACAAACTCCTTACCAAGGTATGCATTCACTCTGAAAAATGCCGCCTTCCAGCATACACGAGGCCTCGCGCGCCCCGTTTGGTTTATCGTGTAATAACTTATGTCCATCCTGCCCCGACGGCACATCCGCCGTCCGGCACGACATACCTGGAGGTCAATATATGGGTCCTCGCCAACGACAGGGACGCAGCCGTTCAAAGACGCATGCCCTGCCCATAATCCTGCTCTCGTTTTTGGGCTTTTTGCTTATCGCGGGCGTGGCATTTGGCATCGGCATGGTCGGCAACGTCAACCGCTGGCTGTCCGATCTGCCCGACTACACCGACGCCAACGCGTATCTGGTGAGCGAGCCCACCGAGATCGTCGACTGCAACGGCAACAAGATCGCGAGCTTCTACACGCAAAACCGCAAGTCCATCACCAAGGACGAGGTCTCCCCCTACGTGCTGCAGGGCACCGTTGACGTCGAGGACGAGCGCTTCTACGAGCACGGCGGTATCGACCTGTGGGGTATCGCGCGTGCTGCGGTGGCAACCCTCGGCGGCGGGCACGAAGGCGCCTCGACTATCACCCAGCAGCTGGTGCGCAACACCATCCTGCAGGAGGAGCAGTTCGACTCGACCATCGAGCGTAAAGTGCGCGAGGCCTACATCGCCGTCAAGATGGAGGATATGTACTCCAAAGACGAGATCCTCATGATGTACCTCAACACCATCTATTACGGTCACGGCGCCTACGGTATTGAGGCCGCCGCCGAGACCTACCTGTCCAAGAGCGCCGCAGACCTCACCCTGAGCGAGGCCGCGCTGTTGATCGGCCTTCCCAACTCGCCCTCGCAGTACGACCCCACGGTCAATCCCGATCTGGCACTGTCTCGCCGCAACAAGGTCCTCGACAACATGTTGCGCCTGGGCCACATTACGCAGGAGGAGCACGATGCCGCACAGGCCGAGCCCATCACCCTCAACGTGACCGAAATCTCGGGCAGCGGCGTTGACGTATACTCGCAGCCCTACTTTGTCGCCTATGTTAAGCAGCTG
>CABUZK010000071.1 GCA_902496115.1 uncultured Collinsella sp. | reverse complement strand
GCCCAGAGCTCATCGAAATAGCCCATGATCTTCTTAAACGAATTGGTGCGCTCGGGCAGCTTGCGCGAGGCGTTGGAGTGCGCAAAGAGCGCGGCATAGCCACCACGCGGCTTGCCGCCGTGTTCGCCCACAAAGATGCCGTCAATCGCCTGTGCCTCTCGCACCAAACGTCGGCGTTCGTCGTCGCGTTGGACGGGCTTGGGCGCGCGGGGCGCGAGCTCGGGGCCGGCGGTTGCGGCGGGTTCGATGCTCGACGTGCTCGAACGCAAATGCCCGCATCCGTCCACATATTGCGCTGTGCCGCTGGCGTCGAGGCGGCGTATGTCGGCGCGCTCGCTCGCGTAGCCTACAAAGAGCGAGATGCTGTTGCACACCACGTGCTTATCGACTAAGTCCAGCACGGCGTTGTCGACCATCTCGCGCAAGACGGTGTAGGCCTGTTCATAGGCATAGCCTTTCGAGAGCACCTGTCCTGTGGTAGTTGAGGTTGCCTGCGGGCGATAGGCCTGAATATCGGCGATAGTTGTCGGCTCGCGCCCAAAGGCGTGGTCGATAAGATACTCGGCATTGACGCCGAGCTCGTCGTAGAGCGGGTTTTCGTCGAGCGCCGCGACGCCCATCAGATCGTAGACGCCGTATTTTTCGAGTCGTGCTGCCACGCCGGGCCCAATGCCCCAGATGTCGGTGATGGGGCGATGGGGCCAGATCTCCTTGCGAAAGGTCTCGTCATCGAGTATGCCGATGCGGCTGGGTACGTGCTTGGCGGTAATGTCGAGTGCCACCTTGGCCTGGAATAGGTTGGGGCCGATGCCAACCGTTGCCGTGATGCCGGTGCGCGCCAGGACCTCGTCGCGCAACATGCAGGCGAAGCCTTCAGCGTCGGTGTGATAGAGGTCCAGATAGGGCGTCACGTCGATAAAGCATTCGTCGATGGAGTAGACGTGCACGTCCTGTGGGCTGACGAATTCCAGATAGATACCGTAGATTTGCGCCGACACCTCCATGTAGTGCTGCATGCGCGGTACGGCCTTGATGTAGTCGATACCGTCGGGAATCTCGAACAGGCGACAGCGGTTATGGATTCCGAGGTCTTTCATGGCCTGTGTGATGGCAAGGCAGATGGTCGTGCGCCCGCGCGATTCGTCGGCAACGACCAGGTTGGTGGTGAGCGGGTCGAGCCCGCGGTCGACGCACTCGACGCTGGCGTAGAACGTCTTGAGGTCGATGCAGATATAGGTGTGACGCTCGTGTCCCACGCGTCCTCCCATCAAACACATGTTCTTATCGAATACTTGTTCGATAATACCCGCTCATCCGGACATCGTCAAAACCTGCCAAAAAGGGACTGGTTTGTTTTGGTAGGTATGGTCGTGCGGCTGCATCGGGTTTTTTTTAACGCAGCTCTAAAGAGTGCGAAACAGCTCGGAAAACCTTGCTTCGTAGCATGAGCCTAACAATCGATACCGCCTATACGCACGGAAGGGCTGTGGGAAAGATGGTCAATTATGGGTTTGGTATGCCGACACGCTTGGTTGCGGATGGGGATGTGGCTCGCTGGTGCGGGCGATTGGTTGCCCACTATGGCGGCACTAAGGCACTGGTCGTGCTGGGAGGCGACAAGCACACGCGTGATGAGCTTGTCTCGGCGGCACTCGGCTCGCTTGATCGAGCTCTGCTCGAGCGCGTGCTTTTCCGCTGCGGCTCGGTTGAGGGCGACGGGGGAGACGAGCTGATCGACGAAGCCGTGGCCCTGGCGACCGACGAAGGGGTGGACTTTGTATTGGCGATTGGCGATGCCGATACTGCTGGCTTTGCGCGCGAACTCGCGCGTCGCATGGCGGCGCTCGATGCCGGCGAAGACGGTTTTGTCCCTTATGGATGCATTGTCTCGGAGGGCAAGGTGCCTGCTGTCGTGGGCGTCGGCGAGGTTCCCGTTTTTGCCATCATCGCGCCCGAACTGCTGGAGGGCATTGGGTCTCCTCTGCGTGAGTTGCTCGGCAGCGTGTGCGCCGCGGCCTAGTATTTGGCATAAAGGGATGGGTTATTTTTGGTTGGTAAAGCGTTTGACCTGCCAAAATAAACCTGTCCCTTTTTGGTCGGTTGCCGTTTGGGGGCCGATTGGCAACGCTCGCTGATTATAGTCTTGACCTGCGCTAGAATAGTGGCATCTGAATGTCCGGGCGCATGGAGGCGTGCGCCCGTATGCTGAGGAGGACTCTATGGCAACTGTTGCCGCACCTATCGATGCTACGTCGACTGCCGCTTGGAAGGCACTCGAGGCTCATCAAGAGAAGCTCGAGGCCGAAGGTATCGACCTCAAGGCCTGGTTCGCCGCCGATGCCGAGCGCGTGAACAAGCTGAGCTTTGACGCCGGTGACCTGCACTTCGATCTGTCGAAGAACCTGGTGACCGATGAGACCGTCAAGCTGCTGTGCGATCTTGCCCGCGAGGTGAAGCTCGAGGAGCGCCGCGACGCCATGTTCTCCGGCGAGCACATCAACACCACCGAGGACCGCGCCGTCCTGCACACCGCGCTGCGCCGCCCGGCAAGCGAGAAGGGCCAGCTCATCGTTGACGGCCAGGATGTCGTCGCCGACGTGCACGAGGTCCTCGACCGCATGTATGCCTTCGCCGAGCGCGTGCGCTCCGGTGAGTGGAAGGGTGTTACCGGCAAAAAGATCGAGCACCTGGTGTCCATCGGCATCGGCGGCTCCGACCTGGGCCCGGTCATGGCTTACGAGGCCCTGCGTCCCTATGCCGACGCCGGTATTGATTGCCGCTATATCTCCAACATCGACCCCAACGACCAGGCCGAGAAGCTCAAGGGTTTGGATCCCGAGACCACGCTCGTGATTATCGTCTCCAAGACCTTCACCACGCTCGAGACCCTCACCAACGCCCGCGAGGTCAAGACCTGGATGCTCGAGCAGCTCAAGGCTCAGGGCGCCATCGATGGCTCCGATGAGCAGAACGCCGAGGCCGTGGCAAAGCACTTCGTCGCCGTTTCCACCGCACTCGAGAAGGTCGAGGCCTTCGGCATCGACCCCGCCAACGCCTTTGGTTTCTGGAATTGGGTCGGCGGCCGCTACTCCGTCGACTCCGCCGTGGGCCTGTCGCTGATCGTCGTGCTCGGCCCCGAGCGTTTCCAGCAGTTCCTTGAGGGCTTCCACGCCATCGACGAGTACTTCTGCAACACGCCGCTCGAGAACAATGCCGTCGCGCTGATGGGTCTGCTCAACGTCTGGTACGTCAACTTCTTCGGTTCCAAGAGCCATGCCGTGCTGCCGTACTGCCAGTACCTGCACCGCTTCCCGGCCTACCTGCAGCAGCTCACCATGGAGTCCAACGGCAAGCATGTTCGCTGGGACGGCAGCGCCGTGACCTCCGACACCGGTGAGATCTTCTGGGGCGAGCCCGGCACCAACGGCCAGCATGCCTTCTACCAGCTGCTGCACCAGGGCACCGTGGTGGTTCCGGCCGATTTCATCGCCTTCGCCAATACTGCCAACCCTGCGACCGATAGCGGCCAGGACGTGCATGAGCTGTTCCTGGGCAACTTCCTGGCCCAGACCAAGGCGCTTGCCTTTGGCAAGACGGCCGACGAGGTTCGTGCCGAGGGCACGCCCGAGCAGATCGTCCCGGCTCGCTGCTTTGAGGGCAACCGTCCGACGACCTCGATCTTCGGCGACACGCTGACCCCGTTCGCGCTCGGCGAGCTCATCGCCCTGTACGAGCACATCACGTTTGTCGAGGGCACGGTCTGGGGCATCGACTCCTACGACCAGTGGGGCGTCGAGCTGGGCAAGCAGCTTGCCAAGCAGATAACCCCGGCCTTCCACGACGACGCCGCCAAGGCCGAGCAGGACGCTTCGACCCAGGCGCTCATCGAGTTCTACCGCGCGCATCGCAAGTAGTCGCTGCTGTTAACGCATCGCGCCTTATAGTCAGGGGCCCGTATCCTATCGGATGCGGGCCCCTTTGCTTTGCCGTGGTCCCGGGGCGCACAGCCTTTGTGGAACATCGCCGGGGCGCCGCGCGCTGCGAGAACCCTGCGCCTAGATCTCGGCCTCCGCATGGCCTCGCTGCGCCTCGGGCAGCTCCCCGTAGAGCGGATGGTCTTCGAGCCTAAAGCGCTCGACCTGTTCGGGAGTGCGACCGCGTACAAAGAGCCACGAGCGATCGATCGGCGTCGCCATGAGCGTGCTGGGCAGCGCGTCGGCGCGGTCGGAAAACACCCGGGCACTCTCGGGATCCTGGAACGCCAGCACCAGATGCGTGTCGCAGTTGCCCATGATGGAGCGTGCGCGTGCCTCGCCATAGAGCGCATCGAGCTGGTTGGTCGACTGCAGCAGCAGCGTTGCCCAGATGTTGCGGCTTCGGATAATCGAGAGCACGTTGTCGATCTGGGGGATCTGCAGATTTGCGAAGTCATCGAGCATAAAGCGCACGGGCACGGGCAGGCTGCCATCGGGCTGCCTATCGGCCTCACGAATGAGGCCCATAAACGCCTGCGAAATAAAGAGGCCGGTCAGCGGATCGAGATTGCGGTCAATATCGCTCACGGTTACAAACAGGGCGCAGGGGGTGTGTCCCATGGAAGCGAAGTCCACCTGATGGCACTCACGATAGAGCTGTGCCGCACCGTCGAATCCCAGACACATGACCTTTTCGGCAAGGATGCCGACGATGCTCGCGTGCATGCGCTCGGCATTTTGCGTAATGGCGTAGCGCCGCCATAGCGAGAGGGCATAGCTTTGGGGGTCGGTCGTGATCAGGTCGTCAAACAATCGACCCGTGGCACCGTCCTGCAGGTGCTCGATCAGCTTGATGACCGAGCTGATCGTCTGCTCGTCGGCGGGTAGCTGTTCGGTGACGTAGGCGATAAGACACGACAGCAGGTTTGCCGCCGCATGATCCCAAAAAGGCTGGTTGTTGTCCTCGATGGGGCAGATGGCCTTTGCCACCGAGAGGATGTCCTGCTGGTTGGGCCTGCCGTCCGCCTTGCGGCGAATGTGCCTCAGGGGGTTGTAGCCGCAGCGCTCGATGCCGGGCGCAAGGGCAGGGACGGTGTTGAGGTCGGCGAAGTTGAGACATTGCACGCGGTAACCGTGAGCTGCCAGCACGGGTCCCACTTCGCGACAGAGCGTGCCTTTGGTGTCGAGCACGATGTAGCTTGCGTTCATTTGCAGCAGGTTGGGCTTGAGGACGTTTCGGGTCTTGCCGGCTCCCGAGGGGCCGATCACAAGTGCGTTGTTGTTGAGTCCCGTTTGGCGGGTGTTGCAGGAAAGCGTTCGATCCTTGGCGAGGATGGTGGACGATGCGGACTCAGATGCGGCGAGGCGGCTGGCGAG
>CABUZK010000070.1 GCA_902496115.1 uncultured Collinsella sp. | reverse complement strand
TCCACCACGCCTATAGCGTGGACGTGCTCGTGCCCAACCGTCGCGAAACGCTCGAGGCCTTCCCCGAGATTCCCAGCGATCGGGCAACCATTGATGACTATCTTCGCCTCATGCTGAAAGGAGCTTCGAAATGAAACGCGCCTTTATGTCCGAGCTCGCCATCGCTCGCTCGCTTATCCCGAGCATTGCAGGCGTCGGCCTGTTCATGTTTGTCGTGCTGACCCTTGCCAACGCGTCGGATGTCGATTCCGGCATGAGCGCCGGCGCCTGTGCGGTCAGCGCAATGTCGCCCATCATAGTCATGAACTCACTGGCCGGTTTCGACAATCAAAACGGTTGGGAGCGCTACCGGGCAACGCTGCCCTTCTCGCGCAAAGACATCATCCGCGCACGCTACCTGAGCGTTATTGTCTTCTCCGCCCTCATGGCATGTGCAGCTACGCTTTTGAGCATCGCCTCCATCCCGCTCTTCAATGGCGCGGGCATTCCTTCGACGGGACAGACGGTCTTTGAAATCGCAATCGCCTCGGCAGCATCGATGCTCATCTCCCTCATGATGGTGTTTTTGGCACAGCCGCTGTTCTTTCGATTTGGACACATGGGGGCGCTGCGCCTATCCGTTGGCCTGTTTGCCATGCTCGGATGCCTTGCCATGGCCACGCTGAGCTCCTCCAACCCCATCAGCAACTGGCTCATGTCGATTGCCGGAGCGAATCCCGATCCCGCCGTTCTTGGCTGTCTGTGTGCAGGAATTGCCGTACTGGCCCTCGCGCTATGTGCAGTCAGCTGTACCGTCAGCACCAAGGTTTATCAAGTACGCGATCTGTAGGCACGCGAAACTCGACCTATGCAGGCCACTATCGGTCGCAATCGCCCATCCGCAAATCCGTGACAAACGGCATGTCCCCGGCGTGCGTCACCGTGCTACTTGCGCAGCGGCTTGGGCAGCGGAATGCCAGCGGCGATAACGGCGGCGATGATCATGCAGACGATGCCCTTGAGCGGGAAGCACATAAGCAGCAGGCCCACAACCATGACAGGCTGGCGCATGACCGCACCCATCGTCGATGCCGTGCAGACGGCGACGCAAAAGACCGGATCTGCGCCGGTGAGGATGGCAAGGCCATAGCCCAGGCTTACGCCTGAGAAGATAACGGGGAAGAAGTGACCGCCGCGCCAGCCCAAGTTGATAAGAGCGGGGGTCAGCATGGCCTTGACCAGACCGGTCGCGATAAGCACGCCGGCGGGAATGGTCAGATAGGTTTCCATGAGCACGTCGGCCTGGGTCTCGCCGGCAAACATGGTATAGGGCAGGACCGTACCACAGATGGCGAGCGCCAGCCCGGCTAGCATGGCCTTGACGACAGGACGCTCCCCTATTGCATGGGACAGCGCCTCGCTTGCATGCTCGGAGACAAAGTACAGCCAACCGCATACGGTACCGACCAACGCCAGCGGAATGAGCCAGACAAGTTCCAGGTTGCCCACCTCGGCGGACTCGAACCTGGGCATGCCCATGCCGCCGCCCACAAGCTGGCCAAGCAGCAGGTAGGCACCCAGACCGCCGGCAATCGCAATGCCGTAGACCACGGTCTTCTGTGCCTTGGGCAGCTTGATGGTGATCTCGCCGGACACGGACTCATCATCGGCGTCTTCGCCCTGGCCGTCGGCGCTACCAGCGAGCGGTGCCACAAAACCAAAGACGGGCGCGGTAAAGAGCGCCGTCAGGGCAGCCTGGGTGCCCAGCAGCGTAAGCTCCCTAAACTCGGCGCCAAAGCGACGCATGCGGTCGCCGACCCAGCTGCACAGACCAGCGATAACGCCGGTCAGGCCGGCCTCCGGTCCAATGCTTCCGCCAAACAGCAGCGGCAGCAATGCCGCGAGCGAAAGCTTGCCCAGTTTGTCGTACGGGTAGCGCCCGTCTTGCTTAACCTTAGCCATCACCTGGTTGAGGTCATCAGTCTTGGTGCCTGTCATCTTTTCGTACAGACCGATTAACAGGCCGCCCAGCAGGCAGACGAAAAACGGGTACGGCAAAAAGCCAAACGGGCCGCTGGCGAGTTCGGGCGACGCCGCGCCCAGCATGTGGGGGATCTCGGTCCACAGATAGTCGATACCGTGCTCCATCGCAAAAAAGAACAGCCAGACCGCGGCACCTGCGAACGCACCGGTCACGGAAACGCTAACTAAAAACAGCACGCGGTTTGTGGGTTTGGCAAGGTTGTCCATCGGGTCCTCCCACGGTCAAAGTCGACATAGTTACGTTTTATTGTAGAGCGAGCGTTGCCCAGACAAGCCAACCATCCGCGCTGCAAACGGCACCATTGGAAGCCATAGTGGGACAGGCTCAAGACTTATCCGTTGATAATCGAAGCAATCTCGCGCAAATCGGCGGCAAAGTAGATGCCGTGCTGGCGCCTCGGGCTCGAAAGCCCTTTATCAATCATGTGCTTGAGCAGCGCCTTGAGGTCGTTGTAGTAACCGTCAAGGTTATACAGGATGCACGGAGCACTCAGGTGCCCCAACGACACCGCGGACATGACCTCGGCAATCTCCTCGAGCGTGCCCGTGCCGCCCGGAAATGCGATGAACGCATCACCGAGCTCGATCATCTTGTCCTTACGCTCGGCCATATCGCTCGTCACGATGAGGCCATCGATGCCGTCGTGCTGAAACTCGGCCTCTATAAAAAAGCTCGGCTCAACACCCGTCACGTGTCCACCTGCCTCGAGTACGCTATCGGCGAGCGCGCCCATCAGGCCCGATTTGGACCCGCCGTATACCAGCGCGTGCCCGTTGGAGCCAATCCAGTTGCCCAGCTCTTGCACCGCAGGCAGAAATGCTGGGTCGTTACCAACGCTGGCGCCCAGGTATACCGTGATGTTCATATTCAGTCCCCCTCGTCATGACGCGCAGCGCCCGTTCTAGCGCTGGCGTCGACGATACTCGCGCACACGACGCGAAAGATCGGCGAGCTCGTCGCGATCGAGCTCTTCCAAATGCTCAAGATCGTCCATAAAGCGCGCCATGGTGTCCTTTTGGCGCAGCTTAATGAGCGTATTGCAGTAGTTCACCGCCACACCCGTGAGCATGGCGATGTAGAAGATGCTGATGACGCTCAGGACGACGGTAATAGCGCGAGCGACCGGCGTTTCGGCCGGGATATCGCCAAAGCCGATGGTCGAGACCGTCTCAAAGCTAAACCAGAGACCATCGCCAAACGTGAGGGTCGTGGGCTCGGACAGCCAGACAGCCGTCGAGCACAGCAGATAGAAGACGAGGAACAGCTCCGTAATGCGCACAAAGCCCGCCTGGCGCAAAACGTCAGCAAGCGTCCTGAGCTTTTTCATCGCGACCCTTTCCACGGACAACCAATCACGTTCGCTCGGTATTGTCCCACGCCTCCCCCGCAAACGGAACTAGTCATCAAGAACGCTTCTAAACGACGGGTTGTGAGGAACAATCCTCCCACGACAAACAAGAGCACGTTTCAATCTGCGGAAAACGGGGCGTTCCCGTCGGCCTCGCAGCCTGAACTAGTATCTTGATATAGACACACCGCCCACCGTCGTGCACGCAGCACGCGGAAAGAAAGGAAGTCCACGATGTTTAGACCTCTTCGCAGAAAGAAGCGTGCTATCACCGATCAAGAGGCACGAGAGCTGCTCGTCAATTGCAAGCGCGGCGTTTTTGCCGTCAACGGAGACGACGGCTATCCTTACGCCATTCCCGTTAACTACTACTTTGACCCCGAGCACGACAAAATTTACTTTCATGGAGCCAAGGCAGGGCATAAGGTCGATGCGCTCAAACGCAGCGACAAAGTCTGCTTTACCGTCTATGGCAACGATTGGTACAAAGACGACGACTGGGCACCCTATGTTCAGAGCACCGTGGTTTTTGGCCGCTGCCGCCTCGTGAACGATGATCCGGCGTTTGTCGAAGACAAAGTCCGACAGTTTGCCCTCAAGTACTATCCTTCTGCCGAAGAGGTCGAAGAGGAAATCAAGCAAAGTATCAGAGGCGTCCAACTGTATGAGATTACGATTGAGCACCTTTGCGGCAAACAAATTCAAGAAAAGTAGCAGACGTGGAAAACGCGCTCGCAAGCCTCTGCGCTCTATGCGTCCACGCACATTGACGACATGGGCGCAAGCCACAGTACCCGAATCGTGCGCCCCCTATACCCTAAAAACGTAGCGGTCCAGGCGGTCGCACGCCTCTCTCACGCGCGAAAGCGGCAGCGCCAGATTCACGCGAATGTGGCAGGGTCCGTGGAACGGGCGGCCGTCCTGATACCCCACGCCCACGCGCGCTCCCTCGTCGAGCAGCCACTGAATATCGCGGCCATGCTCGCGACACCACTCGGTGCAGTCCAGAAACACCATGTACGTGCCCTGCGGACGCGAAAACGCGACGCCCTTCCAATGTTTTTCTGCATACGCGCAGAAGTACTCGATATTGCCGGCAAGCACCTGGTTGAGCTCGTCCACCCACTCGTAGCCCTGCGGCTGGTAGGCACCGATAAGCGCATGCATAGAGAGGACGTTCATCTCGTTGTAGTGGGTCTTGTCGGACACGGCGCACACGCGGTCGCGCAGCGTCTCGTTATAGATGATGTGGTAGCTGCCGACCAGGCCCGCCAGGTTGAACGTCTTGCTGGGCGCATAGAGGGCAACCGTGCGCATGCGGGCGTCCTCGCTTACCGACTGCGTCGGAATATGCTTGTGTCCCGGCAGGATGATATCGGACCAAATCTCGTCCGAGATCACCACGCAATCGTGCTGGCGGTAGATGTCCATGGCGCGCTCGATCTCGTCACGCTCCCATACGCGGCCGCAGGGATTGTGCGGTGAGCAGAACACCGCGGCATGGATGTGGTTTTGGGCGAGTTTGCACTCCATGTCCTCAAAGTCCATGCGCCACACGCCCTGGTCGTCGAGTTTAAGCGGGCTGTGGACAATGCGATAGCCCGCAGCTTCGATGGACTTGGTAAAACCAATGTAGGTGGGGCTATGGACCAGCACTGCATCGCCCGGCTGGACATACGCGCGCAGCGTCGACACGACACCGCCCAGCACGCCGTTTTCGTAGCCGATATGTTCAGGGCGCAGGCCCTCGACGCCATTGCGGCGGCTCTGCCATTCGATGATGCGGTCGAAGTACTCGGCGCGCGGGTTAAAGTAGCCAAACATGGGATGCTGAGCGCGCTGAATGATGTGCTCCTGGACCGTGGGCACCGTGGCGAAATTCATGTCGGCCACCCACATGGGAATGCGGTCGAAGCCCTCGTCGGGTGCGTTCGGAGCCATACCGGGGATTTCACCCCAAGAGTCAACGGCGATTGAGTCCATGCCGTGGCGGTCGATAAGCGAGCTAAAGTCGTATTTCATGCTGAGCTCCCGTGCAAAGTGATTGTTTTGATAGGCGTTATTGTCCACCAGCGCGGGCGGTTTTGGCGCGGGGTTTGGCGCTTAATTTGACGGGTGCGGACGAATGGCAGGTTAGTCTTGCGCGTCGTTGACGGCGACTACGGTAAGCTGG
>CABUZK010000069.1 GCA_902496115.1 uncultured Collinsella sp. | reverse complement strand
TGATTTTTCTGGGACGGGGATTAAAAAATCATTGTGTACCTAATGATTTTTTAATCCCCGTCCCAGAAAAATCACCGACACGTGAAAGGGGCCTCCATGGACCTTGCCGATATTCGCCAGGCCATCGATGGCATCGACACTACGCTGCTCAACAGCTTTGTCGAGCGCATGGACATTGCCACCGAAGTCGCCAAATCCAAGATCGAGATGGGTAAGGCCGTCTTCGACCCCGCCCGCGAGCGCTCCAAACTCAACAACCTCGCCAGCCGCGCACCCGAGCGCTACGAGGCCCAGACCATCACCCTGTTCCGCCTTCTCATGAGCATGAGCAAGGCCGAGCAGCAGCGCTACATCAACGAGGTCAAGGGCATCACAGTGTCGCAAAAGGCCCATGCCACGGCCGTAGCCTTTGACACGCCCTTCCCACAGACGGCTACCGTCGCCTGCCAGGGCGTCGAAGGCGCCTACAGCCAGATCGCCGCGTGCAAGCTCTTCGACGTACCCGATATCGCCTTCTTTGATACCTTCGAGGGCGTCATGCGCGCCGTACGTGACGGCTTTTGCGAGTTTGGCGTGCTGCCCATCGAAAACTCCACTGCCGGCTCGGTCAACGCCGTCTACGACCTGCTTGCACAGTTCGACTTCCATATCGTGCGCTCGCTGCGCCTCAAGATCGATCACAACCTGCTCGTCAAACCCGGCACCAAGCTCGCCGACGTGCGCGAGGTCTACAGCCACGGCCAAGCCATTGCCCAGTGCGCCGGCTTTATCGAGGGCCACGGCCTGCATGCCACCAAGTACCCCAACACCGCCATGTCGGCCGAGATGGTCGCCAACTCCGAACGCACCGACGTCGCCGCCATCGCCTCGCGCAGCTGTGCGGCGCTCTACGGCTTGGAGGTGCTGGAGTCCAACATCCAGGACTCGGACAACAACTACACGCGCTTTGTCGTCATCAGCCGCGAGCCGCGCGTTTATCCCGGTGCCAACCGCACCTCGCTCATGATCACCACGGCCAACGAGCCGGGCGCCCTCTACCGCGTGCTCGAGCGCTTCTACGCGCTCAACATCAACCTCATCAAGCTTGAGAGCCGCCCCATCCCCGGCCACGACTTTGAGTTTATGTTCTACTTTGACCTGGACTGCCCCTTTGGCAGCAAGGCCCTCGACGACTTGCTCGATTCCATCGACGACGTGTGCGAGAGCTTTACCTACTTTGGCAGCTACACGGAGGTGCTCTAGATGACCGATACCGCCACAACCCGCCCCTACGGCGTGCTAGGCCGTGTGCTGGGCCACAGCTACACCCCGACCATCTACAAGGAGCTCGCAGGCCTGGAGTATGTGCGTTTTGAGCGTGAGCCCGAGGATCTCGAGGCTTTTATGACGGGCGATGAATGGGAAGGCACCAACGTGACCATCCCCTACAAGCGTGCCGTCATGGACTACCTGGACGAGTTGAGCCCCCTGGCCGAACGCATGGGCAACGTCAACACTATCACGCGCCTGCCCGATGGCCTCCTGCGCGGCGACAACACCGACTACTTTGGTTTTCAGTGTCTGGTCGAAGAGCTGGGCGTTGAAGTTGCCGACAAGAAGGTCCTTGTGCTCGGCGCCACCGGTGGCGCGGGCACTACGGCCAGCATGGTGCTCGGCGATCTGGGCGCCATCGTCGTACCCGTAGGTCGCACGAGCGAGGTCAATTACGACAACATCGCGCAGCAATCCGATGCCGCGCTGCTCGTCAACTGCACGCCTGCCGGCATGTTCCCCCACTGCCCCGACGCTCCCTGCGCGCTCGAAGGCCTCGATGCGCTCGAGGGCGTCATCGACATTGTCTACAACCCCGCCCGCACGGGTCTGATGCTCGAGGCCGAGCGCCGCGGCATCCCCTGCATCGGCGGCCTGCTCATGCTTGTGGCACAAGCAGCACAGGCTGTTGAGCGCTACACCGGCAAAGTCACCCCGCACGAGCGCATCCTGGATGTGACGGAACGTCTGTCCCGCCGCGAGCAAAACATCGCGCTCATCGGCATGCCGGGCTCGGGCAAGACCCGCGTGGGCGAGCAGATCGCCCAGCTCACGGGCCGCGAGCACATCGATCTCGATCGCGCCCTCGAGGAGCGCCTGGGTATGCCCTGCGCCGACTTTATCGTCGAGCACGGCGAGGTGGCCTTCCGCGAGCAGGAGACAGCGGCGCTGGCCGACATCTCCAAGCGCAGCGGCCTGGTGCTCTCCACCGGCGGCGGCGTGGTCACGCGCGATGAAAACTATCCGCTGCTGCACCAGAACAGCCAAATCGTGATGCTTAACCGCAAGCTCGACGAACTCGCTCATAAGGGACGCCCCATCACTGCCCGCGATGGCATCGAAAAGCTCGCCGAGCAGCGCATGCCGCGCTACCGCGCCTGGGCCGACCACATCATCGACTCGCGCGACTGCGCCGCCAACACCGCCCGCGCCGTCCTCGACACCCTCCCACCCGCTCTCTAAGAAAAACCGCCACAAAGGGGACAGGCACCTTTGTGGTGGTTTTTCGTTCCGCCTCACCGCCCGCCCAACCGCAAAGGAAGCAACCATGAAAGCACTCGTCATCAACGGCCCCAACCTCAACATGCTCGGCATTCGCGAGCCGGGCATCTACGGCAGTGACAACTACGACCACCTGGTCCAGATCTGCCAGGAGGCAGGCGCTGCACAGGGTTTTGACGAGGTCGAGGTCTTCCAGTCCAACCACGAGGGCAGCATCGTCGACAAGATCCAGGAGGCTTACGGCAAGGTCGACGGCATTGTCATCAACCCGGCTGCCTACACGCACACGAGCGTGGCCATCCTCGACGCCCTCAAGGCCGTCGCCATCCCTGCCGTCGAAGTCCACATCAGCGCCATAGAGACGCGCGAGGACTTCCGCCAGGTGAGCTATGCGCGCCTAGCCTGCTTCGCCACCATCACCGGCGAGGGCTTGCAGGGCTATGCCCATGCGTTGGAGCTGCTGAAAGAGTATCTCGAAAAGTAAAATGCCAACCCCAACAAACAGCGGTGGCTTGCTCGCACTCGGCTCCAGCAGCATACAAGACGAAAAAGCCCAGACCATCAAGCGGTCCGGGCTTAATAAACGATGGTGCTCCATGGCGGATTCGAACCGTCGACCTTGGGATTAGAAGTCCCCTGCTCTATCCAACTGAGCTAATGGAGCAAATAACCGCACGCCCAGCCAAACAATTCGGCCAAGCGCAAGTAATTATAACCTAGTTGAACTGCTCGCGGTACGCCTTGCAGACCTCATCGACCGGGCCGTCCATGCGAAGGTCACCCTTCTCAATCCAAACGGCACGCTGGCAGATACGCTCAACCTGCTCCATGGAGTGCGAAACGAACAGAACCGTCACGTCACCGCTCTGGATAAAGTGCTGGATGCGGTCCTCGCACTTCTGCTGGAAAAACACGTCACCGACGGACAGCGTCTCGTCAACGATCAGAATATCGGGCTCGGTAATCGTCGCGATTGCAAAGGCGATACGCGCCACCATGCCTGAAGAGAAGTTCTTAAGCGGCATATCGACAAAATTCTGCAGCTCAGCGAACTCAATAATGCCGTCAAAATTGGCGTCGATGAACTCCTTGGTATAGCCGAGCAGCGCGCCGTTCAAATAAATGTTCTCGCGGGCGGTCAGCTCGGGGTCAAAACCGGCGCCAAGCTCAATCAGAGGCGCGATGTTGCCGTGCACCTTAACGCTGCCCTCGCTGGGCTCGAGCACACCGGCGATAATCTTGAGCATCGTGGATTTGCCAGAGCCGTTGGTACCGACCAGGCCCACGACCTCGCCGCGATGAATATCGAACGAGATGTGCTTAAGTGCCCTAAACTCCTCAAAGAACAGCTCGTGCTTGGCAAGCTTGATGAAGTACTCCTTGAGGTTGGTCAGCGACTCGGACGCCATGTTAAAGATCATGGTGACGTCGTCGACCTCGACAGCCAGAGGCTGCTCGCTGTAATCAACAACAGATTCAGTCATCACAGCACTCCTTAGATGTAGAGGATAAATTTGCGCTCGGACTTATGGAACACGGTGTAGCCAATAACAAGCGCAAGGACCGCCCAAGCGACACACATACCAAACGTCATAAGCGAGGGCGTAGTCTGGAACAGGAAGATATCGCGCATAAACTGCAGGTAGTTGTACATGGGGTTCGCATACATCAAGATACGCACGAGATGCGGCATTTGCGCAATATAGTCAGTCGTCCAGAAGATGGGCGTAATGTAAGTCCACGCCGTAATGATGACGCTCCACAGATGCATAACGTCGCGGAAAAAGACCGTAAGGGCAGAGAGCATCATGCCCAGGCCCATGCAGAAGCACATAAGCAGCAGCAGGCAAACCGGCAGCAGAATCAGGTGCCAAGAAGGCATAACGCGGAACCACAGCATAACGATGGCGACGGCAACCAGCGAGAAGGCAAAGTTGACTAGCGAGAAGAGCACCTTCTGCACCGGGAAGACCCAGCGGTGCACCTTAACTTTCTTGAGCAAAGGGGCAGCACCCACGATCGACGTCAGGGCCTGGTTCGTAGACTCGGACATGACGGCAAAGGTAATGTTACCCACGATCAAGTACAGCGGGTACATCTCGGGTGTCATTGAGCCATTGCGGCCCTGGCCAAAAATCGTCGAGAACACGATGGCCATGACGATCATCATCAGCAGCGGATTGAGCACCGACCATGCGACGCCCAGAACACTGCGGCGATACTTGATTTTAAAATCCTTGGTAACCAGCTGGCGAAGGATAAACGCATCCTTCTCAAATTCATTCTTAGCAAACGTCGCAGGCAGACTGCGAGTTTCTTGTTGCTTTGTCTGATCCGACACGGATGCAACTCCCTTACTCGTAATCGTTGACAAACGTACAGTATAGACCCGACAGCAAAGTAAATGATTCGCGCAGCAAAACTGGAGAACTATCCCACATCTTAGGATGTCAGGCGCAAACGGCTATACTTTCAAGGATTGAATGTATAAGGAGCATTGAGTGAATTCTGAATCCATCGCCGTCATCATCCCCTGCTACAACGAAGCGCTCACGATTGGTAAGGTCATCGACGACTTTCACCGCGAGCGGCCCCCACGTCATGAACTCCTTGACATTTTCGATTTGGATATAGTCGGGGCGCAGCGCGTCGATGTAGCGGAAAAGGTGCTCGGCCAGCGTGCGGCTGTCTGCGTCGCGGCTTTGGCCTCCTTTGGCGATCGAGAAGTTGGTGCATTCCAGCGATGCCCACAACACCACGCGGGCGGCGGGGTATTGTTTCCGTGAGACCTCGACATGGGCCAGTAGCCGGTCGAGGTTCAGCGTGCGGATGTCCTCGACAAAGTGCAGCGCGTCGGGATGGTTGGCCGCGTGCGAAGCGATCGCGTTGGCATCGTGATTGACGCATGCGATCACCTTGGCGACCTGCTCGCCGTGCAAGCGTGCCGCCTCAACGCCCGTGCTGGTACCACCGGCACCGCAAAAGAGGTCTATGTAGAGAAATCGGATCATAGCTTTTGTTTATCGGTTTTCGGTCAGCCGAGCCACAAGCGCGGCGCATTCGTCTTTCGTTCGAGGTAGCT
>CABUZK010000068.1 GCA_902496115.1 uncultured Collinsella sp. | reverse complement strand
TATGGCTCGTCTGCGTGTGCCGCTCGAGCACGAGATCGCTGAGCGCGATCTGCTGCCCGAGGGTCTAAAGGACGAGATGTTCGATTACTACCTGGCGTTTTTGCTGTCCGGCATTATCGGCATCTATCGCACGTGGGCGTTGTCCGATGGCTCGGTTCCCATCGAGCGCGTCTCGGCGGTCGCCAACGACCTGACGTTGAATGGACTATCGAGTCTGGAATCTCGTTTCGAATAGCACTAGCGCCTTATCCCCCCCTGAGTTGCGGTGAAATAAGGACTGAATAGGCCTTTTAACAGCTTAAACACTCCCTATTTCACCGCAACTCAGGGGGATTGCATTACTGATAGCGCAGGCACTCGACTGGATCGAGCTTTGCGGCGCGGCGCGCGGGGTAGAAGCCAAAGATCACGCCGATGCCGACCGATACGGCAAACGCGAGCAGCACAGTTGTAATGGAGAAGCTCGGCGTAATCGTCCCGGTGGCTCCGAACTCGCTCATAATGCCCGAGTTGGCGGCAAAGAACGTGAGCCCCCAGGCCAGCAGATAGCCAATCACGACACCTAAAATGCCGCCGGTGATGCACAGCGCCGAGGATTCGGCCAAAAACTGGGCCGTGATATCGCGTCGGCTTGCGCCCAGAGCGCGGCGAATACCGATCTCGCGAATGCGCTCGGTCACGTTGGTGAGCATCATGTTCATAATGCCGATACCGCCGACTAGAAGTGAGATGCCAGCAACGGCGCCCATGATGAGCGAGAAGGCGCCCATAAAGGAGTTGAGGGCATCGATAGCGCTCTTCATGGAGCTTGCCGACACGCTGTCGTACTCGTCGTCCTCCGAGATGCCCTTCATGCTGCGCACCTTGGACTCGATCGTCTTGCAGAGCTCGTCCATATCGGTGCCCTCAGCGGCGAGTGCCGTCACACTGGGAAACGATGGATTGTCATCGCCGAAAAGCTCGGCGATCGTTGCTCGTGGCATGTACAGGCTCAGCGAGCCCATGGAGTCGTTGCCGCCGTCGATGACGCCAATAATCTGCACGTCTCCGCTCGAAACCTTGATGGTCTTGCCAATCGCGTCCTGTTCGTTGCCGTACAGTTGATCGGCGCCGCCGCGGCCAATGAGCGCCACGCGCGCGCCGGATTTGGACTCGATGTCGTTATAGGTGCGACCGGCAACGATCTTGCTGGCGCCCACGGCATCGAGCATGTCACTATCGACACCTTGGGCCATGACGGTATAGCTCTTATCTCCAACTTTGTACTCGGAATAGGCGCTGTCGACGATGCCGATCTGCTCGATTTGCGGCACCGTCTTGCGCAGCTTCTCGACATCCGAATCGGTGAGCTCTTGGGACGAGTAGATCTGCACCATGCGGGCCGCATTGAGGCCCAAGCTGTTGACCAAGCTGTTTTGGATGCCGCCGATGAGCGAGGTCATGGCTATGACCGAGGCGATGCCAATGACGATGCCCAGGATGGTGAGCAGGCTACGTCCCTTGTTGGCCTCGAGCGAGTGCAGGGCTTCTTGGACAAGATCGCGGGTGCTCATGCCTTCGCTCCTTTCGGCGGTGTAGAAGGTGCGTAAATCGCGGGCAGGTTGCTGACAGCTCCGCGTAGCGTATTCGGCGCATGTGCGATATATGCGCCGTCATGGATTCGCCCGTCGCGGATAGTCACGGCACGGTCGGCCTCGGCAGCAATGCCCGGGTCGTGCGTGATGAGTACGATGGTCTTGCCTCGTTCTTGGAGCTTATGGAAGGTTTCCATGACGAGTGTCCCGGTTGTCGAGTCTAGGTTTCCCGTGGGCTCGTCGGCCAGGATGATGGGCGGATCGTTGACGAGGGCGCGCGCGATGGCAACGCGCTGCATCTGTCCACCAGAGAGTTCTGATATGCGGTGGTCCCAATGGTCGACCGGTAGCGTGACGGCTTGCAGTGCGTGCACGGCGCGCATCTCGCGCTGGTTGCGCGGCACATTGGTGTAGGACAGCGGCAGCATGACGTTTTCGATAACCGACAGACGCGGCAGCAGGTTGAAACTCTGAAAGACAAAGCCGATGCTCAGCGCACGCACCTCGGTGAGCTCATCATCGTCGAGTTCGGCGACATTGAGGCCCTGCAGGTAATAGTCGCCCGCCGTCGGTTTGTCCAAGCAACCCAGGATGTTCATGAGCGTCGACTTGCCTGAGCCCGAGGGGCCGGTGATGGCGACGAACTCACCGGGGTCCACCGCCAGGCTCACATTGTGCAGGATGTGAGCGCAACCGGCCTCGCTCTCAAAGATGCGGTGCACGTTGCGGATGTCGATGACGGGGCGCATTACATGCCCTCGTCGGCAGGCATGCCGCCGCCGTCTGCCGTCATGCCCGCGTCGGTATCCACCACGATAGTGTCTCCATCGCGCAGCTTGGTAACCGGCACGTCGGGGTTGATCTCGTTGCCCTGGTCATCGCGCTTAACCTGTGTCTTGCCGACCACGGCGTCGTTGTCGTTTTGCGTCACGACGGTCACCTTCACGCGGCGCGTTTCCTTGCCTTCGTCATCGGTGGCAAGATTGACGTAATAGTGCTCGCCATCCTCGGTCATCAGGGTCATGGTGGGCACCATGACCACGTCGTCGAGCTGCTCGGTCACCACCGAGACCTCGGCAGTCATACCGGGCTTAAGGCGGCTATCGGGTGCCTCGATGAGGATGTCGACGTTAAAGGTCACGCTTCCGCCACCACCGTTGGCGGCGTCGGAGTTTGCCACCGATGCGATAGCCGTGACGGTGCCCTGGCTCGCGATATCGGGAAACGCGGGATAGGTAACGTTGGCGCTCTGACCCACGGCGATCTTGGCGATGTCCTTTTCGCCCACCTGAACCGTCACCTTCATCTTGGAGAGGTCAGCGATCTGCATGCACTGCTTGCCGCCGCTCGTGTCGCCTTCGCCCATGACCATGCCTCCGGTCACCGTGGCGCCTACTTTGGCGTTGAGCTCGACGATGCTACCTGAGCTGGGGGCCTTTACGGTGCGCTCTGCCGCCTTGGCGTTTGCCTGGTCCAGGGTTGCCTGGGCAGAGGCGAGATTGCGCTGGGCGCTCGAGACGGCGTTGGCGTCGGAGGTTACATCCGTCGGGGTGGTAGATCCGTCGACATCCAGCGTCGGTGCTGCCTGTGCGGCGGCGAGCGCCGCTTGTGCGTTTTTCAGGTCTTCCTGTGCGGCAGTCACCGCGCGCTGCGCCTCGGCAACGGCGTTGTCGAGCTCATCGTTTTTGATGGTCATGAGCACGTCGCCCTCGTTGACGCTCTGACCGGCCTGCACGTTGATCTGTGCCACCGTACCGTCGACAGAAGGGGAGACGACTGAAGCCGAGATGGGCTTGAGCTGTCCTTTTGCCTCGACGGTCGTGGTAAAGGTGCCCTCCATGACCATGTCGGTAACAGGTCCGTCCGCAGATTGCGGCTGCGAGTTGAGGATAACGCTCGCGATAATGGCAATCAGAATAATGCCGCCCACGATGCCGGCAGCGATGCCGCGTCGGATGAGCTTTTTGCGCCGACGCTCGGCACGCTTCGCCTTGAGCTTTGCGTAGGCCTCATCGTCGGATATTCCGGCGTTACCTTGCTCGCCGTCGTTTTGCTGCGCCGTGGGGGCGCTTGTGATGAGCGGTAGAGTTTCAGATGCGCCTTCCGGCACGCGCCCGGTATCGTCGGGGCCCGGGGTGATGGTGGGGACATTTGACATAGCGTCTCCTTTATAGAACATACCGCGATAAGTATATGCGCCCACCGGTTGGGGCGGGCGCATAGGCGCGTTTCTTTCAGAATCGAAAGGTAGGTGTCGCTGAGCTTTGTTGCGTTGCGCGTGACGTGCTACGAATGCACGACCACGCACAGACCGACTTTGATGCAGTCGTGGAGCGCCTTGGCATCGGCCAGGCGCAGATTGATGCAGCCGTGGCTACCGCACCATTTGTACGATTCGGCACTATCGAAACTCGAATCGTTTTGCCAGGTAGCGTCGTGGAAGCCAACCATTTTGCCCTCAAACGGCATCCAGTAGCTCACCGGGCTCTCGTATTTGGGCTTACCGGTCTTGGGGTCCTTGGCGCCGATAAGCTTGGTGGCGCCGTCATTGCTGTTGATCTGCCACACGCCCTCGGGGGTGGCGTCTTCGCCCGGTTTGCCGGAAATAAAGTTGGCCTCCCAAACGATATTTCCGCTCTCGTCATAGTAGCGCGCGTGCTGCTCGGACAGGTCGACGTCGATATACGCCTTCCAATCGGGCTCGCCCTTGGCGGTAAAGGTGTCGGCCTTCTGGGAGTAATTGATCTCAATCTCGCCGGTCTGCTTGTTGTTAATAGCATCCTCGACCTGCTTGGCAAGCGTGCTGCTGTCGATGGACCAACCAAAGTCACCGCCTTCGACGGCGCACTGCTTGCCATCGGCGCGCGTCCACCAGCGAGTGGAGCCCACGGTGTTAAAGCCATTGGCGAGGTCTGCTGCCCAGTTGCTGATCTGGGAGGTGTCGAGTGTGGGGTTCGCGGGGTCGGCAAAACTGATCCACTGCAGCACCGAGCTGCCGTCGACCTTGCCGGCATCGTTGCCGTTGAGCTTGAGGGTCACGTTAACGCCCAGGAAGTTGTTGGCGGCATCGCATGCGGCCTGGATCTGGTCGTTGGTGAGCGTGCCGTTGAGCGGCTCGTAGGCATCGTTTCCGAGCTTCGTAAGATCGACGGTCTCGGACAGCGACGCGAGCTCGATCTCCGCATATTTAATGACATGCTCGCGGTTGAGCTTTTCGTTGGAGCGGGCCTTCTCGATCGTGAACTTGCCTGCCTTCTCGTCGTAGGAGCTCGATGCCTCAAAGGTACCCGAGCGGCCCTCGTTGAATGCGTCGATGGCGGCACCCAGATCCCCTTCGAACTGCTTTTGGTCAAAGGCGTCCGAGAGCATGGACAGGTCGACGTCCTGTTCCAGGTCAATGGTACCGTTTTTGGTCGCGCTAACGTTCTTGCCGCCGAGCGAGGCAATCAGGCGCGAGGGCCACAGCAGCGGCTCGTTGCTGCCGATAATCTCGTGGGCAGCTGCCTCGCCGTCGACGATGGGCTCGTCGGATTCGGGCTGATAGGTCCAGCTAAAGTCATCTCCCGAAACGGTGAGCTTGTAGTGCTTCCACGCTGAGTTGACCTTGGTAGCGGCGGATGAGGCGTTGGAAAACGAGATATCGACGCCGGCGATGGTGGTGTTGGGGTAGGCAATCTGCGAAAACGCCACGACGCCCACGATATAGACGATGGCGACGAGGCCGAGGACGACGAAGAACGCCGTCTTGCCGCCCGTCTTATTGCCCTTTGCGGAGCGGTTGTTGGCGGGGCCGCGGTTGTTGGAAACTCGAGTGTGCGAGGAGCCCTGGTTGTGACCGGCGCCATGTGCGGAACGCTGCTGACGCTGCTGATGCTGGCCCCGATTGGGGCGCGGGGAGGTATTTGCCGCGCCGTGCTGTTGGCCTTGGGCTGGCGCGACGGGACGGGGCGATTGGATGCCTCCGGGCTGCCTGCTGGGCTGTTGCGGATCGGGGATCAGTTGGCTGCGGTCGAGTTGCGACATCGTGTATATTTCCTTCGAGTTTCGCTTTACGGCTCATCGTGTTTTAACTGGGCTTGAATTATAGCGATTACGCAGTTGCTTGTGTTACGAAAACAGTGGCGATAAAGGATAGGTGGGACATATGTCCCACCTATCGTTCGCTTTTGCTTGCTATCCGCATATTCCGCATTTCGCGCACGCCGAAAGCGCTGCTGGAGCCTGCGCGACGCCGCCCTTGGCCGTCTCGCGCAACGTGGCGGGCAGGGCGTGGCCCACCGAGAGCATGACGTGTGCCATCTGGTCAAACGGCACCAGGCTCTTGATGCCGGCGAGGGCGAGCTGCGCCGAGCTGAAGGCCGCGGCCACGCCGATGGCGTTGCGGTTTTGGCAGGGCACCTCGACAAGGCCGCCGACGGGGTCGCAAACGAGGCCCAACAGGTTGCT
>CABUZK010000067.1 GCA_902496115.1 uncultured Collinsella sp. | reverse complement strand
GGCCGCGCGGCACGCCGCCGATACCCAAGGCGGCATCGAGCGCCAAAGAGCCCGTCGGAATAGCCTCGACCTCGAGCTCGGGACCGCCGTCGCCATACCTCATAATAGAGCCCTGGCCGAACTTCTTCTCGATCTCGGCCTTGGTGGTGGCGATCATCTCATCGCGCTCTTTACCCGTCGTGCGTGCATGAACGGTACGTACGGGACCTGAATTCTTGGCCATGAATAGCCCTCCTCTTAACAACCTGAAACGATAATAAACGAACGGCTGTTCGTGGTCAACCGTTCAGATTCATCATATGCACCCGACCATTCCAAAACCCGACCAAACGCCGACCAATCACCGACCAAACGCTTGACCCCACCAATCACAAATACGGGTAATCGAACAAGTTTAAGTCATGTACCAGTGCAAACACCAATACCGTTAAAGGTCCCTATCTCCACAATTAAGGGGCCCTAAGGCCCCTTAAACCACGTCTATTCCATAGAATTGAGCACGCGGACAATGCGCTCCAAAGCCTCCGCGACCGCACAGGCACGAACGCACGACCGATCGCCTTCATAGTGACAGCGCGCAGACTCGACAACCGGCGCTCCCCCATCGGCCGCGCGATACGCCCAGCCAATATAGAACGTACCGGCGGGGTCTTGCTCAGTGCCACCACCGGGCCCAGCGTAGCCCGTTGCGCTTACGGCCACATCGCTCTGATAGAGGTCCAGCGAGCCCACGGCCATCTCGCGCGCCGTCTGGTGCGACACGGCGCTAAACCGATCGAGCGTTTCCTGCTCGACGCCGAGCACGCGATGTTTGATCTCATCGCAGTAGGTCACCGCACCGCCACGAAGCACCGCAGAGGCACCCGGGATATCGGCAATCGTCGAGGCGATCATGCCCGCCGTCAGCGACTCCGCCGTCGACACCGTCACACCACGGGCACTCGCGCGCTCGACAATATCGCGCGCCAGCTCCTCGTTGTTTGCGGCGATCTGCAAATAAGACTCCGTCATACCCACCAGGTCCTAGACCGAAAAGACGATCTTGCGACAGTTCCAGAAGTACTGGGCGCCCGAGACAATGGTCAAAATCACGGCGATGACGTACAGGAAGCGCGACACCGAATAGACACCGAGCAGCAGCGACACCGGCCCCAGCTGAAGGCCGGCCAAAGCAAAGACGCACAGATAGCCGCAGATGGAAACCATCGTAGTCGCCGTCTTGTACTTGCCGAGCTTATCGGCCGCAACGACCACACCGGCCGCACTCGCGACCATGCGTAGGGCGCTCACCAGCAGCTCGCGGAACAGGATGATGAACACCGACCACACGGTTACGGTACCAAAATCCAAGAACAGAAGCAGGGCCGAGAACACGAGCAACTTATCGGCGATGGGATCCAAGAACTTACCGAAGTCGGTGATCTCGTTACGTGAACGAGCCAGGTAGCCATCAACCTTATCTGTGCACGACAGGATGACGTACAGAATAAAGGCGGCGGCGGCGAGCGGGCCGTCGAAGGTGCTCAAATCCGTACCGGCAACGCTCGTGTGAGACAGCGCCGACACGATCATGAACACCGGAATAAAGACGATGCGCACGCACGTCACGATGTTGGCGGGCGTCCAAACACTCGTCAGTTCCTTATTGCTCTCGTTAGCCACGACGCTCTCCTACTCCACAACATGACCGATAAGCTCGTAGCAGAAGCTATCGGTAAACTCGACCGTCAGAATATCGCCCACAGATGCCTCGCTGGCATCCAGATGCACCGCACCATCAGAATCGGGCGCCTGGAACCAGGCATGCCCGATGAGCTCGGCACCGTCCTCGGTCTCCTCGATACCGTCGACGATCACCTGGGCGCGCTCACCCACGTGCGCGGCAGTCGCGGCAAAGCCGAGCGACTCGGCCAGATCCATGGCCTCCTGGGCGCGCTCGAGCTTGACTTCTTCGTCGACCTGATCCTCCATCTTGGCGGCCAGGCTGCCTTCCTCCCGTGAGTAGGCAAAGACGCTCGTGTAGTCAAATCCGACGGTGTCCATAAAGTCAATGAGATCGCGGAACTCGTCGTCGGTCTCGGTCGGGAACCCTACCATGGCTGTGGAGCGAATTACGATACCGGGGATGCGCTCGCGCAGGTCGCGGAACAGGTCCTCGAGCTCCTGGCGCGAACCGGAGCGGCGCATGGCCTTGAGGATGCGCGCGTCGCAGTGCTGCACGGGGATATCGATATAGGGCAGCACCTCGGGCGTATCGCGAATGGTCTCGATAAGCTCGTCAGTCATGCCCTCGGGCTGCAGGTAAAGTACGCGGACCCACACGTTATGAGGACGCACCGCCTCAGCAACGGCCTGCAACAGCTGCGCCAGATTGCGCGGCGCGCCCTCGGCGAGGTCCTCGTCGGCAAAGTCGGTACCCCAGATGCCCGTGTCCTGACCGATCAGAACAATCTCGCGCACGCCACCGGCGACCAGGTCGCGCACCTCGGAGATAATGCTCTCGGCATTGCGCGAGTGATAACGACCGCGGATATACGGGATCATGCAGAAGCTGCAGAAGCGGTTACAGCCATCGGAGATCTTGACGTAGGCGACAGCGCCCTCGACGGTGCGCTTGACCTGCGGAATATAGGCGGCAATCTCGCGCTCCACACCCAGTACGCCATCGATGACAGAGACGATACCGTCTTCCTCGTCGGCCTTCACAAAGGCCGCGACCTCGGGCAGCTCGTCGGGCAAGTCGTCGCCGTAGCGTGACGGCACGCAGCCGCACATGACGATCGGGCAAGAACGAACGCCGTCCTGCACCTCGTTGGCAAGCTCGAGCGTGGTCTCGATGCTCTCGGACGTTGCAGAGGCAAGGAACGAGCACGTATTCACGATGGCGATATCGGCATCCTGCGGATCGAATGCCTCCTCGTAGCCCGCAGCGGTCAGCAGCGAACGCATACGGTCGGTATCGACCTCGTTCTTGGCGCACCCGAGGGTGATATAGAGTACGGAGCCCAACGGAGTATCCATGTTGGAGAGCGGTCCTTTCGAATGAATTAGCGGTAGTTGGTGAACTGCAGCGGCTGACCGTAGTCCTGATCGCGCAGGAACTGGATCACGGTCTGCAGCGCATCCTTAGAAGCAGAGGAAACACGCAGTTTGTCGGCCTCAATCGTCACCTTGACCTTGAGCTTCTGATCCTTGATGTCCTTATTGATCTTCTTGGCGGTCGTCTGGTCGATACCCTCGACGATATGACCGAGCACGCGCACGGTACCGCCCGATGCAGCCTGAGGCGCATCCCAGGACACGGCCTTAAGATCGATGCCGCGCTTGATGAGCTTGGAGCTCAGGACATCGATGATCTGCTTGGAGACAAAGTCGGCCGGGGCGCTGATCGTAAAGAGCTTGTCGCCCTTCGAAAGCTCGATGGTGGCGCCGGAGTCCTTCAGGTCATAGCGCTGGGAAATCTCGCGCGTGGTCTGCTGGAAAGCGTTATCGACCTCCTGCATATTGACCTCGGACACAACGTCGAAGCTGGAATCTTTAGCCATGGTTCTTCCTTTCGGTACGGGGAGCCTTAATAGCTGTCGTACGAATTGTCATCTGAATCGTTTGCTGACTGGCCGTCGGATGCCATGTCGGTGCCGTCGGCAGACTGGGCATCGGCGCCGTCGGCAGACTGGGCGTCGGCGCCGTCGACAGCATCGGTGCCGTCGGTACTCTCGCCGTCCTCGGAGTCTGTGGTCTCCTTCTTGGGAACGGTAATGGTCACGCGCGCCACGCCCGATGTCTTGGTGTCATAGCGGACCTTTTCACCGTTCTTGGTAACCGTGACATCGGAGGGCTTGGACGTGGTGATCTCGATCGAGGACTCAGGCGTGTACTCCTGCTCAAAGGGGCCGGTCGCCTGGGCGCCGTAGACCGATTTACCGTCGACCTTGACCTCAATCCAGGCGGTCTTGCCCTTGGCAACGGAAACCTTGACCTTGATGACCTCGTCCTCTTCCTTTTTTACCGTCGCCTTGGCGGCATCGGAATCGGCAGAATCCGTGGCATCGTCGGTGCCTTCATCCTCGTCAACGGATTCGGTCTTCTTGGAAGACTTCTTGGTCGTCGTCTTAGTGGCCGCGGGCGTCTCGGGCGTCGACTCGGGTGCAGAAGAGCCGCAGCCACGCAGGAGGACCACGATGAGCAAAATCAGCAAAAGTGCCACGGCACCGATGCCGGCGTAGATGATGCGCGGATCGAGTCCATTGTTCTGAGGAGCACGTCCACCGCCGCGTCCGCGATTGGAGCCGCCACGGCCATTCCCCTGCGGCATACGGCCGCGACCGCTATCGGGACGACCACGATAGCCGCCCTGGCGCTGCGAGCCACGCTGGCCCGAACGCGGCGCAAGCTCACCACGGTTCTGATAGCCACGCTGGTCGGAGCGAGGAGCCGAAGAGCGCTGCCCGTAAGGCTGCGATTGCGAACGGAGGCGCGGCGTCACCTGCGTGGTATCGGCGTCGGCATATCCACCGCGGGAACGCCCGGCAGAAACTCCGCGATAGCCACGACCGGAGTAGCCACCGTCGCCGTAACCGGCGCGAGGATCGCGACTTAACCCGCGAGCGGCGGGAAGCGCACGGTCATCCGGCATGGGCGTACTGCGAAAGCGATCTCGCTGAGAACGAATCTCCTCGCTGGAGCCCGTCTCGGTGATATAACCCGCCTGCGGAGGACGCTGGCCGTACCGCGTCGAGCGACCACCCTGAACCATCAGAAAGCGTCCGTTATCGACCGACGAACGCGAGTTAACGTAGCCGGCAGCATCCTGAAAACGACCGCCCTGCTGCGAGGTCTCGCGTTCATATGCCATGAGGTCATCAAAATAAGCATTGACGACCTCGCGCGGGTTAAGCCCCAAAAAGCGAGCGTAGCTCGAAATCATGCCCTGCGCATAGCCACGCGGGGGCATCGATGCAAAGTTACCGGTCTCGAAAAACTCGATGATCTGCGGCCTGATTTTGATGGTGTTGGCGACCTGCTGAATGGAAAGGCCCATTCGGCGACGCTGCTCGAGCAGCATGTCACCAAAGCGTGCAGCCATCAGAATCCTCCAAACTCACGATCTTCACGTGCCATCTCGGCGTCGACAGATTCCAGCGCGGCAAGGCCTTCTTCATCCAGCAGGACCTCGCGCGGCTTGGAACCGTCGGGCGGTCCGACGACACCCTTTTCTTCCAGCATGTCCATAATACGCCCGGCGCGCGCATAGCCAACCTTCAGGCGGCGCTGCAGGCCAGATGTGGAGCCCAGCTGCGATTCCACCACAATATGAGCGGCTTCCCAGATAAGCGGATCGTCGTCCTGAGGCTCGGCAACGCCGGTGCGCACGATCCCGCCGCCACCTGCCATGGACATGGAGGCAGGTGCCACAGCCGACAGGATCTCCTCATGGTAGTCGGGCTCGCTTTGCGACTTAACAAACTCGACAATCTCGTTGATCTCGTCATCCGAAACAAAGCAGCCCTGGATACGGCGGGGCTTGCCCCAGTCGACCTTAGAGAACAGCATGTCACCCAAGCCGGTGAGCTTTTCGGCACCCATCTGGTCGATGATGACGCGGGAGTCGATGCCCGTTGCGACGTTGAAGGCGATACGGTTGGTAATGTTTGCCTTAATGAGACCCGTCACTACGTTAGAGCTCGGACGCTGGGTCGCCACGATAAGGTGGATACCGGCGGCACGGCCCAGCTGGGCGATACGCACAATCGACGCCTCGACGTCCTTGCCGGCAACCATCATCAGGTCCGAAAGCTCGTCGATGATGATGACCAGGTAGGGCATCTTTTGCGGCGGGTTATCGTAATGCTCAAACTCGCCGGCGGCCTGCTTTTCGTTATAGGTCGAGATCTTGCGCACGTTAAGGCGCTCGAAGACCTTCAGGCGGCGCTCCATCTCGGACACCGCCCACTGCAAGGCACTCGCGGCCTGCTTGGGCTCGGTCACTACGGGCACGTAAAGATGCGGCAGGCCGTTATAGCCTGCGAGCTCGACGCG
>CABUZK010000066.1 GCA_902496115.1 uncultured Collinsella sp. | reverse complement strand
GATTGCACGATGCCGGATTTACGGTGCGTCATATTGAGCGGTATACGGGTATTGGCAAAAGTACCGTTTCTCGCATTGTGCGCGCTTATGCGCAGGTGGACGCGCAGGCCGAGGGCTCGAAATAAAGGCAGAAAAGAAAATGGCCGAATCGCGAAAGTTAAGCGATTCGGCCAACAGAATTCTTCAGATTTGAGACAACTATTACTGATTATTTTGTCCCGTGGGCATGCCGTCGAGGGTGCGCCAGGCTAACTCGGCGCATTTGACGCGGGCGGGCATGTGCGAGATGTCCTGGAGCTGGGCGGCCTCGTCCAGGTCTTCCAGGTCTTCCTCGGAGAGCTGCTCGCCACGGATCATGGCGAGGAAAAGCCCTGCCAGACGACGTGCTTCCTCGACCGTCTCGCCGGTGATGAGCTCGGCCATGATATCGGCGCTGGCCTGGCTGATGGCGCAGCCGTGACCGGTAAAGGAGGCCTCCTCGATCACGTTGTTCTCGACACGCAGCTGCAGAGTGAGCTCATCGCCGCAGCTGGGGTTGATGCCGTCGTGCTCGTGCGTGGGGGCATCCATCTCGTACTTGTAGTCGGGGTGCGAGTTGTGCTCCATAAACGTGGTAGAGGTGTACAGATTACCCATTGAACGTGCTCCAAACGTGATGCAGGCCGGCGATGAACTTGTCAATATCGGCCTTGTCGTTGTAGAAGGCCACGCTGGCGCGGCAGCAGGCAAGGTTCTCGACGCCCAGCCAGGTGAGCAGAGGCTGCGCGCAGTGGTGACCGGCGCGGATGCAAACGCCGTCCATGTCCATGATGCTCGCGACATCGTGCGGGTGGATGCCCTTGACGTTAAAGCTGACGACGCCGTGGTGGTTGTCCCAATAGATGGAGCCGATGATCTGGACAAAGTCGAGCTGCATGAGCTCGCCCATCAGGTAGTGGACGAGTGCCTTCTCACGGGTCTGGATGTTTTCGTAGCCTACCGTGTTGACCAGGTAGTCAAGCGCCGCGCCCGTGGCGAAGATGCCGGCGGCGTCCTGCGTGCCGGCCTCGAATTTCTCGGGGACGGGCGCCCAGACGGCGTCTTGCTCGGTGACCGAGTCGATCATCTCGCCGCCGGTAAGCATGGGCGGCATGGCGTTGAGCAGGTCCATATTGCCCCACAGCACGCCGATGCCCATGGGGCCCATAGCCTTGTGCGCGCTAAAGGCAAAGAAATCGGCTCCCAGATCGGCCACATCGACCGGCATGTGCGGCAGCGACTGCGCACCGTCGACGACCAGATAGCCGCCGTATTTGTGCACGAGCTTGCCGAGGTTCTTGACCGGATTCTCAACGCCCAGCACGTTAGAGACCTGACCCACGGCCAAGATCTTGGTCTTGGGGCCCACCTTGGACAGAACTTCCTCGGTCGTTAGCTGGCCGGTCTTGGTGGGGTAGAGGTAGACGAGCTTGGCGCCGGTCTCGCGGCAGACCTGCTGCCACGGGATCAGGTTGGAGTGGTGCTCCATGATGGTGATGACGACCTCGTCGCCCGGCTCCAGCACCGTGGGCGCAAAGCTCTTGGCGACCAGGTTGAGCGACTCGCTCGTGTTGCGGGTGAAGACGACCTCGTTGGCCTGGGGGGCGCCGATGACATCGGCGATCTGCTGGCGCACCTTCGCGATAGCCTCGGTGGCCTCGACGGACAGCGAGTACAGGCCGCGCAGGGGGTTGGCGTTCATGCGCTGGTAGAAGTCGCGCTCGGCGTCGAGCACGCAGGCGGGGCGCTGTGCGGTAGCGGCGCTATCGAGGAAGGCGATTTCGGGGTGCTGCTGGAACAGCGGGAACTGCGCCTTGTAGGGATTGGTCTCGATGTCGACGGTAGGCCAGCCGCGCGAGGCCTCGTCGCTGGCGTCGAGCTCCATGGGCTCGGGGGCAGTACAGGTATCGCATTTAACGTGCTCGGTGTCGATCATGCGAGCTCCTCCTCAAAGTTGTCGATTAGGTTGTTGCCCAAGCGAACGACGGCGGCGCGGGTGCGCTCGTCGATGGCGGAAAGCGCGGCGTCCTCCAGCTTGGCGCGGATGAACAGGTCCTCGGCGGCGTTTTGGTCAAGGCCGCGGCAGGCGAGGTAGAACAGCTGCTCGTCGCGGACGTGACCGATGGTGGCGCCGTGGTTGCCGGCGACGTCGTCCTCGTCGCAGAGGATGACGGGAACGGTCTTGTTGTCGACGCCCTTGTTGGCCAAGAGCACCGTCTCGCGCTCGGTGCCGACGGCACCCTTGCAGCCGTGCACGAGGTCGATGGTGCCGCGGTAGACCTTCTTTGACGTGCCAGTCAGCACGCCGTTGGCGTCGATCTCGCACTCGGTCTTGCGGCCGCGGTGGCGCAGCTCGTAGTTAAAGTCACGCACCTGTTCGCGGGCACCCAGGTAATCGGTATCGATGGTCACCTTGGCGGTGTCGCCCAGCAGGTCGCCGGCAAGGCCGGTGGCGCTGGCGCCGGCACCCAGAACGGTGTGCTGCACGTTGACGCGCGCGCCCTCGTCCAGGAACAGACCGGTGTCGTCGAGCGCGATCCAGCTGTCATCGAGCGTCTGCGTGCAGGTTACGTTGACGGTGGCGTACTCGTGAGCGCACACGCGCAGCACGGAGCCCACGACGCCTTGGCCGTTGACGGGGGAGTCCAGGGCGATCTGCAGGTCGAGCGTTGCCTGCGGACGGGCGACGACATCGATAGCGGCGATGGCCGCGGCGGCGTCGACACCGCTCACGCGCACGGTAACCGTGGCGCGTCCGTACGCGGGCACATCGATGACGACGCGCTTGGTGGCGTGATCGGCCAGATAGGTGTAGGCGGCCTCGCCCATGCCGGTCTCGAAGGCCTCAGCGGGGGAGAGCTCCTCTTCGAGCTTGATAGCGCCGGCCTGGTAGACGGAGGTGGCGGGCACGTCGAGCTCGGTCTCGGGCGTGATGCGGGCGCGGTCGACGGCGTCGCCGGGGGCGGAGGCACGGCGCTCGGGGAAGCGCTTGGCCATGGCGTCCATGGCGGTATCGAAGGCGTCGGCCGAGCCGGCAAACTGCTCGTCCAGGCCCTCGACCTCAACGGCCTCGGCGGGAGCGGCGGCAAGTTCGTCCGAAAGCTCGAGCTTGGTCTGGTTCATCTTGAGCCAGCCCCAAGTGGCGGCCGGCATAGCGTTGACCTGCTCGAGCGTGGTAGCAGCGGTGTTGGTTTCCTGTTTCATTATCCGATCGCTCCTTCTATCTCGAGCTTGATCAGGTTGTTCATCTCGACGGCGTACTCAAGCGGCAGCTCCTTGGAGACCGGGTTGGCAAAGCCGTTGACGATCATGGTGCGGGCCTCTTCCTCCGATATGCCGCGGCTCATCAGGTAGAACACCTTGTCGTCGCCGATGCGGCCGATGGTGGCCTCGTGGCCGATGTCGACGTTCTTGGCGCGGATGTCCATGGCGGGGATGGTATCGGAGCGGCTCTGGTCGTCGAGCATCAGCGACTGGCAGCTCACGGTTGCTTTGGAACCTTCGGCCTTAGGCGTGGCCACGATGGAGCTGCGGAAGGTCTGGATGCCGCCGCTCTTGGAGATACCCTTGGTCTCGACGGTTGCCGAGGTGTCGGGCGCGTTGAGCACGACCTTGCAGCCGGTATCGAGGTTCTGGCCGGCGCCGGCAAAGGTAATGCCGGTAAAGCTCGAGCGGGCGCGACGGCCGTTGAGCACGCTCATGGGGTAGAGGTAGCCCACGTGGCTGCCGAAGGAGCCGCTGATCCACTCGATGTCGCCGTCCTCGTCCACGCGCGCACGCTTGGTGTTGAGGTTGTACATGTTCTTGGACCAGTTCTCGATGGTCGAGTATCGCAGGTGCGCACGCTTGCCCACAAAGAGCTCCACAGCGCCGGCGTGGAGGTTGGCCACGTTGTACTTGGGTGCGGAGCAGCCCTCGATAAAGTGCAGGTCGGCGTCGTCCTCGACGATGATGAGCGTGTGCTCAAACTGGCCGGCGCCCTTGGCGTTGAGGCGGAAGTAGCTCTGCAGCGGAAAATCGAGCTTGGTGCCCTTGGGCACGTAGACAAACGAGCCGCCCGACCACACGGCACCGTGCAGGGCCGCAAACTTGTGGTCGGTGGGCGGGATGAGCGTCATAAACTTCTCGTGGATGAGCGGCTCCCACTGCGGGTCGTGCAGGGCCTCTTCGATGCCGGAGTAGACGATGCCCATCTTGGACGCGGTGTCCTGCATGTTGTGGTAGACCAGCTCGGAGTCGTACTGCGCGCCGACGCCCGCCAGGTAGCTACGCTCGGCCTCGGGGATGCCCAGGCGCTCAAAGGTGTTCTTGATGTCGTCGGGCACCGACTCCCAGTTGTGTTTTTGGTCGGTGTTGGGCTTGACGTAGGTGACGATGTTGTCCATGTCCAGGCCCTCGATGGAAGGGCCCCACGTCGGGTCGGGAAAACGATTGAAGATCTCGAGGGACTTGAGGCGCAGGTCGAGCATCCACTGCGGCTCGTCCTTCTTGGCGCTGATCTCGCGCACGATGTCGGGCGTGATGCCGGCGTCGAGGCGCTCGAATCCCTCCTCGCCATAGGTGAAGTCGTAGAGGCTGCGGTCGATGTCCGCGACCTCGGTGCGGTTCTTGGTCATTGCGTCGCCCCTTTACGCCTGCTGCTCGGCAGCGGCGGCCTCGGCCTGGGCGCGCTGCTCGGCGGCCTCGCGCTCGAAGGTCTCAAAGCCGTTCTTGTCGATCCAGGGGATGAGCGAGGCGTCGTCCTCGCGCACGATGTGGCCCTTGACCATAACGTGGACGCGGTCGACATCCAGGTGCTCCAGGATGCGCGTGTTGTGCGTGATGATGAGCATGGAGCCGTCGCAGCTCTTGCGGTAGGCGTCCATGCCATGGCTGACGGTGGACAGGGCGTCGACGTCCAGGCCCGAGTCGGTTTCGTCCAGGATGGCGAGCTTAGGCTGCAGCAGCAGAAGCTGGAGCATCTCGACCTTCTTTTTCTCGCCGCCCGAGAAGCCCACGCCCAGCTCGCGGTTGAGGTAGGCGGTGTCCATGTTGAGCTCTGCCGCGAGCTCCTTGACGCGCCGGCGGAACTCCTTGCCCTTCATCTCCAGGCCGGGGCGGCCGGCGATGCTGGCACGCAAAAAGCTCGACAGCGGCACGCCCGGGATCTCGACCGGGGCCTGGAAGCTCAGGAACAGGCCGGCGCGCGAGCGTTTGTCGGTGGTGAGCTCGGTGATGTCCTGGCCGTCAAAGACGATGCGGCCGTCGTTGACGGTATAGACGGGGTCGCCCATGACCAGGTGGCCGAGGGTGGACTTGCCGGCGCCATTGGGTCCCATCAGCACGTGGGTCTCGCCGGCGGCGACGTTGAGGTTGACGTTGTGGAGGATGGTCTTCTCGTCCACGGAGGCGGTCAGACCTTCAATGGAAAGCAGCGGATTTGCGCTCATGCTGTCCCTCTCTGTATATGGTGTACTCATAGGTGTACTAAACCCTAGGAATCTTCTCGGAATAAAGTTACTATGGGTTCGGCGTTAGTCAAGGGAAAACCCGACTAATCCACTCGACTTTTTAGATGTGGTACATAATAATCAGGTTTGTTTGCCCCGCGTGCATAAGATTTGGGACAAATAGGCCTGGTATTTTGTCCCGGCAACGATGAGAGGGTAGGTATGCTCATTTCTTCTAAGGGCCGCTATGCCCTCCGGCTGATGATCTATATCGCAGCGCTTGGTGACGTCGAGGGCAAGATTGCCCTGCGCGAGGTCGCCGACCGCGAGCATATCTCACAAAAGTATCTGGAGCAGCTGGTTCGTCCGCTTATGAAGGCGGGCCTGCTTAAGAGCGTGCGCGGCAAGGGCGGCGGCTACATGATGGCCAAGGACCCGGCCGAGGTGCGCGCTGGCGACATCCTGCGTGCCGTCGAGGGCAGCACGGCTCCGGTGGCGTGCGACGGCATCGACAACAGCTGTACCCGCAGCGATCTGTGCTCAACGGTCAAGTTCTGGCGCGGCCTGGATGACGTGATCGAAAAGTACGTTGACGGCGTGACCCTGGCAGACCTAGCCGCCGTCCCCGAGATCAACTTCGACATTAAGCTGTAGGGG
>CABUZK010000065.1 GCA_902496115.1 uncultured Collinsella sp. | reverse complement strand
GGTCGTTGTTGCCGCCACGACGGTTGCCGCGCTCGGAGGCGCGCTCGGCCTTGGCCTTCTCCTCGGCGTCCTTCTTCTCCTTGAGCACGGTCTCCTGTGCGGCGATCTGGTCGAGCAACGAACGGAAGCGCGAACCGGAGTCGGAAGCGGGGACGGCGCGGCGCTGGGCCTCGCGGGCAGCCTCCTCCTTCTCGCGGGCAAGGCGCTCCTGCTCGGCCTTCTTCTTGGCCTCGGCCTCGGCGCGGGCGGCCTCCTCGGCAGCCTGGGCGGCGGCGAACTGGCGGCGCTCCTCCTCGCGTGCCTTCTCGGCGGCGATGCGCTCACGCTCGGCCTCGGCAGCGCGCGCTGCCTCCTCGGCGGCGGCTGCCTCCTCCTCGGCCTGCTTGGCGGCCTCGACTTCCTTGGCGCGGGCCTCGATCACCGAGGCGAGCTGCTTGCGGACCATGGCGACGTAAGCGTCCTCCAGAGCGGAGGAAGCGGACTTAGCAGGAATCTTCATTTCGGCGAGATGACCCATCAGTTCCTTGGAGGTCATGCCGAACTCTTTGGCCAGGGTGGACACACGGACTTTTGCCATATGACTTCACCTACCCTTTCTGGCACCTTGGGTGCCTAGAGACTGAACGAGCGTGGGAGATGCGCCGGGACCCGCCCGGCGCGACCGCGCGCTAGATCAGGTCCTCCGCATCATCGAAGGCGTCGGTGTCGTGGACACCGCAGAAACGGGAGCCCGGACGGGCCTGGTTGCGGCACTGGACGCCGTCCTCGGACACGTACTCGCAGCGACGGACGTCGTCATCCTCCTCGTCACCGATCAGGTCGGCGGCGGGCTCCTCGTGAACGGGGACGTTCTTGAGGATGTCGGCGGCAAGGGTCTCGGACTTGATGTCGATGTGCCAGCCGGTCAGGCGAGCGGCGAGGCGGGCGTTCTGACCCTCCTTGCCGATGGCGAGCGAAAGCTGGTCGTCGGGCACGATGACGCCGGCGTAGGCCTTCTCCTCGTCGATGAGGACGCGGGTGACCTTGGCAGGCGACAGGGCGTTGGCGACGTAGACGGCCGGATCGGCATCCCACAGGATGACGTCGACGCGCTCGCCGCGGAGCTCGCCCACGACGGCGCGAACGCGGCTGCCCTTGGGGCCGACGCAGGCGCCCACGGGATCCAGGCGATCGTCGAGCGAGTGGACGGCGACCTTGGAACGCTGGCCGGGCTCGCGGGCAATCGACTTAATCTGGACGGTGCCCTCATAGATCTCAGGCACCTCCTGCTCAAACAGACGACGCATGAGCTCGGGGTGGGTGCGGGAGATGACGATCGGCGGACGGCTGTGCTCGCCGCGAACCGGCTGCAGGTTGGAGTTGGGATCGCGGACGTCGATGATCACGGCCTTAATGTGCTGGTTGTGCAGATAGCGCTCGCCCATCGGACGCTCGTTGCGCTCGTTCTCGTAACGGCGCTGGTCAAAATGCGGCAGCTCGGCCTCGACGCCATCGCGGATCTTGACGATCGTGAAGTCGGGCGTGGACTGCAGCACGGTACCGCTGATGAGGTCACCGATACGGCCGGAGAACTCCTCGTAAATCTGCTCGCGGGCGGAGTTGCGCACGATGGCGTTAATCTCGGCCTTGGCGTGCTGGGCGGCGATGCGGCTCGTGTTCTTGGGGGTGACGTCGATCTCCTCGAACTCGGTGAAGTTGCCCTCCTCGTCCATGGAATCGTCAATCGGCTCCAGACGGTAGACATAGATCTTGCCGGTGGTGCGGTCGATGGTCACCTTGGCGCCCCACTCAAGATGCAGGATCTCGGCATAGCTCTTGGCGAGCGACTGCTCCAGGCGGTCGATCAGGTAGAGCTGGTCGATGTGCCTCTCCTGGCAAAGCTCCATCAGGGCGGACATCATGTCGGATGCTGCCATCTTACTTTCCTTCCTTCGCGGGCTTGAAGTCATAGGTGGGCTTCAACTTGCACTTTTTAACATCAGAGAAATCGAGGGTGACGGACTCGCCGTCCTCGAGCTCGAGGGTCACGTTCGTCTCGGTCGCGGCGGCAATCTTGCCGGAGTACTTGCGACGGCCCTCGGTGGCGGTGGAGGTGAGCTCGCAGTCCTCGCCCACAAAACGGGCAAAGTCGCGCGGGCGGCGCAGCGGGCGCGCCATACCCGGGCTCGACACCTCGAGCGTGTAGCTCGAAGAAATGGGGTCAAGCTCCTCGATCACGTCGCCGACCCACTTGGTATTGGCCGTGACGTCGTTGAGCGACAGGCTCTGACCCTCGGCACCCTCGATACGCACACGCACGCAGGGGGCCTTGGTGGCGCCCACGAGCTCAACGTCGACAATATCGACATCGTGCTGGGGAGCGACGGCCTCGAGCGCGTCGATGATCGCCTGCTCGGTCTTGGTCTTGACCATTGTGGCACCTCCATCCATACAAAAAAGAAGCGGGGCCGAAACCCCACTTCTTTCAATTACAACTTCATTTGCAAGTAAACTATACCAATACCTGCGAAAACGTGCAAGCGTCAAAGAAATTCGCAGGTCAGCGCGCCCACAGCTTCTCCACAAGAATAGGACAATTTGGCGAGGAATCCTGCACGGCGCCCACCCAAAAGCCCCAAAACGGGCCATACGTCCCAGCGCGCCGTCCGAATCGGGCCCTACGGGCATTCCATCCCTGGTCGCACATCGGCCAGACTGCACGTAAGGGACATTCTGAAACAGATAAGCCGTATTCACGCATAGACCGCACAACCTTCCAGATCCTCTACGGCAAGGAGACACCATGAAACGCCTAGGCACTCTCTGCAAGATCGCGCTCGCCATTGCAACCTGCTCGTTCGCTCTGGCGGGCTGCAGCAACATCGATGGCAACACCGGACCATGCGAGCCGGATCTCGGCAGCACCAAAGCCATCGAGAAAGCGGCGCCCACGGAGCATTTCGACAAAATAGACGAAGACATAGTCGACCCCCAGGGCTTAGGTCCCGACCCTCAAGAACAGTTCCCCATCGATCTTGAGGCAGACGAGAACGTCCATGTTGCCTGCGTGGGCAAGGACACGGATGGCTACGGCGACGCCGTGTTGGTCTTTGCGGTGACAAACAACACCGATGTCGACATGATGTTTGGCGATGTCGATGCTTATGCCTACGTCAACGGTGTCGTCCGCGACGTGCGCATGCGCCAGCCTGTCGCCGCAGGCGAAGAAACGACCGCGATGCTCACCTTTGTAGGCACCTACGACGATCCGGACTTTGACGTGAACAGCGACCTCAACGACATCTACCTCAATATCTGGATGTTCGAGGAGCAGACGGGCAATGTCTATTTTAGGGACCTGGTACACATTCCGTAGCGGGTGACGCTCGGCACAAGCCAAGCGGGGCATACAACGCAAAACGAGGGACGACCCCATCGGATCGCCCCTCGTCTTTTATGCGTCAACTATGCGCGTGGCGTTTACTTGACCACCAGGTTGACCAGCTTGCCGGGCACGCAGATGGCCTTGACAACCGTCTTGCCCTCGAGCCACTTGGCGACAGCGGCCTCGGCGGCAGCCTGCATTTCCTCGTTGGAGGCATCGCGGGCCACGTCGATGCGGCCACGGACCTTGCCGAGTACCTGGACGACGATCTGCACCGTGTCCTCGATGGACTCGGCCAGGTCGAACTCGGGCCAGGCGGCGGTGTAAGCGTTGCCCTCGCAGCCGAGCGCCTCGTGCCACAGCTCGTCGGCCCAGAACGGGCAGATGGGCGCCAGGACGCTCACGATGTCCTTGGCCACGCCGTAGCACAGGGCCTTGTCGCGGTCAGCACCCTCGGTGGCGTTGAGGTAGGCGCTCGCCGCGTTGACGAGCTCCATGACGGCAGAGATCGCGGTGTTGAACTGGCCGCGATCGAAGTCCTCGGTGCACTTGGCGATGGTGCGGTGACGCTCGCGATAGAGCTTCATCGCGGTCTCGTCGAGCACGGACTTGTCGAAGGCAACGTTGCCGTCACCCGACTGGACGAGCTGCCACACGATACGCCAGGCGCGCTTGATAAAGCGGTTGGCGCCCTCGACGGCCTTGGGATCCCAGTCGAAGTCCTTCTCGGGCGGGGCGATAAACAGGATCGCCAGACGCATGGTGTCGGCGCCGTAGGGCTCGATAACCGAGCTCGGGGGCACGACGTTGCCCTTGGACTTGGACATGGTGTCGCCGTTCTCGTCCTTGACCATGCCCTGGCACAGCAGGTTGGTGAAGGGCTCGTCCACGCTCAGCAGTCCCAGGTCGCGCAGCGCCTTGGTAAAGAAGCGGCTGTAGAGCAGGTGCAAAATGGCGTGCTCGATGCCGCCGATGTAGTTATCGACGGGCATCCAACGGTCGGCCGCCTCGCGGGAGAAGGGCAGCTCGGTGTTGTGCGGATCGGTATAGCGCAGGTAATACCAGCTGGAGCAGGTGAAGGTGTCCATGGTATCGGTCTCGCGCTTGGCCGGGCGGCCGCAGACCGGGCAGGTGGTCTCGTAGAAGTCCTTGCACTCGGCAAGGGTCTCGCCGGCGCCCAGGTCCAGGTTCTCGGGCAGCGTCACCGGCAGCTGATCCTCGGGCACGGGCACGATGCCGCAGTGCTCGCAGTGGATGGCCGGGATGGGGTTGCCCCAATAGCGCTGGCGGCTGATGAGCCAGTCGCGCAGGCGGAACTCGACCTTGCGACGGCCGCAGCCCATGGCCTCGAGGTCGGCCACGATGGCAGCCTCGCCCTCGGAGTGCTTGCCGCCGCGCATACCGGTGTACTTGCCGGACTGTACAAGCGTGCCCTCGGCAGCGTGGGCGCAATCCCAGTCGACGGTCTCGGCATGGAAGGTATCGATGGTCTCGCCGCTGGCCTCGACGGCAGCGCGGTCGTCATCGTCCAGGATGATCGGCACGATCGGCAGGTCGTACTTGCGGGCAAACTCAAAGTCGCGCTGGTCGCCGCAGGGAACGGCCATGACGGCGCCGGTGCCGTAGTCGGCGACGACATAATCGGCAACCCACACGGGGACCTTCTCACCGTTGACGGGGTTCACCACGTAGCGGCCGGTAAAGGCACCGTGCTTCTCGAGGGTGCCCTGGGCACGCTCGACGGCAGAGATATGCTTGGAGTCCTCGACGATCTTGGTGACGGCCTCCTCGTACTCCGTGCCCTCGACGAGCTCGTGCAGACGAGCGTACTCGGGAGCCAGAACAAAGAAGGAGACGCCAAAGAGGGTGTCGGCACGCGTGGTGAAGACGGTGATCTTGCCCTCGTCGCCCTCGATGGGCTCGCCATCCTGGTCGCACAGGGTAAAGTCGACCTCGGCGCCCTCTGAGCGGCCGATCCAGTTGGCCTGCATCTGCTTGACGCGCTCGGGCCAGCCGGGGAGCTTCTCCAGGTCGTCGAGCAGCTCCTGGGAGTACTCGGTGATCTTGAAGTACCACTGCTCAAGGTCGCGCTTCTCGGGCTCGGTGCCGCAGCGCCAGCACTTGCCCTCGGTGACCTGCTCGTTGGCCAGAACGGTCTTGCAGTTAGGGCACCAGTTGACCGGGTTCTTCTTGCGGTAGACCAGGCCCTTTTCCCACAGCTTCTCAAAGATCCACTGGCCCCAGCGGTAGTAGTCGGGGCTGCAGGTCTTGACCATGCGATCCAGATCGTAGGAGAAACCCATGCGCTTCATCGTGGCGAGCGCCTGGTCCATATTCTTATACGTCCAGGCGGCAGCCTGCGTGTTGTGCTTGATGGCAGCGTTCTCGGCAGGCAGGCCAAAGGCGTCAAAGCCAATGGGGTGCAGCACGTCAAAGCCGCGCATGCGGGCCTGACGGGCCATGGCGTCGCCGATGGTATAGTTGCGCGCGTGGCCCATGTGCAGGTCGCCCGACGGATACGGGAACATCTCGAGCACATACTTCTTGGGCTTGCTGTCGTCGGTGTCGACAGCAAAGAGGTTGGAGTCCTCCCAGGCCTTCATCCACTTGGACTCAATGGCCTGCGCGTCGTAGGCAGGGAACTCGTCCTTATGATCTGTGCAATCGCACATATCAGCTCCTTTAATCTTAGCTGGGATCGGGCGGCTTGGCTTTATTCGCTACTGCGGACAGTCCTGCTCGCACGAAGAGCACGTTTAGTGCTCTTCGGCTCGTGCGGAACTTGTAGCG
>CABUZK010000064.1 GCA_902496115.1 uncultured Collinsella sp. | reverse complement strand
GCGCGTTGCGTGCCATCGATGAGGTTCGCGGCATAGGCGAGGGCATACACCGTGTGAGCGGTTTTGGCGACAATGCGTTTTTGCGCGCGCTGACAGGCGGCATTCCCACTGTGCATTATGGTTACCTGACCAGTGGCGTCGAGGCGACCAATATGTTGCTCAACACGCTCGATGGCGTGGAGGGGGAGAGCGGTCTCAAGACGCTCAAACTCGGCCATCAGCTTATGAATGTCTAGGTCTTGGGCACGTCTGTCTGCCTCTAAGTCGCCTTGTTTTGCCGTAAAACTACCATTCGCCGGCTTTTTCCTACCGTTCACTCTACTATGAAAACGATTACAGACATATGAAACTGAAAACGATTACAGTGTAAGTGTCAAAGATGGCCGGGTGCACATGCGCCCGTTGGAGGAAAGGGAAGTCATGGACTACCGCAAATCAGCCCAAGAGGTGCTCGACAACGTCGGTGGCGCCGACAACGTTGTTTCGGCCGCGCACTGCGCCACGCGTCTTCGCCTGGTGATTGCCGATAATTCCAAGGTTAACAAGGAGGCCATCGAGAACGTCGACGGCGCTAAGGGCGTCTTTGAGGCCCAGGGCCAGCTGCAGATTATTTTTGGCACCGGCACCGTCAACAAGGTCTACGAGGAGTTCATCGCGCTCAGTGGCGTCGAGGCTGCCACCAAGGCCGAGGTCAAGGAGGCCGCGGCGCAGCAGCAGAACATCTTTATGCGTGCCATTAAGGTGCTCGGCGACGTCTTTGTCCCCATCATCCCTGCCATCGTGGCTTCGGGCCTGCTGCTGGGCATTATGAGCGCCCTCAACTTTATGGCCTCCAACGGCTTTATCGCGCTCGACACCAATAACTTTATCTATAAGATCGCCGACCTGGTCTCGGGAACGTCCTTTGGCATTCTGCAGATCCTGATCGGCTACTCCGCCGCCAAGGCCTTTGGCGCCAACCCGTACCTGGGTGCCGTCGTCGGCGGTGCGTTTATCAACTCCTCGCTGCAGAGCGCCTACACGGTTGCCTCCGAGGGCGTTCAGACCATGGTCACCGTCATCCCCGGCGTGTACAGCTTTGAGTGGGTCGGCTATCAGGGCCACGTGATCCCCATCGTTATCGCCTGCGCCATTCTGGCCTTCCTCGAGAAGCGCCTGCACAAGATCGTTCCCGAGATGTTCGACCTCTTTGTGACCCCGCTCGTCTCGGTGTTCGTGACCGTGCTCGTGACGCTCGTTGCCGTCGGCCCCATCTTTGTCTGGGCCGAGAACGCCATCCTCGGTCTGATCCAGGCCCTGCTGACCCTGCCCTTCGGCATCGGTTCCTTTATCGTCGGCTTGTTCTATGCCCCCACGGTCGTTACCGGTATCCACCAGATGTACACCGCCATCGACCTGGGCCAGCTCGCCCAGTACGGTGTGACCTACTGGCTGCCCATCGCCAGCGCTGCCAACATCGCACAGGGTGGCGCCGCGCTCGCCGTTGCCTTTAAAACCCGCGATGCCAAGATCAAGGGCCTGGCGCTTCCTTCGGCTCTGTCCGCCTTCATGGGTATTACCGAGCCGGCCATTTTTGGTGTGAACCTGCGCTTCTTTAAGCCCTTCATCGCCGGCTGCATCGGCGGCGGTTGCGGTGCCCTGGTCTGCGCGCTCACCTCGCTTGCCGCTTCCGGCACCGGCGTTACCGGCATCTTCGGTATCCTGCTGTGCCTGGCCCAGCCCGTGCAGTACGCGATCATGTTTGCGGTCGCCGCGCTGGTTTCCTTTGGCGTCTCGTTTGTCCTGTACAAGGACGAGCCCAAGGCTTCCGGGCAGGCCTAAGAGCTTTTGATTGAGGGGATGCCCGCGGGTTGTATGCTCGCGGGCGTTTCCCGTATCTGGTGCCGATCTTTGGCGCCTTGTTACTTTCGATCCGTTAGGACTTTGATATGTCTAATGCCCTTGGGCGCGATCTTGCACAGCTGGTCGCCGCTGTTGACGCCGCCGCCTCTGAGTGCGGTCATGGCGCGTATGGTCAGCGCTTTCATATTATGCCGCCGGCGGGCTGGCTCAACGACCCCAACGGTCTTTGCCAGGCAGATGGCGTATTTCACGCGTACTTTCAGTATGCCCCGTTTGATGTGAACGGCGGCGTCAAGATGTGGGGCCATGCGACGAGCCGTGACCTTATGACGTGGGACTACGTTGGCGCCCCGCTGCTGCCCGACGAGCCGTTCGATTGTCACGGCGTGTATTCGGGCTCCGCGCTTGCCGAAGACGGTCGCATTCGCGTGCTCTATACGGGCAACGTTAAGCTTTCCGATGCTGACGGTACGTACGATTACGTCAATACCGGCCGCCGCGCCGATACCGTCTATGTCGAGAGCGTTGATGGCCTTGCCGGTCGGGAGTTCAGCCAAAAGCGCGTGGTGCTGACGTCCGAGGATTATCCCGAGGATTTGACCTGCCACGTGCGCGACCCCAAGGTGTGGCGTGACGCGGACGGGCGTTATCACATGGTGCTGGGCGCGCGTCGTCGCGTGGATGGGCCGCATGTCGATAGTCGATTTTGCGCCATGCACGGTGAGGGTGCCGGGCGCGATGTGGGCGAGATCCTGGTGTATGGCTCGGCCGACATGCTGAGCTGGGAGCTCGAGAACCGTGTGTCTACGCCCGAGCGTTTTGGCTTTATGTGGGAGTGCCCCGGCTATATTGAGCTCGATGCGAATGGCGATACCGCTGCATTTTTGTCGTTCTCGCCCCAGGGCCTTGAGGGCGGTCGTTGGGACCGCGGGAACGTATACGCTGCTGGCTACATGCCTGTATCGGGCGACATTACGGGTGGCAAGGACGCTTATGAGCTGGGCGAGTTCCGCCTGTGGGACGCCGGTTTTGACTTCTATGCGCCGCAGGAGTTCACGGCCGAGGACGGTCGCCATATTCTAATCGGCTGGATGGGCATGCCCGATGAGCCGACCTATGGCAACGCACCGACCGTGGTGTGCGGCTGGCAGCACTGCATGACGGTGCCGCGCGAGCTTACGGCCGGTGGCGGCGTGGTACTGCAGCAGCCGGCGCGCGAGATTGAGCACCATTATGCCTCGGTGCGTGTAGGGGAGGGCTCGTTGGAGGTTGCCGGCGATACCTGCTTTGACGTTGTTGTCGACGGTGTTGACGGTGCGTTCACCGCGACCGTTGATGGCGAGCTGAAGCTGGCGTTTGTGCCCGCCGAGGGCGAACTGTCCGCGCGCTTTGAGATGCGATTTACCGATGGGGGTCGCACTTCTGCCGGTAGTGGTCGTACCGTGCGCTGGGAGCCCGTCGACGAGGTTCGTAACGTGCGCATTGTCGGCGATGTCTCGTCGGTCGAGGTGTTTGTGAACGATGGCGCGCTCGTGTTTTCGACACGCATCTATCCCGAGGCCTATGGTGTGTCCGTTGACGCCCCGGGTGCGAACGTAAACTACCATACGCTCAGCATTTAGGCGAGTCGTCGCATATCGGCGCTATACTGCAGCCGTTGCCCACGATGCGGGGAACACCCGCATCGTGGGTTTTTGCTTATGAAGGGACGGTGCCGCGTGGATGTACAGCAGCTAGAAGAGGCCTGGGCTTTGAGGTCCAGTGCGCGCGAGGCGTGGTTGCTTGCGGTCCCGCATGTGCCGGCAGCGCTGTCGCAGCTGGGGATTGTGCGTCCTGGTGACCGCCTGGTCGCGTTTGCCGATGACTTTGCCGATACGTTTGCGAGCGGCTTTGATGCCTGCGACGTGGCTATGGTGGGTGAGCCGTCGGTTGCAGCGTTTGTCGCCGCGTCCGAGAACTTTGATGCTTCGTTTGATGCCGAGGGGCCGCACCTGTGGTGGTTTGTGAACTCAATCGGCGGCTTTGGCCTGTGTGTGCCCGATCTGCGTGCGCTGGGTCGGGCGGCGCGTGAGGCCCATGCGTTGCTGGTTGTGGACAACACCGTGGCGTCGGCTTTTGGCTGCGATCCGCTGCGTCTGGGTGCTGCGCTGTCCCTCGAGGCGCTCGACCGCGTGTGCGCCGGTGATGCTTCACGCAAGTTGGTTGCCGTATCGGTTGCGCGCTCGCAGCTTAAGCGCCATCGTGTGGATGCTGCTGCCGCGTGCACATATGCCCTGTTTGAGGACTGCGGCTTGGCAAAGCTTAATTTGCCTGCTGACGAGGCCGGTGTGCTGGAGCGCGGGCTGGACTCGCTCAATACCCGCATGCAGGCACACTTCGACCGCGCCCGCGCGCTGGCCGAGTATCTGGCCGCCAACGAGATGGTGCGCAACGTGCGCTATCCCGGGCTGAGCTCGCATCCTGACCATGCTGTTGCAACGGGAATCCTCGAGCATGGTTTTGGCCCGGCAGTTGAGTTTGACCTTATCGAGCTTAGCGCAGGAGAGCTGTTCGACGCTTTGCCGGGGGAGTTTCGCACATCGCCTGCCGGCGGCGCAACGACGCGTCTTTCGGCCCCACGCGGCAAGCAGGGGAGCACCATCCGCCTCTTCGCCGGCACCGACAACCCACTGGTTGTAGCGTCAACCCTTGACAACGCCCTTCGCAACTAGCTAAATCATCCTCAACTCCATAAGTTGCGGTGAAATATGGATTGATTTACGGCTTTAACCGCATAAACAGTCCCTATTTCACCGCAACTTATGAGAAGGGGTTGTGCAGCTATAAAGCCCCGTCCCAAATTGGCTACTCTTTGATGCTGGCGATGAGGTCGTTGGCTTTGGTAGCAATGACCTGGTTTATGTCGGCCTGCAGCTCCTCGTAGACTGCTATGGCTCGCTGGCCGGCGGGGGTGAGCGTGGATCCGCGGGCGCCGTCGCGCTCGATGAGCTTGCAGCCCAGCTGGCCTTCGGCTTCGTTCACAATGCGCCAGGCCTTGGAATACGCCATGCCCATGCTCTTGGCGGCACGGTTGAGCGAGTGCTCGCGGGCGATACCTTGCAGCAGCAAGACGCAGCCGTGACCAAACACGCCCGGCAGATCCTTGTCGCACGCTTGAATGACCAACTTTGCCGTCGTCTTGTACTCCATGTGCTCCACGTCTCCCCGCTAAAGTGTTTGCTGGGCAAACGCAAAGCATGCGTCAAACCCTCGTGTGCTCTTCTTAAATCATGCATTGTAGCAGTCAAAGTGCGTTAACATACTTCCCCAGTATTGGGCGCCCAAGGTTGGGCTGGGTCCTACGAGGCCTGCAGCCGACCGGTCGCATGGAAAAAGGAGAAACATGGCTACGTTCTTTCCCGGTGAGTCCCACACGTTTTCGGAGTATCTGCTGGTCCCTGGTTACTCGTCCTCGCAGTGCATCCCCAACAACGTCTCTCTTAAGACGCCGCTAACCCGCTTTAAGCGCGGTGAGAAGCCGGCAATCACCTTGAACATCCCCATGGTTTCCGCCATCATGCAGTCCGTCTCGGGCGTCGATATGGGTGTCGCGCTCGCTACCGAGGGTGGCCTGTCCTTCATTTACGGTTCCCAGAGCGCCGAGTCCGAGGCCGCTATGGTCAAGGCCGTCAAGGATCACAAGGCTGGCTTCGTTCAGTCCGATTCCACGCTGACCCCCGACATGACCATGGAGCAGGTCATCGAGCTCAAGGAGAAGACCGGTCACTCCACCATGCCGGTTACCGACGACGGCACTCCCAAGGGTAAGCTCCTGGGCATCGTCACCAGCCGTGACTATCGCCCCAGTCGCGATGACCACCAGACGAAGGTCTCTGAGTTCATGACCCCGCGTGAGCAGCTCATCGTGGGCGACAAGAACATCAGCCTCAAGGTTGCCAACGACGTCATCTGGGACAACAAGCTCAACGCCCTGCCCATCGTCGACGACAACGATCACCTGATGGGAATCGTCTTCCGCAAGGACTATGACAGCCACAAGACCAACCCCAACGAGCTGCTCGACGGCGACAAGCGCTACATGGTCGGTGCCGGTATCAACACCCGCGACTATGCCGAGCGCGTGCCGCTGCTCATCGAGGCCGGCGCCGATGTCCTGTGCATCGACTCCTCCGAGGGCTTCAGCGAGTGGCAGAAGCGCACCATCGAGTGGATTCGCGCCAACTACGGTGAGGACGTCAAGGTCGGTGCCGGTAACGTCGTCGACGCCGAGGGCTTCCGCTTCCTGGCAGACTGCGGCGCTGACTTCATCAAGGTCGGTATCGGCGGCGGTTCCATCTGCATCACCCGTGAGACCAAGGGTATCGGTCGTGGCCAGGCCACCGCGCTGATCGACGTCTGTCGCGCTCGCGACGAGTACTACGAGGAGACCGGCGTCTACGTGCCCGTGTGCTCCGACGGCGGCATCGTCTATGACTACCACATGACGCTCGCCCTTGCCATGGGTGCCGACTTTATGATGCTGGGCCGCTACTTCGCCCGCTTCGACGAGAGCCCGACCGAGCGCGTCAACGTCAACGGCCAGTACATGAAGGAGTACTGGGGCGAGGGTTCCGCGCGCGCCCGCAACTGGCAGCGCTACGACCTGGGCGGTGCCGCGAAGCTCAGCTTCGTCGAGGGCGTCGACTCCTACGTTCCCTATGCCGGCTCCCTCAAGGACGGCGTAGGCGGCACACTCTACAAGGTCAAGTCCACGATGTGCAACTGTGGTGCCCTCTCGATCCCCGAGCTCCAGGAAAAGGCACGCCTAACGCTGGTCAGCTCCACCTCCATCGTCGAAGGCGGCGCCCACGACGTAGTCGTGAAAGACTCCCAGCAGTCTGTGTCTTATCGATAGGATAAGAGCCTCACATAAAGGTTGAGTATCAACCACGTTATTTAGATAAAGCGAGATGCCTGCAAGTCGCAGGCATCTCGCTTGTCGTATTTGCTATCATCATGCGAGTTAACCTTAGGGTCGG
>CABUZK010000063.1 GCA_902496115.1 uncultured Collinsella sp. | reverse complement strand
GGCGTAGTAGTTGAGCAGCGCCTGACAGGTCTCGTTGGCGTCTGCCGAGGTGGCACGCGCTACGTTGGCAAGCGCAAAATCCAGGACCGTGGTCTCGACGGGGACAGCTGCCTCGTCCGAGTCCGCGCCAAAGCCAACGCCCTCAACAGGCAGCGGGTAGGTACCCTCGACCTCCATACGGCCCGAGGTAATGGTGCCCGTCTTGTCCAGGCACAGCACGTCGACGCGCGCGAGCGTCTCGATACAGTAGAGCTGCTGCGCGAGTACCTTGCGGCGCGCCAGGCGCACCGTGGCGATGGCAAGCACCGACGAAGTCAGCAGCACCAGGCCCTGCGGAATCATGCCCAAAAGAGCGCCCACCGTAGACAGCAGCGCCGACGAAGGCACGCGACCGGCAAGCAGCTCGGAAAAGCACCACGAAAGCGCGCTATCGCCCGGCGTACCGGCGGCATCCCACAGCTCGCTCACGCTCGAGGCAAAGAGCGCCAGGCCGAGCGGAATCATAATGAGGCTCGCAAAGCGCACGATGGCGTTGAGCGCATTCATGATCTCGGAATTGACCTTTTTGACGTACTTGGCCTCGTTGTTGATCTTGGCCACGTAGTTGTCGGCGCCAACATGGATCACGCGGGCGCGCAGCAGGCCCGAGTCGATAAAGCTGCCGCTCATGAGCTCGGAGCCGGGCTGCTTTTTGATGAGATCGCTCTCGCCCGTCAGCAGGCTCTCGTTCACGAGTGCCTCACCCGAAACCACCACGGCGTCGGCCGGAATCTGGTCACCGCGCCCCAAGCGGATGATGTCATCGAGCACGATCTGGTCCAAGTCGAGCTCCACCTCGGCACCGTCGCGCACCGCGATGGCCTTCTTAGAGGTCAGCAGCGTAAGCTTATCGACCATCTTCTTGGAGCGCATGGACTGGATGACGCCGATAGCGGTATTCAAAAACACCACGAACAGGAACGTGAGGTTCTTGAACGATCCGGTCAGCAACACCAAAATCGCCAAGACAGCGTTGATCAAGTTAAACAGCGTGCAGAGGTTCTCGATGATGAGCTCTTTGACCGATTTGGTCTTAAGCTCCATGTTGCGGTTGATCTTACCGGCGGCGATGCGCTCCTCGACCTCGGCGGTCGAAAGCCCGCGCTCGATATCCGTTGCTGCCATACCACGTCCCATCATGTCGCGTCGGTATAAGAAAACCGCCCGGACCATGCGAGGTTCGGACGGTCTTACGTTCGATGGTGCCCCATGTTGGATTCGAACCAACGGCCTTCTGCTCCGGAGGCAGACGCTCTAATCCCCTGAGCTAATAGGGCGAACGGTTGGCATTATACCCAAGTGCGCCACGGGCTAACAAAAGAATAGAAAAAGCTTTGCAATTACGTAGGAGACACGGCGCAGAGGCTCACCTTAGAACGCAAAAGTGAAACAATTAGTATAAACTCTCATGCACATATATAACGGCTCGCGATGCGGGCCGTTTTTGCAAGAGCTATCCATCGAGGTGAGAGGCACACCATGATTGCGATTTTAAAGCAGAGCGCCAGCGACGAGGCCGTCGGCCATATCGTCAGCTGGATTGAGAAGAAGGGTCTCAAGACCGACGTCTCGCGCGGCGAGAACGAGACCATCATCGGCCTGGTGGGCGATACGACCAAGATCGACCCGTTCCTGCTCGAGTCCATGGATGTCGTCGAGCGCGTGCAGCGCGTCTCCGAGCCCTTTAAGCGTGCCAACCGCAAGTTCCACCCCGAGGACTCCATCATCGACTGCGGCCACGGCGTCAAGATCGGCGGCGACCAGTTCCAGGTCATCGCCGGCCCGTGCTCCGTCGAGGGCGAGAACCTCATCCGCATCGCCCGCCGCGTGAAGGCCGCCGGCGCCACGATGCTGCGCGGCGGCGCCTACAAGCCCCGCACCTCCCCGTACGCCTACCAGGGCATGGGCCCCGCCGGCCTGGACCTGCTGTGCGAGGCATCCGCCGAGCTCGACATGCCGATCGTCACCGAGATCATGGACCCGCGCGACGTGCAGGTCTTCTTGGATAAGAAGATCGACGTCATGCAGATCGGCGCCCGCAACGCGCAGAACTTCCCCCTGCTCAAGGAGGTCGGCAAGACCAAGACCCCGGTCCTGCTCAAGCGCGGCATGTCCGGCACCGTCGATGAGTTGCTCATGGCTGCCGAGTACATCATGAGCGAGGGCAACGACAACGTCATCCTGTGCGAGCGCGGCATTCGCACCTTCGAGACCCGCACCCGCAACACCTTCGACCTCAACGCCGTGCCGGTGCTGCACCACCTGTCGCACCTGCCCGTCGTCGCCGACCCCAGCCACGCCACCGGCTACACCCGCTATGTCGAGCCCATGGCGCTCGCCGCGACTGCCTGCGGCGCCAACGGTCTGGAGATCGAGGTCCACGACGACCCGAGCCACGCTTGGTCCGATGGTGCTCAGGCCCTCACCCCCGACCAGTTCGACGACACCATGCGCCGCATCCGCGCCATCCGCGAGGTCGTCTGCCAAGAGACCATGGAGTAGGCCATGGGTACGGTGAGAAACGCACGCGTCAACCAAGGCGGCCCCAAGTGCGCCGGCATCGTGGGCCTGGGCCTCATCGGCGGCAGCTTTGCCCGCGGCTATGCGCAGGCGGGCGTTCGCGTGCTTGCCTGGGACCCCGACGATGACGTGATGACGGCCGCCAGCATGGGTACCGTCGCCGGCGAGCTCAACGACGAGACGCTCGGTGAGTGCGACATCATCGTCCTTGCCTGCTATCCCGAGGCATGCATCGAGTGGCTCGAGGCCCACGCCCAGGCGCTCGCCGACGCTACCGACACCGAAGCCATCATGGGCCCCGTGGTAATCGACACCGTGGGTGTGAAGGGCATTGTGTGCGAGCGGGCCTTTGAGCTCGCACGAGAGCACGGCTTTTACTTTGTGGGCGCACACCCCATGGCGGGCACGCAGTTCTCGGGCTACGCGCACTCCCGCGCCGACTTGTTCCAGGGCGCACCGCTCGTGCTCGTTCCGCCTGCGGTAGACGATGCCCTTAAGCTGGAGCTCTTGGGCCAGGTGCGCGAGATGGTGCGTCCCTTGGGGTTTGGCAAGTTCAGCGTGACCACCGCTGCCGAGCACGACCGCGTGATCGCCTTTACGAGCCAGCTCGCGCACGTGGTGTCCAACGCCTACGTAAAGAGCCCCACCGCCCAGGTCCACCACGGCTTTTCGGCCGGCAGCTACCGCGACCTCACGCGCGTGGCACACCTCAACCCGCAGATGTGGTCCGAGCTCATGATTGACGACGCCGACGCTCTCGCCTTCGAGATCGACCATCTGATCGATTCGCTCGGCGCCTACAGCTGTGCGCTCAAGAACCTCGACCAGCGTTATCTTGAGAATCTCCTTGCCGAGGGCGATCGCATCAAGCGCGCACTCGACGACGAGAGCGCCCACTAGACCACCCATCACGCCAGGTCGAAAGGACCATAGCTTATGGCGATTACCATCGATATCGACACCGCACGCCCCTACCAGGTACACGTGGGCACGTTTTTGCTGGAGCAGGCAGGGCCACTCGTTCGCGCCACCGCCGGAGGCACCCGCGCCGTCATCGTGACGGACACCAACGTGGGCCCGCTCTACCAGATGCCCGTTAAGCAGAGCCTGGAGGCGTCAGGCTATGAGGTAAGCATTTGCACCTTCGAGGCCGGCGAGGTACACAAGCGCGCCGAGACCTACGTTGCCATTCTTGAGTTTGTGGCCGAGCACGAGCTTTCGCGCTCCGACGTGATCGTGGCACTCGGCGGCGGCGTCGTGGGCGACGTAGCCGGCTTTGTGGCCGCCACCTACATGCGCGGCTGCAAGTTTGTGCAGATCCCCACGAGTCTGCTCGCTATGGTGGACTCGTCGGTGGGCGGCAAGACGGCCATCGACCTGGCTGCCGGCAAGAACCTAGCTGGCGCCTTTTGGCAGCCAAGTGTTGTCATCGCTGACGTGGGATGCCTTGCCACCCTCACGCCCGAGCAGTTCGCCGACGGCTGCGGCGAAGTCGTCAAGCACGCCGTGATCGCCGACCCCGAGCTCTTCGCCGAGCTGGAGAAGACCCCGCTCACGCTTGAGCTGCTGAACCGCGACGTGGCCCGCGCGGCGCTCATAATCGCCCGCAATATCGACATTAAGCGCGCCGTGGTCGTTGCCGACGAACGCGAGACCAACCAGCGCAAGCTCCTCAACTTTGGGCACAGCGCCGGACATGCCGTCGAGGCCTGCGAGCACTTTGAGCTGGGACACGGCAACTGCGTGTCGATCGGCATGGGCATCATCACGCGCGCCGCGGCCCTGCACGGCATTTGTAACGCCGAACTTCCCGGCCGCATCGAAGAGCTCTGCGCCCGTCATGGCCTCAAGACTCGCTGCGAGCTTTCGGCCGACGCCATCTTTGCCGAGGCGCTGCACGACAAAAAACGCGCCGGCGACACCATCGATCTGGTGATTCCGCACGGCATTGGCCGCTGCAGCATCGACCGCACGCCGCTTTCCACCTTTCATGATTTAATTGCCGAGGGCCTCGGCCAGAAGGGAGACACATCCGTATGCTAGCCCGCATCACCCCCTCCCCGCTCAAGGGCACCGTTCCTGCCATCGCGTCCAAGTCGATGGCGCACCGCCTCATCATCTGCGCCGCACTCGCCAACGGCGAGACGCACGTCACTTGCAACACCACCTGCGCCGATATCGAGGCCACAGTGCGCTGCCTCACGGCCCTGGGCGCCCGCATCGAGGCCGTCGAGGATGGCTTCCAGGTCCACCCCACCATGAAGAGTATTGAGTTTGGCCTGCTCAAGGCACTTGCCGGCGGTACGCTCGACTGCGGTGAGAGCGGCTCCACGCTGCGCTTTATGCTGCCCGTCGCCTGCGCGCTGGGGGCAGAGGCCACCTTTGTGGGCATGGGCCGTCTGGGCGCCCGCCCCCTCTCCCCGCTCTCCGACGAGATCATTGCCGCCGGCTGCGACCTGCAGGGCCTGGGCGGTTTTCCGCTCAAGACAAGCGGCCGCATGCGCCCGGGCACCTTTATCCTGCCGGGCAACGTGAGCTCGCAGTACATTTCCGGCTTGCTGCTGGCGGCCCCGCTGCTGGCCCAGCCCTCCTGCGTGCAGGTGACCGGTCTTATCGAGAGCCGCCCCTATATCAACCTGACCATCCAGGCCATGAAGGCCTTCGGTGTCGAGGTCAACGTCGAGCGCATCCCCGCCAAGGACGGCCAGCCCGAGATCACTAACTTCCGTGTGAGCAGCGGCTCGTACCGCACGCCCGGCAGCGTGGCCGTCGAAGGCGATTGGTCCAATGCGGCCTTTTGGCTGTGTGCCGGCGCCATCGGCTCCGACCCCATCACCGTCGAGGGCGTGTCGCTGAGCTCTGCACAGGGCGACCGCAACGTGCTTGCCGCGCTTTCGCGCTTTGGCGCCCGCATCGTGCGCTCCACGAACGCCGCCACCGTCCAGTCCGACAAGCTCGCCGGCTTTGAGATGAGCGCCCACGACATTCCGGACCTGGTGCCTGTTATCTCGGCCGTGGCATCGCTGGCTCAGGGCCGCACGTTCATCCGCGATTGCGCCCGCCTGCGCATCAAGGAATCCGACCGCCTGGCCACCACCACCCATGAGCTCACCGCACTGGGCGCGCAGGTGCGCATTGCCGGCGACGACCTCATCATCAAGGGTGTCGATGCCTTTACCGGCGGCGAGGTCGATTCGCACAACGACCACCGCATCGCCATGATGGCCGCCATCGCCGCGAGCCGTGCCACCGGCGAGGTCGTGATCCACGGCGCCGAGGCCGTCAACAAGTCCTATCCCGATTTCTTTGACCACTACCGCCTGCTGGGCGGCAAGGTCACGCTCGAGGAGGAATAGCATGTCCTCGACCTTTGGCAACGTTTTGCACTCAAGCATCTTCGGCCAGTCGCACTCCCCTGCTATCGGCTGCTCACTCGACGGCATTCCTGCTGGTATTGCCGTTGACCAAGAGCAGCTGCAGGCCTTTTTGGACCGTCGTGCCCCCGGTCGCGACGAGACCGCAACCAAGCGCCGCGAGGCCGACGCCGCGCATATCATTGCCGGTGTGGTCGATGGACACACCACCGGCGCACCCATCGCCGCGATTATCGAGAACACCAACACGCGCTCCAAAGACTATTCCGAGCTGCGCCGCAAGCCCCGCCCCGGGCATGCAGACTTTCCGGCGCGCGTGAAGTACCACAACATGCATGACGTCGCCGGCGGCGGGCACTTCTCCGGCCGCCTAACGGCCCCCTTATGCATCGCCGGCGGTATTGCGCTGCAGGCACTCGAGGCCCGTGGCATCAAGGTCATGGCGCACGCCGCGCAAATCGGCGGCATCTCCGACCTACCCATGGACGACATGGTCTATCGCGAGGCCGACCGCAAGGCGATCCTTACGAACGACCTGCCCTGCATTGACGCCGCCGCTGCTGGTCGCATGCGCGAGGAAATTCTGGCCGCGCGCGATGAGCTCGATAGCATCGGTGGCATCGTAGAGTGCGGCATCTACGGGCTTCCTGCGGGCATCGGTGACCCCATGTTCGACGGCATCGAGAACCGCATCGCGCAAATCGCGTTTGGCATTCCCGCTGTGAAGGGCGTGGAGTTTGGCATGGGCTTTGCCGTGGCTGCCATGCGTGGCAGCGAGAACAACGATCCGTACCGCGTAGATGCCGAGACCGGTGAGGTAGTGGTCGAGTCCAATAACGCCGGCGGCATCTTGGGCGGCATCTCCACCGGCGCGCCCGTCATGTGGCGCATGGCCGTAAAGCCGACGCCCTCCATCGGCCGCGAGCAGCAGACCGTAGATATGGACGCCATGGAAAACGCCGAGCTCTCGGTCCACGGCCGTCACGATCCCTGCATCGTCCCGCGCGCCGTCCCCGTAGCCGAGGCAGCCGCCGCCCTCGCCATCTGGGACGCCCTCCTCGAGGACGCCGCCCAGCGCTAAAAATCTCCGGGGGCCAACTCCGGCCCCCACGCCCACCCAGTGATTTTTCTGGGACGGGGATTAAAAAATCATTG
>CABUZK010000062.1 GCA_902496115.1 uncultured Collinsella sp. | reverse complement strand
TGGTAGCCCGTACCAGATTCGAACTGGTGATCTCCGCCTTGAGAGGGCGGCGTCCTAAACCGCTAGACGAACGGGCCACATGACATCTGCACTGCCGTGCTGCGAGGAAATATATTACGGGACAAAAAACGCGAGCGCAAGAAGAAATTCAAAATTGCTCAGATTTTGTCGTGAGGTTATGGAAAGCGCAGGTCAATTAGGTAGCCCATTTGGGACGAACCAAAGGATGTTTATCCCAGGTGCAGATGGGCCAGAAGGGCTTCGCGCTCGTTGGGAACATTGTCCTCGATCACAGCGTCGAGGGCGGCGTTGAGCAGCTGCCCCAACTCCGGCCCGGGCTTGACGCCAGCGCGGATCAAGTCGCCGCCGTTGATGGCAAGCATCTTGAGCGTATAGGGCTCCCCCGGCTCAAGCAGGTTGTGGGCGAGCGAACGCATCTCCTCGATCGTCTCGACGTAATAGAAGCACGACGGCGCCTTGCCCAGCGTATCGGCACGTTTAAGGTCCATGAGCTCGTCAATCAGGCGCGGCGTGTCGACGCCCTCGCCCGAAAGCGCGCGCATCATATTGAGCAGGCAGGATCGCTCGGGACGCAGCGGCTTGTCATGGTACTTGATTAGCAGGCACACGTCGCGAATCAAATCGTGCGAAAGCGCCAGACGATCCATAATGGCGCGCGACTTCTTGGCGCCAAGCTCGGGATGACCGTAGAAATGGCCGCTGCCCGCATGGTCGACCGTAAAGCAATCAGGCTTGGAGACGTCGTGCAAAAACGCTGCCCACATTAAGCTCGGCGAAGGCTCCACGCCATCACACAGTGCCAACTCCCCCGCTACCGTCAACACGCGAGCGATATGCTCGTAGACATTAAAGGCATGATAGACGCTGCACTGGTCAAAGCCCCTTCCCGCAGCAAGCTCGGGCACGGCGGCGCAAATAAGCTCGGGGTAGCGTAGCATCGCGTCTCCCCCATGACCGGTCGAAAGAATGCCTTCGAGCTCAATGCCCACGCGCTCGCGAGCCACGGCATCGAGCAGCGGCGAGCACTCGGCAAGCGCCTGTTTGGTCTTAGGCTCGATCATAAAATCCAGACGGCAGGCAAAACGCACCGCGCGCAGCATGCGAAGCGCGTCCTCGTTAAAGCGACGCTTGGGATCTCCGACGGCACGGATAAGTTTACGCTCAAGGTCGCCTTGGCCATCGTAGCGGTCGACAAGACCACGATCGGGATGCCAAGCCATGGCATTAACGGTAAAGTCACGGCGCGCCAGATCGTCCTCAAGCGAAGCCGCACGCTCCACACTCTGGGGATGGCGGCCATCGGTGTAAAAACCGTCCAAGCGATACGTCGTGACCTCAATGCGCTCGCCATCGCAAATGGCCGTGATGCCGCCAAATTTAATGCCCGACTCAACCACAGCAATGTCAGCCGACTCGAGCGCCGCCTTGGACTCCTGCCACAAGCCGCTGCAGCACATATCAACATCGTGGCTGGGGCGCCCCATCAGGGCATCACGCACCCAACCGCCAACATACCAAGCCTCAAGACCGGCTGCCTCGAGCGCACGCAGGACACGGATGGAGGCATCGGTCGGCTGCGTACCGTTGAGCGAAACATTGCACATAGCTATGGCCTCCTGCGCCTGCAAACGTTAATCGATGGTTCTCAAGAAGTCTAGCAAGAAACGAGCATGCGCGCACATGCAATCGTATCGTCGATTCGAACGAACGGGACAGTAAGCGCCACATGCGGCCAGAACGCAAAAAAACACCCGCCTCGGAGATCCAAAGCGGGTGTTCGACAACGACATATCGATGCGGCTAGCAGACCTGGCGAACCTCAATGTGCTTCTTATATTCGTCCACCTTGGCAAAATCGCCCAGACCGGGGCACTCCACCACGTTGGCGCCGGTGGCCATCGAGAGGCGCAGGGCATCCTCAACACGCTCGGGAGCGTCGTGCCACACGGACAGGAAGGCGGCAAGTGAGGAGTCGCCGGCGCAGACCGTCGACAGCAGCTTGACCTTAAAGGTGCGGTTGGCAAACCAGATGTGCTCTCCGTTGGAGAAGTACGCGCCAGCGCCACCCAGGGTCAACAGCACGTTCTTAGCGCCCTTGGCGTGGAGCTCGGCCATCGCACCCTTGACGGACTCGTCGTCGCCACCGCTCACCTTAATGCCAAAGATGTCGAGCAGTTCATCGTCGTTGGGCTTAATGAGCAACGGCTCCATGGCAATGAGGTCGGCCAGCTGATGGCTCGAGATATCAAGCACGAACTCGGCACCCTTTGCCTTAACACGGCGAAGTACCTCGGCCAGGAAACCCTCGGAGGTGTTGGGGGGCAGCGAGCCGCTAATGACCAGGCAGGTCATGTCGTCGAGCGAATCAATGAGCTCAAACATTTCCTGCTCGTTGGCAGCATTGATGGCAGCGCCTGCATTGACCATGTTGTACTCGGTGTCGGGACCGGCGTTGAGGAAGACATTGACGCGCGTGATGCCGTCGGTCCACACGGGCTTGACGGGCACGCCCAGGGCCTCGGCGCCCTTGACGATAAACTCGCCCGAGAAACCGGCAAAAAAGCCCAGGATCGTGGTGTCGACGCCGTAGTGATCGAGGGTGAACGAGACGTTAAGACCCTTGCCGTTGGGCGTATAGACCGCGTTGCGAGTGCGGGTGACGGTGTTGGCGGAAAGACCGTCGCAGGCAATGTTGTAGTCAATGGCGGGATTTGCAGTGAGCGTGTAAATCATGTAAGTTCCTTTCACAAGGCAACGTGTTAGTGAAAGTATATTCCACGCTTCGGGAAAAGACCATAGCGACTCGGCGAACGGTGTAGAACGCGTGCAGGGCGGCGGGATGACGGGCAAAAGAAACAGGGTCCTTGTCCTGTCGCTCGCCCACAATATACAAAAATGGCGCCCCGGCCAAAACCGGGGCGCCGTACACGCGAAAATAATGAGTTTCGCTTACTTGCGATCGAGCTTGCGGACAGCAACGCGCTTGCTGTACTCATCGACGTGACCGAAGTCGCCGATGCCGACGGACTCGGCAACGTTAGCGCCGGTAGCCATAGCGAGCTTCATGGCCTCCTCGACGTTGTCGCGATCCCTGTACCACTTGTGCAGGAACGCAGCGAGGGTGCAGTCGCCGGCGCAGACAGAAGAGACCAGCTTGATGTTGAACTCACGCTTGGCGTACCAGATGTCCTCGCCGTTGGAGAAGTAAGCGTCGCCGCGGCTACCACGGGTGAGCAGCACGTTCTGAACGCCGGCGTCGTGGGCGAGCTTCATGGCAACGCGGACCTCGTCGTCGGTGTCGACAGGCACGCCGAAGATGGCCTTCATCTCGTGATGGTTCGGCTTAATGAGCAGCGGCTTCTTGTGAGCGAGCTCCTTGAGCTTGTCGGAGGACAGGTCCAGGACGACGTCGGCGCCACGAGCCTGAGCGTGCTCCATAACCTGGGCCAGGAAGTCGGGCGTAGCTTTAGGAGGCACGGAGCCGGAGACAATCAGGCACTCAAGATCGCCCGCGGTGTCCAGGATGTTGTAGAGCTCCTTCTGATGCTCCGGCGTAATCGGGGCGCCGGGGTTCAGGATGCCGTACTCGTGCTGGCCATCGTTGACGTAGGTGTTGATACGCGTGATGCCATCGGTCCAGACCGGGCGGCACAGGCAACCCAGGTTCATGACCTCCTCGACGATAAACTTGCCCGTGAAGCCAGCGAAGAAGCCGAGCGCGACGGTGTCGACGCCCATCTTCTTAAAGGCGAAGGACACGTCGAGGCCCTTGCCGTTGGCCGTGTAGCTGGCCGAGCCGGTGCGGACGTTTTCGTCGGGCTCGAGCGGAGAGCTCGAAACCGTCATGTCGACAGCCGGATTAGCGGTTAGCGTGTAGAACATTTACAGTACCCCCTGTATATGTGAGGGCCGCGTGGCCGGCCCATTCCAACCACGCGGTTACCTCTGATACCAAATTAGCGAGCTGCGGACTCGAGCAGTGCCTTGACCTCGGCGGCGGTGTTGCAGGCGAGCGCCTTCTCGGCGAGCTCGTCGCACTCGGCCTTGGTCCACTGGCTGATGGTCTTGCGGGCGCGCAGGATCGACGGAGCGCTCATCGAGAACTCCTCCAGGCCCCAGCTGATCAGCAACGGCTCGAGCAGCGGATCGGCAGCGGCCTCGCCGCACATACCGACCATGATGCCGGCCTTCACGCCGCTCTCGATGATGTTCTTGAGCGAGCGGAGCACGGCGGGATAGTACACCTGGTACAGGTTGGAGATGGTGTCGTTGCCACGATCGGCGCACATGGTGTAGCCGATCAGGTCGTTGGTGCCGATGGAGAAGAAGTCGGCGACCTCGGCCAGACGGTCAGCGAGCAGCGAAGCGGCGGGCGTCTCGACCATGATGCCGACTTCGATGTTCTCGTTGAACTTGCGACCCTCTTCGGTCAGCTCGGCCTTGCACTGCTCGACCAGCTCCTTGACAGCCACGACCTCCTCGACGCAGGTGACGAGCGGGATCATGATCTTGACATCGCCGAAAGCGCTGGCGCGCAGCAGGGCGCGAAGCTGGACCTTATACTGGTCGGGATTGGCCAGGCAGTAACGCACAGCACGGAAGCCCATGAAGGGGTTATCTTCCTTAACCATGTGCAGGTACGGAATCTCCTTGTCGCCACCAACATCGAGCGTGCGGATGATGACCGGAGCGCCCTTGAGCGCACTGGCGACCTTGCGGTAGGCGTTGAACTGCTCCTCCTCGGAAGGAAGCTCGGCGGAGTCCATGAACAGGAACTCGGAGCGGAACAGACCGATAGCCTCGGCATCGTGATCAAGCGCGTTGGGCACGTCATCAGGGTTACCGATGTTGCAGGCGATGATCTTCTTGATGCCATCGGCAGTCACGGACGGCTTGCCGCGGAAAGCCTCGAGGGCCGCCTTCTCGGCAGCGAAGGCCTCGGCCTTGGCGGTGTAGGCGGCGAGCGTCTCCTCGTCGGGATCGGCCTCGACGACGCCCTTGCCACCGTCAACGACAACGGTCATGCCGTTGCGCAGTGCGGTGCAGCTGTTGGCAACCGAAAGGACAGCCGGAATCTCGAGGGCACGCGCGATGATCGCAGAGTGCGACGTGCGGCCACCGGTCTCGGTGACGATACCTGCAACGTGGGCCTTATCGATCGTGGCGGTCATGGACGGCGTGAGGTCGTGCACGACAACGACGGTGTTCTCGGGCAGGACGGAGAGGTCAACGACCTCCTTGCCCAGCAGCTCGGCAAGAATACCGGTGCGGATGTCGGCGATGTCGGCGGCGCGCAGACGGAACATCTCGTCGTCCATGGACAGGAACATGTTCTCGAACATGGTCGAGGTGTCCATGAGCGCCTGCTCAGCGCAGGTGCCGCCGTCAATGGCGGCGTTGATGGCGTCAGTCATGCCCGGATCCTGAGCAAGGACAATGTGTCCGCTCATGATCTCGGCCTCGGCCTCGCCCACCGTCTCCTTCATGTGGTCGGCCTGAGCCTGGGTCTTCTCGCAGAAGACCGAAAGAGCGGACTGATAGCGCTCCTTCTCTGCTGCCGAATCAGCAACCTCGTGCGGCTCAAACGTCAAGTCGGGATCGACGGCGACCATGACGGTGCCGATACCGATACCCTCGGATGCGTTGACTCCCTGATACATTCCCATTCCTCTCTCCGTGTCATGTGATAAAGCGTTTTGCCATATCCATGACAAAAGAGCGCAGCTACCTTAATACAGGTCACTGCGCCCCCAAGTATGAACTTAATTGTTCAACATACGACCCGTTTGAGTTCTACTCGCCAAGACCGCTCTTGATGAGCTCGACGGCAGCAGCCAGAGCCTCGGCCTCGTCAGCGCCGTCGCACTTGACCTCGACCTCGGTGCCGCAGGGGATACCAGCAGCCATGAGGGCCATCGGGGACTTGCCGTTGACCTCCTTCTCGGGGGTGACGACCGTCACGTCGCAGGCGTACTTGCCCATGGTGGAGGCGAAGAGACCAGCAGGACGCATGTGAAGACCCTGAGGATTAACGAGGGTAGCCTTCTCAGAAACCATAATTGACTCCTTTTTTGTGTTTAACCCCTGTCATGCATGCGGCAGGAGTCAGATTCACGACGTTGTTTATATTAACTCACATCAAACTGTTTTTCATTGTGTTTCGCACGAATTATTGGACGGATGTCGTTCCTGTACGCTCGCCTGCCGGGCGGGGCGGTTAAGTTTGCTGCTCTACAGTCCTGCGCAAGACGGAAAGCACATTAAGTGCTTTCCTTTGCGTGCGGAACTCGCGACAAACTTAACCGACCCGCCCGGCAGGCGAGCTGCGGAAACTTGGTCGGTCCAGAGTAATATCGTGAGAACGAAATTCTGGCTGATGAACTGTTCGCGACAAAGACTCGATAGACAGCCCCCTCTATACCCTTTTGTAAGTTGCGGTGAAATAGGGACTGAATTTGGGGTTGAATCGTTTAAACAGTCCCTATTTCACCGCAACCTATGGGAGGGATAGAAAAAGGCGGAGGCCCTGGAAAGGGTCTCCGCCTTATATACAAGGGGCGATGTTACTCGCGAGTTGCGGGATTAGACCAGGCGGGCGTTGATCGTCTTGGCGATCTCGGCGGCGTCGGTGGAACCCTTGACGGTGGCACGGAAGCCCTCGTCCATGAGCGCCTCGGCGACCTTGGACAGGATCTTGAGGTGCGTGGTGCCGGCCTGGGCACCGGGGATGAGCAGGGCGATAGCCACGTTGACGGGAGCACCGTCCATGGTGTCCCAACCGGTCACGCCAGAGTCGTCCTTGACGACGATAACGGCGGCCTCGGTAATGGCATCGGACTTGGCATGCGGAATGGCGAAGCCCTCCATCATACCCGTGGTGCCCTCGGCCTCGCGAGCCAGGAAGGCGTTCATCACGGCATCGGCGTCGCCAGCGACACCGGCCTTGACGGCCTGGTTGGAGACAAAGCTCAGGGCCTCGTCACGAGAAGCGAAGTTCTCGGCAACAAAAACGTTCTCGACCTTCACGAAGTCGGCAGCCTCGGCCTTGGGGGCCTCGACGGCAGCGGCCTTGGGAGCCTCGACCGGCTTAGCGGTAGTGGCAGGAGCGGCCTTCTGGCTCTTCTCGAAGTC
>CABUZK010000061.1 GCA_902496115.1 uncultured Collinsella sp. | reverse complement strand
TCGTAACGACCGCAACGCCTCCGACAGCAACTCCGAGCGCAACGCCTCCGAGAGCCGTCCGCACAGCCATCGCACCAACGCCAGCAACAACGTCGCTGCCGGCATGGACTTCCCCAACCCCGATAAGCAGGGCAAGGGCAAGAAGCGCAAGGGCGGTCACGGCAACGATGAGGACCACTACAGCCGCATGGCGCGTGAGGCCGAGGAGTACAGCCGCGAGAAGGTGCTCGAGGAGGCCCGCGCCGCCGTCGAGGAGGCCTCTCGCGAGTCCACCGGTCGCCGCAAGAAGCGCAAGGAGAAGCGCGAGCGCGAGGCTGCTAAGGCCCAGGAGGAGCGCAAGATTGAGGAGGCGCTGGCCCAGGGCGTGAACCCCGAGGAGCTCGATGCCATCAAGGTCTCCCAGGGCGTTACCGTCCAGGAGCTTGCCGAGGCGCTCGACGTTCCGGCCAACGACATCATCAAGCGCCTGTTCCTGCTGGGCACGCCGCTCACGATGACGCAGTCCATGTCCGACGACCTCGTCGAGCTCGTTGCCGACGACCTGGGCCGTCAGATCAAAATCATCACCCCCGAGGAGGAGAACACCTTCTCGTTCTACGACGATCCCGCCGACCTTAAGCCCCGCGCCCCGGTCGTCACCGTCATGGGTCACGTCGACCACGGCAAGACGAGCTTGCTCGACGCCATCCGTCACACCGGTGTCGCTGCCGGCGAGGCGGGCGGCATTACCCAGGCCATCGGCGCTTCGCAGGTCATGATCAACGACCGCAAGATCACCTTCATCGATACCCCGGGCCACGCCACCTTTACGGCCATGCGTGCCCGCGGCGCCAAGGTGACCGACATCGTCATCCTGATCGTGGCTGCCGACGACGGCGTCATGCCTCAGACCATCGAGTCGATCAACCACGCCAAGGCCGCCGGCGTACCCATCGTCGTCGCCGTCAACAAGATCGATAAGCCGGGCGCTAACCCCGACCGCGTGCGCCAGGAGCTCACCGAGTACGGCATCATCCCCGAGGAGTGGGGCGGACAGAACATGTTCGTCAACATCTCGGCCAAGCAGAAGATCGGTATCGACGACCTGCTCGAGACCGTGCTGCTCCAGGCCGACGTGCTCGAGCTCAAGGCCAACCCGGACACCTTTGCCTCCGGTAACGTCCTCGAGGCTAAGCTCGACAAGGGCCGCGGCTCGGTTGCTACCGTGCTGGTGACCCGCGGTACCCTGCACGTGGGCGATACGCTGGTCGCCGGCCTTACCTATGGCCGCGTCCGCGCCATGCTCGATCCCAAGGGCAACGCCGTCACCGAGGCCGGCCCCTCCGATGCCGTCGAGATCTTGGGCCTTCAGTCCGTGCCCAACGCCGGCGACGAGTTCCGCGTTTTCGAGGACGAGCGCGAGGCTCGCGCCCTGGCCGATGAGCGTTCGCTTAAGGCACGTATCGAGGAGCAGAGCCGCGTGAAGCACGTCACGCTCGAGAACCTCTTCGAGACCATCGCCGACGCCGAGGTCAAGGAGCTCAACCTGATCATCAAGGCCGACGTCCAGGGTTCCATCGAGGCCCTTCAGGACTCGCTCGACAAGATGGATCAGTCCGAGGTCCGCATCAACACGATCCACTCCGCCGTCGGCGCCATCAACGAGACCGACGTCGTCCTGGCCGATGCCTCCAACGCCATCATCATCGGCTTTGGCGTGCGTCCCGACGGCAAGGCCCGCTCCGCCGCCGAGCGCGAGGGCGTCGAGATCCGTTGCTACGACGTTATCTACAAGTGCCTCGAGGAGCTCGATGCTGCCCGCATCGGCATGCTCAAGCCCACCGAGGTCGAGGTCTCCACGGGTACCGCGACCGTCCTGGACACCTTCAAGGTGCCCAAAGTCGGTATCGCCGCCGGTGTCCGCGTCGAGGAGGGCGAGATCGCCGCGACCGATTCCGTGCGCCTGGTGCGTGACGGCATTGTGGTCTTCAACGGCAAGATTGCCTCGATGCGCCACTACAAGGACGAGGCCAAGAGCCTCAAGAGCGGTTCCGAGGGCGGCATTGGCCTGGAGAACTTCCAGGACATCAAGCCCGGCGACCAGATCGAGGGTTACCGCATCGACCAGGTTGCCCGTACCGAGTAGGGGGTAGCGCTATGAAGCAAACGCAGGCAACCCGCCGTTTGGGCGAGCAGCTTCGCGAGAAGCTCGGTTATATCCTGCTCTTTGAGGTTTCCGATCCGCGTCTCGACCTAGTCACCCTGACCGCGGTCGAGGTCGCGGTGGACCGTTCGTTCGCGCGCGTGTATGTGTCGTGCGATGCGAACCGCTACGATGAAGTCATGGAGGCGCTTGCCAGCGCCAAGGGCCGTATTCGCAGTCTGCTGGCTCGCTCGCTCGATTGGCGCGTCACGCCCGAGCTCGATTTTCGCATCGATCGCTCGACCGATGAGGCTGAGCGCATCACGCGTGCGCTGGAGAACGTTCCGGCCACGCTTGCGATCGAAAAGGACGAGGACGGCTACCCCATAGCGGATGCCGCCCAGGAGGCAGCTTTAGATGACTAATTCCGCCGACCTCGCCTCGTGCGAGTCTGCAGATATTAAACGACGCATCCTCGAGCTCATCGAGGGTGCGTCCTCCATTGCGATCTCGGGTCACACCTCTCCCGACGGCGATGCCCTGGGCTCCGTGTTGGGCCTGGGCCTCTCGCTTATGAAGGTGTTCCCCGACAAGGACATCGCCCTGCTACTGGCAGACGACGATCCCGTTCCTCGCATCTACCGTTTTATGGAGGGCGCCGATCTGCTGGTGCCGGCATCTACCTACACCGGCAACCCGGACCTGTTCATTTCGGTAGACGTGCCGGTCGTCGAGCGCCTCAATAATTCCGCCGAGGTGTTGCGTCGTTCGGCCCACGTGGCGTGCTTTGACCACCACCCGGCGCGCGAGGAGTTTGCCGAGGTCAGCCTTAGGTGTGTCAATGCCGCTGCTTGCGCCATGATTATCGACCGCTTTTTGGCCGATTGCGGCATCACCGCAAGCGACAGCATCGCGACCTGCCTGCTGTGTGGCCTGGTCACCGACACCGGTCGTTTTCAGTATCAGAACGCCGACGCCGCAGCGTTTCATGCTGCTTCGCGTCTGGTGGCGCACGGTGCCGATCCGGCGCGCGTCGCGCTCGAGGTCTATCAGAGCATGCGTGTCGAGTTCCTGCACCTTAAGTCCATCGTCATGGGTCGCATCAAGACGGTTGCGCACGGGCGCGTCGCGTATAGCTATGCGTACGAGAGCGACCTTAAGGAATGCGGCGTCACCTCGGACGAGTGCGACGGCCTGGTCGATGTGGTGCGCGCGGTGATGGGCGTCGAGGTCTGCCTGTTCCTTAAGGGCATCGAGGGCGATACTAAGGTGCGCGGCAACCTGCGCTCCAAGGGCGATCTTGATGTTTCCGAGATTGCGGCCAACTTTGGCGGAGGTGGGCACCACGCTGCCGCCGGCTTTACCAACGCCGGAACGATTTCCGAGACGCTCACCGCGGCACTTCCCATGCTGGCCGAGCTGGTAGGGGAGGATCCCGCTTCGGTGACCGTCGAGCTCTAACTTTTTGGATGGTACATGGCTCGTCGTACACCTTCTCAACTTAATATGCTGCTCGCCGTCGATAAGCCGGTGGGCTGCACGTCCCACGACGTGGTTTCGCAATGCCGACGCGCCCTCCATGAGCGGCGCGTCGGTCATGCCGGAACGCTTGACCCCATGGCATCGGGTGTCATGGTGGTGGGCGTGGGCCAGGCAACGCGTCTGCTGGGCATGCTCACGCTCGATACCAAAAGCTACGTCGCCGATATCTCGTTTGGCGTCGAGACCAATACCGATGATGCGGAAGGCGAGGCCGTTCGCACGGTGCCCATTGCCGCCGACTTGCGCGATCCGGCCTATGCCCGCGAGCGCTTGTCCGCCATGTTGGGCCCGCAGATGCAGGTGCCGCCGGCGTTTTCGGCCATTTCTGTCAACGGCGTGCGCGCCTATAAGGCTGCGCGCGAAGGCAACGCCGTTGAGTTGCCCCCGCGTCCGGTCGAGGTATATTCCGCTGACCTGATTGCCGTGAGCGGCGAGGGCGACGTTTGCGTTTGGACCGTGGCGTTTTCGGTGAGTAAGGGCACCTATATCCGTGCGCTCGCTCGCGACCTGGGTCGTGCCTGCGACAACGCGGCGCATATTTCTGCATTGCGCCGTACGGCCTCCGGTGTTGTTTCCATCGGTGTCTGCCATGCGGTCGAGGAACTTTCTGCCGAGTCCGCTGCCGGCTTTGCCCTGGATCCCATTGCGGCACTGGGCGCCACGCGCGTCGACTTGCCGGGTGATCTTGCCGACGATCTGCTGTGCGGACGTCGTATTCCTATTGAGCGCGCGCTTGCGAGCTTCGATGTGTCGAAGGCGCCGTTTGCGCTGGTTCTCGATGGCGGGCTCAAGGCGCTTGCCCGTATCGAGGGCGGCCGCTTTGTTATGGAGCATGTCTTTCCGCAGGCGATCGGCGGTGTTCGATGATGCTGGCCTCCCACGAGCTCGCGCGTATTTTTTTCGCGGGCGAGTCGGATGAGGCCCGCATCGTCGCCGCCGATGCATTTGATGATTGCGCGTGCCTGGGTGCCGCGTCGATCGCCATCGGTGTGTTCGACGGCGTGCATCGGGGGCATCACGAACTGATCGACGCGGTCGTTCGCGATGCGCGTGACCACAGTTGCAAGGCGGTTGTTGTCACCTTCGATCCCGACCCGGACGTAGTGGTGAGCCCCGCGCCCGCCCAAAAACTGATGACGACGGACGACCGCCTGCATGCCCTGGCTCTCACCGGGGTCGATGCGGTCGTGGCCGTTCCCTTTACGCCTGCGGTGGCGGCACTCGACCACGTGGGCTTTCTTGAGTTGCTGTCGCGCGTCGTCGATATCCGCTCGATTCGCGTGGGCAGCGACTTTAGGCTGGGTCGCGGCGGCGCCTCGGGCGTTGCCGAGATGCAGGCATGGGGAGCCGAGCGCGGCGTTGACGTCTATGGCCACGAGCTGCTGTGCGTCGATGGACAGACGATCTGCGCCACCCGTATTCGTCAGGAGCTCCGCCAGGGACATGTTGAGCTTGCCGCCGAGCTGCTCGGTCGCCCGTACATGCTGCGAGGTATTGTTGCCGGCGGTCGTCATCAGGGTTCCGACATGGGTTTTCCCACGGCAAACATCCAGGTGCCCGAGGGCATTCAGGTGCCTGCCGATGGCGTTTACGAGGGCCTGGTGCTTGTCGACGATACCGTGTGGCCTGCTGCCGTCAACGTGGGGCTGCCGCCGACGTATGCCGACGATGCCGCCTCGGCGCATCTCGAGGCCAACTTGATCGGGTATGCGGGCGACCTGTACGGCGCCTCGGTGTCGCTGGCGTTTACGCGCTGGCTGCGCCCGTCGCGCGTGTTCGATTCGCTGGACGAGCTTATCGCGACCGTCGAGGGTAATATTGACGATATCCGTCATCATTTGGGTGATCAGGGGGTGAGCATCTGTGATTAGCGATGAGGAAAAAGACCAGGTACGCGCTGCGTCCGATCTGGTTGCCATCGTGCAGGAAACGGTTGAGCTCAAGCCCCGCGGCCATGAGTTTTGGGGTTGCTGCCCCTTCCATGGCGAAAAGACCCCGTCGTTTCACATTATCCCCGCCACGCAGGTGTGGCACTGCTTTGGCTGTGGCGAGGGTGGCGACGTCTTCACCTACATCATGAAGCGCGAGAACCTGAGCTTTCCCGAGTCGATTCGCTACCTGGCCGACCGTGCCGGCATTGAGCTGCACGATACCGGCTCCCATCGTGAGCGCGGCACCAAGCGCGCCCGCATCTATGACCTGTGTGCCGAGACCGCCCAGTTCTATCACACCATGCTTATGCGTGGTAAGGACAGCCGTCCGCGCGAGTATTTCGCCAGCCGAGGTATGGGTGGCGATGTCTGCCGCCGCTACTGTTTGGGATTTGCGCCGGGCCGCAACACGCTGGTGTCGCATCTGTCGCAGGCGGGTTTTACCCCGCAGGAGATGATTGACGCCAACGTGGCCGTGAGCCGTGGGCGCGGGCAGCTTGCCGACCGTTTTTACGACCGCGTGATGTTTCCCATCTTTGATGAGCAGGGTCATAACATCGCCTTTGGCGGGCGCATTATGGGCGACGGCCAGCCTAAGTACCTCAACACCGCCGAGACGAGCGTGTTCCATAAAAAGCGAAACCTCTACGGCTTTAATTGGGCCAAGGAGTTTATCGTCGCGCAGGATACTGCCATTGTGGTGGAGGGCTATACCGATTGCATCGCCTGCTGGGAGGCGGGGATCAAAAACGTCGTCGCCACGCTGGGCACGGCGCTGACGGAACATCATGTAAAGACGCTCACCCGTTTTGCCAAGCGTATTGTATATATGTTCGATGGCGACGCCGCCGGTCAAAAGGCCGCGCGCCGCGCGATTCAGTTTATCGAGCAGGATTCGATGGACCTGCGCTGCGTGGTGCTTCCCGACGGCAACGACCCCATGGAGTTCATTACCGCGCATGGCGGCGAGGCGCTGCAGGCGCGCATCGATGCCGCCGAGCCCCTCATGGACTTTGTGTACCGCTCGCTGCAGGAGTCGAGCGACATTACCACGCCGGGCGGTCGTGCCAAAGCGCTCGAGGACGCACTGACACTCATCTATCCGCTGCGCGATAGCTACATGATCGATACGTACTTTATCCAGATTGCCGACCTGCTGGGTTTGGATCTGGAGACGGTGCGTTCGAGCTCAGGCCGTGTGTTTCGCGATGTTGCCAAGCGTGAGGACGCCGAGCGTCGTCGCGAGCAGAACTACGAGCGCCAGCGGGCGCAGACCGAGCGCGCAGGCAGCGCAGGCGGTCGGGCGTCTGGTTCGCAGGGGACGTCTCGCGGCGCCTGGGCGTCGGGGGCGACGCCGCCGGTGTCCACGCCGGTCGAGGAAGAGCCGTACGACTATGTGCCGCTCGAGGCTTACGGGGCCGCGCCGGTCGAGGTCGTCGACGATATGCCGCCGATCGATGTGCCGGTTGGCATGGATGGCACTTCGCCGGTTGCCGATGCAACGGACGCGTCCGCGGCGCCGACGATGCCGATCGTGCTGACCGACCTGGAACGAAAGTCTTTGGCGGGGGAGCGCGAGCTGCTGACGATGCTCACGAGCTACCCCGACCTGTTCCGCACGTATGCCGACCGTATCTGCTCGATCGAGTGGGTGGATCCGCGCCACGAGTCCATCGCGTGGGCCGTGCTC
>CABUZK010000060.1 GCA_902496115.1 uncultured Collinsella sp. | reverse complement strand
GCTTTGAGCCTGCCACGCTATGACCAGCTGCCCAACGTAACGCTCTATCGCGATCAGGTTATTGAATATGTTGCGCTGTGGATGGAGCCGCTTTCGATTTGCGTAGAGCAGCCCGTTATCACACCATCGATGATCAATAACTACGTGAAGGTCGGCCTCGTTCCTGCTCCGGTTAAAAAGCAGTATGGCCGTGAGCAGATTGCGCGTCTCATCGCCATTTGTATCTTTAAGCAGGTGCTGCCCATCGCTGCGGTTCAGGCGCTCTTTAATATCCAGCGTTTAAGCTACGAAGCTCCGACTGCTTTCGATTATGTAGTCGATCAACTTGAGGCATCGATTCGTGCGGCGTTTTCCGTCGAGCAGACTCCCGTGCCCGATACCGCCCATCAGGTCACGCGCGAGTCGCTGCTCGTGCGCAGTGCGGTATCGTCCTTCGTTTCGAAGGCATACCTGATGAGCTACCTTAAGTTTAATGGGTTTAATAGCTAATCGAGGCATAAGACGGGCGGGATAAAGAGCCATTGGCCCCTTATCCCGCCCGTGCGTTTGTCTAGTTGGAAATTATCGGCCCGAAGCCACGCCCATGCCGTAGCCGATGATGAGGCCGTGCATCTCGGCATAGTATGAATCTAGTCCGTTACAGGGCATGATGATAGTCTTGGAGCCTGGCCAGCGCTCCGCAATTCGGCTGGCAAGTGCCTGGGCGCCTACCTCATTCTCGACGTGGTCGATAACGACCTCGCCGCCAGTAAAGCCTTCGGCCTCCATGGTGTCGACAATCTTGGTGAGCATCTTCTTTTCGCCGCGGGTGTGACCAACGAGTTCAATTGTGCCCGCTTCGCTCGCCGTGCCCAAAATGCGGATATTGAGCTTGTTAGCAATAACGCCGGCCGCCTTAGGGATACGTCCGGCCTTCGCAAGGTTTTCGTAATTGCACAAACTAAAGAGGATCTTGCTGTTCTGCTCCAAGCTATCGAAATAGGCGCAGGCGTCCTCAAAGGAGGCATCTGGGTTGCTTGCAAGATAGCGGTCGAACAGCAGGAAGATCAAATCCATTTTGCCACCTGCGGCTCGCGAGTTAACCAAATGAATCTGACGGTCCGGCTCCTCGGCAAGCACCATGTCACGTGCGGTGGCCGCGGCATTGTAGCTTCCCGAGACTCCCTCGGAGATGGGCATGCAAATCGTCTTGTCGGCAAGCCTAAAGAGTTCGGCCCACTCCCCTACGCTTGGACAGGCGCTCGAAGAAGCGCTCGACTCCGCCTGCACGGTGCAATTGAGCTCGTGAACATCGAGCGAGAGGTCGTCGACAAATTCGCGCTCCCCCACTCGGATCTTAAGGGGTGCAAATGCAAATGTGGTATGAGGTGCGGTTGGCTGCCAATCGCGAAGATTGCAGCTCGAATCGGAGATAAGCGCCCAGCTCATTGAGGGTCCTTTCTATTTGTTCCCCAACAATTATAGCCATCTTTTTGATTGATTGGACGGCTATCTAGTTTTGAATACTAGATAGCCGTACTGATCTTATGGCAAACGGTTGGGGCAAATAGAATGGGCCTCATGATTCAAGATCGCGAGGCCCACGTTCATTCGCTGTAGTAAAAAATTAGTAGCGTACGAAGATGTAGTTGTTGTTCATACCGGCTGCGACGGAGCTGATGATAACGCCCGTCTTGTAGTCGGAAGCATGGATCATCTGACCATTACCGATATAGATGCCAGTATGGTAGGAGTTAACCACGACATCGCCGGGTTGCGGGTCGGACACGCGGGTCCAACCCATGAAAGTGCCGGTGGTGCCCAGGCGGCAGTAGCGGCCCGTGAGACAGTAGCTTACAAAACCGGAGCAGTCAAAGCTGTCCGGTCCAATGCCGCCCCAGGAATAAGCGCAACCAAGCTTGCTGTAGGCGCGCGAAACAACGGAGCCGCCGTCAACAGACTGGCTCGGTGCGGAAGGCGTCGGCGCCGGAGCCGGAGCCGGGGCGGGCTGCGGCGTAGGGGCCGGAGCGGGCGTAGGAGTGGGCGCGGGCGTATTGCCGCCATTGTTGGTGTTCTCAGTCGTACCGGCGGTGTCGTTGCTCACCGTAGCCTTCTCGGCGGTGCTGGCGTTAATGCCGGCCTGAAGTGCTGCGTTGGCTTCAGCCTCGGCGGCAAGCTCGACCTGCAGCTGGGAGTCCAGGGAGCTCACGACACTCTGAGCCTCGGCCTGCTGGGCGTTGAGCTCGTCGACTTTCTTTTGCGTGGCGGCGACGTTCTTCTCCTGCTCGGCCTGCTTATCGGTGAGCTGCTGCTTAAGGTCCTTGACATCCTGAATGGTCTGGGCCTGCTTGTCGGAAACCTTGCCGTAATAGAACAGACGGTTGAGCATGTCGCCCAGATCGTCGACGCCCGTCAGAACCTGAAGGAGACTCAGACCGCCGGTCTTGTACTCACCGGCAACGTAGCTCGAAAGCTTTGCCTGGCCCTCGGCAATCTCTTGCTGCTTTTGCGTGATCTCGCCTGCAGTCTGATCAAGCTCCTGCGTCTGTGCGGAGAGTTCTTCATGAATTTGCTGGGTCTGCGTGCCGATCTGCTCGAGTTTGGTACGAGCAGCGGCAAGGTCGGATGCGGTATCGGCATAGGCCGGAGCCGCGAGGCCCAGGCCCAAAACACAAGCGAGGGTTGCCGTAGCAGCGCAGCGTGCCATGTTTTTGTGCGTATTTGCTGTGCGCATGGAGCTTCCTTTCCGGTATCTAAGGGTAGCGGCTAGTCCACCGTTACCAGGCTAAAGAGCTCGACGTCCTCATTGGAAGGCGTGAGCTTCTTGCGCGGGTTAAGAAACGCAAGCTCGAGGATACAACCGTAACCCACAAGCTTTGCGCCCATATCTCGCACCAGTTTACCTGTTGCCTCGACGGTTCCGCCCGTCGCGACCAAGTCGTCCAGAATCAACACGGTATCTTTAGAGGTAATGGCATCGGCATGGATTTCGATAGAGTCGGTGCCATATTCGAGCTCGTAGCTCTGGCTCACCGTTTTGCGCGGCAGCTTGCCCGGTTTACGAGCGGGCACAAAGCCGGCGCCCAGGGCGACAGCCACGGGCACGCCGACCATAAAGCCGCGAGCCTCGGGGCCAACGACCTTGGTGATACCCATACCGGCAAAATGCTCAGCCAGGGCATCTACCATGGCCTTTAGTGCCTCGGGATTACCAAAGAGCGGCGTAATGTCCTTAAAGACGACTCCGGGCTCGGGATAGTCGGGGATGTCGACGATGTGAGATTCGAAGTCGTACATGACGTGACCTTTCATGGATTGCCGGGTGGACGGCGGTTATTTAGCCGTGTTAGCAGACAGGCTATGCGAGGGGACGACGACCTTGGAAGGATGCACGAGCGACTCGTCCTTCGCGGCAACCGCGGGAACGCTTGCCTCTTCCCTTTTGGCCTTGGTGGACTCGGAGCGTGCGATCTCCTCGTCGAGGGCATCGATATCGGCGTCCTCGACCACGGCGTTGAGCGACTCAAAGACACGGTTCTTAAGGAGCGCGGTGTGCACACCCTCGGTGAGGTCGTGCAGCTTCTTAAAAGCGCGCTCGAGCTTGGCGTCGCGCTCGTCATCGGAAGTATCCATGCCGAGCATGCTCACGAGAACCTGCTCAAACATCGAAGACTCGCGGTTTGCCGACGATACGTACTGACGCAGGTTGCGCGGCTCAATGTGGAAGCGCGACAGCTCCGAGCAGTAACGGATAATCGGGAAATCGCGACCATCGACAAGTTCGCGGTTCTGCGGGCTCTTGATGATGCGGATAAGATCGTTTTCGGCAAGGGAGCGGATAAACGAAATCTCGACGCCGAGCATGTCGGGGATCGTCTCGATGGGATGCAGCTTTTGCTTGGTTTCCTTGGGCTCCGTCTTAAGCGGAACATCGGACAGAAGACCCACCTCGTAAGCCAACGTGGACAGGTCCGTTGCGTTTTCCAGTCGCTGCTTAATGACGTTGAGCGGCATGTAACGGGTCTTCTGCAGGTGCAGGATGACCTCGAGACGGTCAACGTCTTCCTTGGAGTACTGGCGATACCCCTTAGGCGTACGATGAGGGGTGATGAGCCCCTCATCTTCTAGAAATCTAATTTTTGAGTTCGATAGATCGGGGTATGCGCCTCGAAGTAGATTGACGACCTGGCCGATACTCAGATAGTTGCGTTCGGCCATTACCTACTCACCGGTTTCGATGCGCTCCGGCGTGCTCTCGTGGTAGATGAGCGTGAACGTACCGATCTGAACGGAAGAGCCGTCGTGCAGCGGAGCACCGTTGACGATGGCGCCGTCGACCCAGGTGCCGTTGAGCGAGCCCAGATCCTCAATACGGGCGCCCAGGCCCTCGCGAATAATGCGTGCGTGGCTGCGCGAGACAGTCATGTCGTTGAGGAAGATGCCGTTCGCGGGATCGCGGCCGATGGTGGTCACGTCGTCCTCGAGCTCAAAGGCAGCTCCGGTCTGCGGGCCCTTGACGATGGACAGAACCGGAGCGGTGATGCGCACGTTGGCCATGAGGTCGGGAACGGTGACATCGCTCGAAGGAACACGGAAAACGCAGGTAGCGTCCGCAGTCTTATCGTTCTGAGGCATATTGTTAACCTTGTTGTCCATGACAACCCCTATCTAACGCGGCTACGCCGCAAAGAATGAACCGTACGTAATCATACCCCAACGACTTAGTCTTCGATTTCGGGGTTAAGAAAGTCGATGTCCTCGTCCTCGGGATGCGCGATGGCCTGTTTAATGGCCAACCCTCCCTTAATGGAATAGATGACAGCGGTGAGCATGGAGAAGATGACGCCGCCATACACAAAGAAGATGCCGAGGGGCACCGAGCTGCCGTTGAGGCCCGGGAATGCCGTGAACGTGGCGGGCAGCAGATGCCAGCCGTCCACGACGGGAAAGCCCAACAACATGAGCGAGAAGCCGGTCATGAGCAGTGCCGTGGCAATCTTTCCGGGAAAGACGACGTCGATGGGGCGACGGTGGTAATGGCGCACGATGAGCGTGCCGATACCCAGATAGATATCGCGACCGATGATGAGCACGCAGACCCAGATGGGAAGCTCGCCGCGGACCACGAGACCCAGCACGCCGGTAAACAGCAGCGCACGGTCGCAGATGGGATCCATAACCTTGCCGAGCCACGAGACCGTTTTGGTCATGCGGGCAATCTGGCCGTCCATCCAGTCGGTGGAAGCCGCGATGGCATAGATGACAATGGCGACGACACGGTTGTTGTCCGTCACAAACAGGTACAGGAAGACGAGCGTGAGGACCAGGCGCGTAAAGGTGATGAAATTGGAGATCGTAAAGATCTTATTCGACGGGTAATCGGAAGTGCCGATACGCTCCTTTTTGATCTTCTTCTTGATGCCCACAGGACTCCCCCGCTGGTAAACGACAAAACTTTCGATACTATACCCGTTCTGGCGATGTCTATCCAGCGTAAGCATAGAGAGTCCAGACATGTGGAGGGTGCCTCTGGGCTGCGCTAGATTCTGCATTTGTGTACATCAGCCTCCAAAAGCAACATTTTTCGGCATCTTTGGTGGCTGATGTACACGTTTTGATTCGGTGATTACATCGATCGGGAAAGTTGTTGCTTTAAGCAAATGCGTGCGGGTCGAGATTGGCTGGCACCAAAAGAGCCCATCGGCCGTTACGGCTTCGTTAGAAACGCGCCCCACCATAGATGTTGAACCCGAAAGGTAAGGCGCGCGGGCACGGTGAATCGGCCCGCGCGCCCGGAAGAGAAAGGATAAACCCATGGGTTACATGCTCGAGACGCGCGGGCTCACCAAGCGCTTCGGCCGCGGCGACCAGGCGCAGGATGCCGTGGCCGACGTGAGCCTTCATATCCGCGAGGGCGAGGTGTACGGGCTGCTCGGCCCCAACGGCGCCGGCAAGTCGACAACGCTCAAGATGATCTGCGGGATGCTGCGGCCGACGGCCGGGGAGATCCTCTTTGCCGGGCACGCCTGGCGCCGCGAGGACCTCTACGCAATCGGCAGCCTCATCGAGGAGGCGCCGCTCTACCCCAACCTCACCGCGCGCGAGAACCTGCGCGTGCGCACCACGCTGCTGGGCCTTCCCGAGAGCCGCGTAGATGAGGTGCTCGCCGCCGTGGACCTCGCGGACACCGGGAAGAAGCGCGCCGGGCGCTTCTCGAAGGGCATGCGGCAGCGCCTGGGGCTCGCGCTGGCGCTGATCGCCCGGCCACGCCTGCTCGTGCTCGACGAGCCCACCAACGGCCTCGACCCCATCGGCATCGAGGAGCTGCGCGACCAGATCCGCGGCTTCGCGGCGGCGGGTACGACGGTGATCGTCTCGAGCCACATCCTCTCCGAGGTGCAGCAGATGGCGGACACCATCGGCATCATCTGCGGAGGGCGCCTCGCCTACGAGGATGCGCTTCGGCCCGGGCAGGACCTCGAGGAACTCTTCATGAGCTTCTGCCGGGAAGGGCGACGAGCACGCGGGGAGGTGGCGGCATGACGGGCGAGAAAGGCGGCCTGCTCGCGGGCCTGCGCGCCGAGGCCCTGAAGTCGCGCCACGCGGCACCGGTTCGCCTGGCCGTGCTCATGGCGCTGCCGATGCCGCTGCTCGGCGCGATGCCCTACCGGGGCGTGCAGATCTTCAGCGCGTGGAACTACTGGTACGCGCTCTTCCTGCCCGTGTCTCTCTCACTCGTGGTGGCGTGCGTCGCGCGGGCGGACGCTCGTACGCGGATGCGGGGGCTTCTGGGCCTGGGCTTCCCGCTCGGGCGCGCCTGGTGGGCCAAGGCGCTCTGGTGCCTCGCGCTCTGCATGCTCTCGAACCTCGTGGTCTTCGGCATCTACCTCGCGGGATCGGCGTTCTCCTCGCAGGGCCTCACGGCCGCGGGCACGCTCACGATGCTCCTCTGCGCGCTCGTCAACACGGTGACCGCGGCGTGGATGATCCCCGCAGGGCTCTTCCTCACGGCGCGGCTCGGCATGCTCGCGGGCATCTTCTGCCCGCTCGCCGTGCAGCTCGTGGGTGGGTTCGCCTGGTCGCTGATGCCGCTGCCGCAGCTCTTTCCGCCGTCGGCGAGCATGGTCATCCCCACGAGCTTCATCCCCGTGCTGCCGAGCGGCGAGCCACTCGCGGCGGACATGGCGCTCGGCGGGGCGCTCGCGGCGGACGGCATGCTCACGCTGGCGGGCCTTGCGGTCTGCGCGCTCGCGTTCGCCGCGCTCACGGCGGCGGGCGCGGCCTGGTTCGCGCGCTCCGAGGAGAGGTGATGGCCATGACACGACTCTCCGACCCGACGCCGCGCATGACTCTCCCGCGGGCCCTGCTCTCCGAGGCCCTGCGCCTGGCTCGCTCCCCGCTCACGGCGGTGCACCTCGTCTGCGGCCTGGCAGCCGGTCTTGCCTGCGGCGAGTACTTCTCCGTAACCCGATGGGACCCGGCGCTGGGCGCGGACGCCTACGCCCAGTTCCTCGGCGCCCTCATGCCGCTCATGTCCGCCATCGTCTGCGGGCTCGCCGTGGACGAGGAGCGCGCTGCCGGGCGCCTCGCCAACCTCACGGCGGTCCCCT
>CABUZK010000059.1 GCA_902496115.1 uncultured Collinsella sp. | reverse complement strand
GCGGGCGCCCCGGGGACGGACGACCTACTCCGTCTCGCCCGGTCGAGCGCCGCGGGCCAGGGCGTCCTGGTACTCCTTGACTGCCTTGATCCTCTGCATGGGCTTCAGTCGCTCAAACATGGTGTTGCCGTGCAGGTGATCGATCTCATGCTGCAGGCACACGCAGAACAGGTCGCCCGAGGCCTCGTAACGAATCAGGTTGGCATCCAGGTCGTACGCCTCGACGACAACATGATCGGGACGCTCGATCTCGCAGCTAATGCCAGGGATAGAGAGGCAGCCCTCGCTAAACGGCACCAGGTGGTCGCTCTGCTCAACAATGACAGGGTTGATGAGCACGTAGGGGTCATAGTCGTTCTTGTCGCTGTAATCGCAGTCGATGGTGACGAGCTGAATAAGCTCGCCGATCTGCGGGGCAGCCAGGCCGCAACCGCCGTTGTCGAACATCATCTTCTTCATCTTCTCGGCAAGCGCCTCGATCGCCGGGGTGATCTCCTCGATGACTGCGCACTCCTGGCGCAGACGAGGGTCGGGCGACAGTACGATTCCGTTGGCTTCCATGGCCATCCTTTCGAGTTGTTACATCAAATCATAGGCGTCGACGTCAACGCTCACGCTCACGCCGCGCACGGAGGCCACCTCTTTGAGGCAGGCGTCGATATCATCAGAGACATGGTACCCTACCGGCGACTTTACAAGCAGATGGAAGCGGTAACGGTCCTTGGCTCTCTCGATTACACACGAAGCCGGACCAAGCACCTGGGGCACCGCGCTGCCCGCCCGCAAAAAGTCGGGAGCGGCGGCATGCCAACGACGCTTGAGCAGCCTTGCGATGCGCCCGATATAGTCCTGCGCATTAGCACGATTCGCCGACCACACCAAAATGTTGACCAGGCGCACGAACGGCGGATACAGTGCGTCGCGACGCTGGCCCAGGTCGTAGTCGGTAAAGATCGAGCGATCGTGCTCGGCGACGGCGCGGATGACCGGGTCCTCGGGCAGATAGGTCTGGATGATAACCTCGCCAGAGCGATCGCCGCGGCCGGCGCGGCCCGCGACCTGCTCCAGCAGATCGTAGGCGCGCTCCCCTGCTCTAAAATCGGGCAGCTTCAGCGCAAAGTCGGCATTGACAACGCCCACGAGCGTGACCTCGGGAAAATCGAGACCTTTTGCGATCATCTGGGTACCCAGCAGCACCGCGCAATCGGCGGCATCGAACTGCTCGAGAAGCTTTTTGTGTGCGTCCTTGCCGCGCGTGGAATCGGCATCCATGCGAATGATGGCGACATCCTCGGGCAGCATCTGGTGCAGCGCGTCCTCGATCTGCTGCGTGCCCAGGCCCATTTTTGCCAGGTAACGGCTACCGCATTTGGGACAGCGACTCGTGGGTGCAGGATACGGCTGCACGCGCCAGGACGAACCACAGGTGTGGCACTGCAGCGTATGGGTGCGTTCGTGGTACGTAAGCGCCGTGGAGCAGTGGTTGCAGGTGGGAACGCAGCCGCACTCGCGGCACATCAAAAACGGCGCAAAACCGCGGCGGTTGTGCAGCAGCACGGCCTTCTCGCGGCGCTCGACAACACGTTCCAAGCATTCCATCAGCGGTTTTGAGAACATGGAGCGGCTGCCGTGCGAAAACTCGCGGCGCAGGTCGGCAATGCGAACCGTGGGTAGCACGGCATGTCCCGGGCGCTCGGGCATCTCGACGCGCGTCCACGTGGCACCGTTGTACGTGCCGCGGCGACAGCGGTCGAGGGCCTCGGCAGAAGGCGTGGCCGAGCCCAACACGAGCGGGCAGCGATAGCGGCGCGCCATCTCGGCCGCCACCTCGCGCGCATGGTAGCGCGGACTGGAGCCCTGCTTATAGCTGGTCTCGTGCTCCTCGTCGATGATGATGAGGCCCAGGTCGCAGAGCGGGCAAAAAAGCGCCGAACGCGCGCCGACGACAACACGGGCTGCACCGCTGGCGACCATGTCCCACTGGTCCAGGCGCTCGCCGGCCGAAAGGCGCGAATGGAACACGGCGACCGTCTCGCCAAAGCGCGAGCGGAAGCGACCGACGGTTTGAGCCGTCAGCGAGATCTCGGGCACAAGCACGCACGCTGAGCGGCCGGCCGCGAGCACGCGCTCGATAGCGGAGAGGTAGACCTCGGTTTTGCCGGAGCCCGTAACGCCGTCCACGAGCACCACGTCGCCGTGCGCATCCAGACGAGCGCGCTCAATCTGCGCGAGCGCCTGCTGCTGGCCGTTCGTGAGCGCGACCGGCGCCTTGCCGCTCGCGGAGGACAGCGTAGTCTGCTCGCTGCAGCCGCGCCAGGCACGGCGCTCCTCCACCACCACGACACCGCGTTTTTCAAGCGCCTTGATGGTCGCCGACATGCTGTTGTAGAGCAGGTTGAGGTCGCGCGTCGTGACCGGCCCGCACTGGAGCGCCTCGATGAGCTGCCGCTGACGAACGGCAGTCTTGGGCGGCGTATAGTCAAAGCCCTCGGGAGTGAGCATCACCCAACGGTTTTGGATAGGCTTGACGGCTGGGCGCTCAACTGTCCACGCCCCGTCGTCGCCCTTAACAACACGCGGGCTGCCGCCCGGAGGCAAGAACAGGCGCAGACATTCGGAAAGCGTCGCGACATACTCGCGGCTCATCCAACGCGCAATGCGGGCGGCCTCGGCGGTAAAGAGCGGCTTGCTGAGGATGGCCTCGATAGGCTTGATGCTCGCGGGATCGAGAGCGTCGTTGCCTTGCAGGTCGCCCAGCTCGGGTGCAATATCGACGATGTAGCCTGCGGCGGCACGATTGCCAAAATGAACTAGAACGGTGGAGCCGATCTGGAAATCGTTGGCGAGTGACTGCGGAATGCCATAGGCAAACGGTTCGGACAGCGCACGGGTCGGGATGTCGAGGACCACGCTCGAGTAGGCGGCGATGGGTTCGGGTGCGAAATCGGGCTGCGCCGGGGCGGCGGCAGGGGCCGCAGACTTCGGAGCTTCCTCCGGTTCAGGCGAACCAAACAGCGATAGTTGCTCGGCCATGGTCTCTGTACCTCCCATCCCATACGTCTTTAGAAACAAGAGCCCCACTCGTGGTGAGCGGGGCTCGGATACATGCGTTTACGCGACTGTTACAACGCCATCGTGCGGGCGCGGTCGATGCGCGCCAGGCAGTCATCGCGGCCGACGAGTGCCATGGTCTCGCCCAGCGGAGGGCTCACCATGTTGCCGCAAACGGCGACGCGCACGGCCTGGAACACCACGCGCTTCTTGAGGTCCATCTGCTCGGGCAGCGGCTCAAGCGCAGCGTCGATGGCCTCGGCGGTCCACTCGGTAACACCCTCGAGCGCGGCCTTGGCGGCGTCCAGAATGGCACCCATGCCCTCCTTGGCCAGGCCCTTGTTGACGGACTTCTCGTCATACTCGAGCGTCTCGGCCGTGGCAAAGATGGGGGCGGCGACGGTCACGGCGTCGGCCGGCATCTTGGTGCGCGGCTTGACGATGGCGGCAAGCGCGTCGATCCAGTCCTCGCCGTACTCGACGTTACCCTCGATGAGGCCCGCCTCGTGCAGCTCGGGGACCATGATCTCGTCGGCAAACTGAGCGTCGGACATGCCGTTGATGTACTCGGCATTGACCCAGTCGAGCTTTTTGGGATCGAAGGTCGCCGGGTTCTTGGAGATGCGGTCGAGCGAGAACTTGCTGGCCAGGACATCGCGCGGGATGATCGTAGTTTCGCCGTCGAGCGACCAGCCGAGCAGTGCCAGATAGTTGACGAAGGCGTCGGACAGGTAACCGGCGTCGCGGTACTCTTCCACCGAGGTGGCGCCGTGACGCTTGGAGAGCTTTTTGCCGTCGGCACCCAGGATCATAGAGATGTGGGCGAACGTGGGCACGGGCGCGCCGAGGGCCTCGTAGACCATGACCTGGCGCGGGGTGTTGGAAAGGTGGTCGTCGCCGCGGATGACGTGGGTGATCTTCATCATGGCGTCATCGACGACGGTCGCAAAGTTGTACGTGGGCGTGCCGTCAGAGCGGAAGATGACAAAGTCGTCGAGCTCCTTGGCATCGAAGGTCACCTCGCCATGGACGGCGTCGTGGATGACGACGTCGCCGCGGTCCTCGGGCACCTTAATGCGCAGGACGTAGGGCTCACCGGCCTCGATGCGGCGGCGTGCCTCCTCGGGATCAAGATCACGGCAGCGGCGCTGGTAGCCCTGGAAGGGGTCCTTGCGCTCCTGCGCGGCCTTGCGATCGGCCTCGAGCTGCTCCTTGGTGCAGAAGCAGGGATAGGCCTTGCCCTCGTCCCAAAGCTTCTGGGCGGCCTGCTTGTACAGATCCAGGCGCTCGGTCTGGGCATAGGGGCCAAAGTCACCGCCCACGTCGGGACCCTCGTCCCAGTCCAGGCCCAGCCAACGCATGGCGCGCAGGATGATCTGCGTGTTCTCGTCGGTGGAACGGGTCGGGTCGGTGTCATCGATGCGCAGGATGAACGTGCCGCCGTTTGCGCGGGCAAAAGCCCAGTTATAGATAGCGGTGCGGGCGCCGCCGATGTGCAGCTTGCCCGTCGGTGAGGGTGCAAAGCGGACGCGAACGTCTGATGCCATGGAAATCTCCTCGATTGCAGGATGGATGTCTAACCGCATCAGTATAAAGCAACAAAGCGACCTCCGCACAAAGGGCACCGACCCACTCATTTAAGTCTGTCCCCAATGAGTAGGTGCTTTAAGGCTGGTCATTTAAGGCTGGTCATTTAAGGCTGGTCATTTAAGCCTGTCCCCAATGAGTAGGTGCGAAAAGGGTGTGAATATTGGATTTACGCGCTATGATGTGCCCTTGCATACAGAGCCTGGCGGAATGGTAACGGTCGCCGGGACGCGTTTTTGAAAGGACAATCATGTCAGAAGAACTTCGTTCCATCCCACCCCAACACGGGTCCTTTGTGTTTACGTCGGAGTCGGTGACCGAAGGTCATCCCGATAAGATCGCCGACCAGATCAGCGACGCCGTCCTCGACGCAATCCTCGCCAAAGAAATAGAGCTGCAGGAGCAGGGCTATATTGCGCCCAACGGCGTGCCCGCCAACGTGGAAAACGTCCGCTGCGCCTGCGAGACCCTCGTGACCACCGGCACCGTCATCGTCGCCGGCGAGATCCGCACCCAGGCCTACGTCGACGTGCAGGAGATTGCCCGTGGCGTTATCCGCCGCATTGGCTACAACCGCGCCAAGTTTGGTTTTGACTGCGATACCTGTGGCGTTATGAGCCTCATCCACGAGCAGTCCCCCGATATCGCCCAGGGCGTCGACGAGTCGTTTGAGACCCAGACCGGCGCTACCACCGACCCGATCGATCTTATCGGTGCCGGCGACCAGGGCATGATGTTCGGCTACGCCTCCAACGAGACCAAGACCCTCATGCCCATGCCGCACTACCTGGCAAGCCGCTTGGCTGAGCGTCTGTCCGCCGTACGCCACGACGGCACCCTGCCCTATCTGCGCCCCGACGGCAAGACCCAGGTCACCGTGCGCTACGAGGACGGCAAGCCCGTCGAGGTCACGACCGTCGTCATCTCCACGCAGCACGCAGCCGAGATCGAAGACATGGGCAAGATCAAGGACGACCTCATCGAGCATGTCATCTCGCCTGTCATGGCTGCCGAAAACATGCCGTGGGACAACGCCGATATCTATGTGAACCCCACCGGTCGCTTTGTCGTGGGCGGCCCCATGGGCGACACGGGCCTAACCGGCCGCAAGATCATCGTCGACACCTATGGCGGCTACGGCCGTCACGGCGGCGGCGCCTTTAGCGGCAAGGACTGCACCAAGGTCGACCGCTCCGCCGCATACGCCGCTCGCTGGGTCGCCAAGAACGTCGTCGCCGCCGGCCTTGCCGACCGCTGCGAAGTCGAGCTGGCCTACGCCATCGGCGTGTCCAAGCCGTTGTCGATCATGGTCGACACCTTTGGCACCGCACATGTTGCCGAGGACAAGATCGTCGAGGCCGTGGAGAAGACCTTCGACCTGCGCCCGGGCGCCATCATCCGCGACCTGGACCTGCGCCGCCCCATCTACGAAAAGACGGCAGCCTACGGTCACTTTGGCCGCGAAGACCCCGACTTCACCTGGGAGAAAACCGACCGAGTCGAAGAACTCAAAGCAACCTGCGGCCTGTAAGCTAACAAGAAAAGCCACAGCCAAATAAAAACGCACCAAAAGAAGTACCGGCTCCAATCGGTACTTCTTTTTTTATTTAAACGGTGGTGAAGATGGGCCGACCTGGGACATGGAATAGGTCGCCAGCTGATGAATTTTGCAGCACGCGCGCCTCTACCATGTATCCTAAGTTCCGAGGGCTTTGGTATTTGGTCGGTCGCGAGTTCCGCACGAGCCGGAGGCCACTTAATGTGGCCTCCGTTCGAGCCAGGACTGTAGAGCAGGCGACCAAATACCAAAGCTCTCGGAACGACGGGATAAAGAAGGAGCAGCCATGGCAGGCAAGCCGCAAACACTAGCTACGACCTCGGCATTCGAGATCTTGGGCCCCGTCATGGTCGGTCCCAGCTCGTCACACACCGCCGGCGCCCTGCGCTGCGCCCAGGTTGCCGCCAGCCTGCTGGAAGGCCGCATCACCAAGGTCACCTTTGGCCTGTGGAACTCCTTTGCCCACACCTACCGCGGCCACGGCACCGATCGCGCGCTCGTCGCGGGCATCCTGGGGCTCGATACCGACGACGAGAACATCAAGCAAGCCTTTGACCTCGCACGGGACCAGGGCCTCGACTTTCACTTTGACATCAAGGGCGACGACGCCTCCATCCACCCCAACACCGTCGACATAGACATGGTCGATGACACGGGCGCCACGGCGCAGGTCCGCGGCGAGAGCCTGGGCGGTGGCAAGATGCGCATCAGCCGCATCAACGGCGTCGGCGTCGACATCTCGGGCATGTATTCCACGCTCTTCGTGGCACACCAGGACGTTCCCGGCGTGCTCGCCGCGCTCACGAACCTGCTCGCCTACGCACACGTCAACATCGCCTTCTGCCGCACCTACCGCACCGAGGTGGGCGGCCAGGCCTATTCCGTCTTTGAGACCGACGGCGCTCCCGACGACACCGTCGTCCCCATGCTGCGCAAGCTCGACAATGTCGATTACGCCACGTTTATCGAGCTCCCGGGCTCGGCCTCGTCGCTCTCCCCCGGTGTCTCGGCCAAGGAGATCTTCGACGACGGCGAGCAGTTGCTCGATGCGTGCGCCGAGCTCGGCCTGAATATCGGCGCCGTCATGGCCGTGCGCGAGGCGCGTCTGACCGGCGAGGCCCATGCTATCGCAGCCATGCGCCGCGTGCTCGACGTCATGCGCGAGGAGACCACGGCCCCCATCGCCAATCCGCAGCGATCGCTCGGCGGGCTTATCGGCGGAGAGGCCAAGCTCGTCGATGCCACCTACCGCAACGATTTAAGCGCAAGCCTGATGGGCCCCGTTCAGACCGATGCCGTGGCCCGCGCGATGGCCGTGCTCGAGCGCTCCGCCACCATGGGCGTGATCGTTGCCGCCCCCACGGCCGGCTCCGCGGGCGTCGTCCCCGGCTGCGTGCTGGCGCTCGCCGATCACCTCCAGCTCGACGATGAACAGGTCATGGATGCCCTCTACTGCGCCGCCGCCATCGGTCTCAACCTTACCACGAGCGCCTGCGTCGCTGGCGCCGAGGGCGGATGCCAGGCCGAGGTTGGAAGCGCTGCCGCCATGGCCGCCGCCGCGCTGGTCCAGATGATGGGCGGCACGCCCGAGCAAGCGCTCGACGCCAGCTCCATC
>CABUZK010000058.1 GCA_902496115.1 uncultured Collinsella sp. | reverse complement strand
TCAAGAGGTCAGGGGTTCGATCCCCCTCGTCTCCACCCGAGCATTGAATGAGGCTCCAACGCAAGTTGGGGCCTTTTTTCATATAGGCACACAAGGTCAAAGGCGGCACCATGATCCTCCTGGTCGACAAGATCGAAAAAAGCTTCGGCGCGCGCGTCCTCTTTAGCGGCGCGTCCTTCCAGATCAACCCCGGCGAACGCTTTGCGCTCGTGGGACCCAACGGCGCCGGCAAAACCACCATGCTCAAGATCGTCATGGGCATCGACAGCCCAGACGCCGGCCAGGTCCAGTACGCCAAGGACTGCCAGGTGGGCTACCTAGAGCAGGAAACCAACCTGGAGCAAAAGGACACCACTATCCTTGCCGAGGTCATGGCGGCCGCCAAGGAAATCCGCCGCATGGGCGAGCGCGCCAACGAGCTGCAAGCCCAGATCACCGAGCTCTCCGAGCAGGGCAAGGACGTCGACACGCTCCTTAACGAGTACGGCCAGGTCCAGGACCGCTTTGAGCACCTGGGCGGCTACGAGCTCGAGAGCAACGCCCGCAAGATCCTGTCCGGCCTCGGCTTTAAAGTCACCGACTTTGAGCGCCCATGCTCCGAGTTCTCGGGCGGCTGGCAAATGCGCATCGCGCTCGCCAAGCTCTTCCTGCGCCACCCCGACCTACTGCTGCTCGACGAGCCCACCAACCACCTGGACCTCGAAAGCGTCCAGTGGCTGCGCGGCTTTATCGCCAACTACGACGGCGCCGTGCTCATCGTCAGCCACGACCGCGCCTTCATGGACGCCTGCGTCGACCACGTCGCCGCGCTCGAGAACCGCCGCGTGACCACCTACACCGGCAACTACAGCAGCTACCTCAAGCAACGCGAAGACAACTTGGAGCAGATGCGCGCCAAGCGTGCCGCGCAGGAGCGCGACATCGCCCACATGCAGGTCTTCGTCGACAAGTTCCGCTACAAGCCCACCAAGGCCGCCCAGGCGCAGGAGCGCATTCGCAAGATCGAGCAGATCAAAAAGGAGCTCGTCATCCTGCCCGAGGGCCACAAGCACATCGACTTTAAGTTCCCCGACCCGCCGCGCTCCGGCGACATGGTCGTGGGCTTGGAAGGCGTCTCCAAGTCCTACGGAAACAAGCACATCTACAGCGGTATCGACCTCAAACTCTACCGCGGCGAGCATGTGGCGCTCGTCGGCCCCAACGGCGCCGGCAAGTCCACCCTGATGAAGATCATCGCCGGTCTGGAGCTGCCTACCACCGGCACCCGCGACCTGGGCACCAACGTCGGCGTCGCCTACTATGCCCAGCACGCGCTCGAGGGCATGACCGAATCGAACACCGTCCTGCAAGAGATCGACACCGTCACGCCCAAGTGGACCGTGCCGCAGCAGCGTAGCCTGCTGGGCGCCTTCCTGTTTAGTGACAACGACGCAATCGAAAAGCAGGTCCGCGTGCTCTCCGGCGGCGAAAAGGCGCGTTTGGCCCTGGCCAAGATGCTCGTGGCCCCCGAGGCGCTCCTGTGCCTGGACGAGCCCACCAACCACCTGGACATCGACTCGGTGGACATGCTCGAAAACGCCCTGCAAAACTTCCCCGGTACCATCGTGCTGATCAGCCACGACGAGCACCTGGTACGCGCCGTGGCCAACCGCGTGATCGACATCCGTGACGGCAAGGTCACGGTCTACGACGGCGACTACGACTACTACCTCTTCAAGCGCGAGGACCTCGCAGCCCGCGCCGCCGAGACGGCAGGGGAGAGCGCGCCGGAGGCAAGCAGGAGCACTAAGCCCGCCAACGCCGCCCAGGCCAGCAGCCCCGCCGCGGCCCCCAAACCTGCCGAGGGCAAAAAGACCAAGGAGCAAAAGCGCGCCGAGGCCCAGGCTCGCGCCGCGCTCAACAAAAAGCTCAAGGGCGTGCGCAACCAGCTCAAAAAGATCGAGGCAGAGCTGGACAAAAAGCGCGCCCGCTATGACGAGCTTATGGAATTGATGGCAAGCGAAGAGCTTTACGCCGATCAGGACAAGTTCAACGCCGCGCTGGGGGAATATAACGGCCTTAAGCAAGAGCTGCCCAAGCTCGAGGACGAATGGCTGGAGCTTTCCACCCAGATCGAAGAGGAGACCGCGCGTGAACTCTCGTAAAGCCACCGCCGTGGCGATGAGCATCATCGCCATCGCCTGTCGCATCTGCGGCATCTTTATGAGCGCGATGACCGTGCTGCTGTGCTTTAGCGGCCTCACCGCCAAGCTGCAGATCGTGGGCTTTGTCGTTGAGCTTTCGCGTGCGTTGCCGAGCGCCATCGCCGGCTACGGCGTCATCACATCGCCCTTCGGCGGTGTGTTCCGCCTGGATTACGCCATCGTGGCCGTTATCCTCTTTGTGGCCGATTACCTGCTCACGCGCGCCTCGCGTCGCGTCCGCTAGGGGAGCGCCATGTCCAGCAGCTACCTAATGAACCTGCTCGCCAGCGCCGTCGCCGTCATCGTTGGCATCGTCATCCACGAAAGCGCCCACGCCGCCGCAGCATGGGCGCTCGGCGACAAGACGGCGCGTTCACGCGGTCGCGTTTCGCTCAACCCGCTCAACCATATCGACCCGTTTGGCACCGTCCTCCTGCCGCTGCTTATGCTCGCGGCCGGCGGCCCGGTATTCGCCTTCGCCAAGCCCGTGCCCGTCTACCTCAACAACCTCAAGCACCCCAAACGCGACGAGGTCCTGGTGAGCGCAGCCGGCCCTGCATCGAACATCGCACTCGCGTGTCTCGCGGCCGCCCTCATGCACGCGGCATACGGCAACCTCTACGCCAGCATGTCCTTTGCCGTAGCCTCCCAAATCATGAACTTCGGTGCCACGTTTATCGTGGTCAATCTGTCGCTCGCGTTCTTTAACCTCATCCCGATCCCGCCGCTCGACGGCTCATCGATCATCGTGCCCTTCCTCAAGGGCAAGGCACTCGCCAACTACTACCACTTGCAGCAATACGCCATGCCCATCCTTATCATCGTGCTGTACCTGCTGCCCATGTGGACCGGCATCGACGTGATCGGGCGGTATTTCGACGTTACCGTGTATCCGCTGGCCGAGTGGCTGCTCAACTTCGCAATCGCCGGCATCTAGGGTAAACTTACAGGTCGACCGTGCAAATCGGTCCCAACATGCACCCAAACCGCGCCGCGAAGGCGCCGTCAAAGGAGGTCGAAGATGTCGTATCGCGTGTCGACACAGGTCTACAGCGGACCGTTCGACCTGCTGCTGCAGCTGGTAACCCGCCAAAAAGTTGATATCGGCGCCATCTCGATCAGCGAGGTGGCCGAGCAATACCTGGCCGAGGTCGAGCGCATCGAGGCCCTGGACCTGGATGTGGCGAGCGACTTTTTGCTGGTCGCGGCAACCCTTTTGGACATCAAGGCTGCCTCGCTGGTACCCCAGGAGGCCCCGCGCAAGGCAGACGACGATGACGAGGACGACGATGACCTCGAGGAGCTCAGCGCGCTCGACGGCGATGCCCTGCGCGAGGTCCTGATCCAGCGTCTGATCGCCTACAAGCAGTTTAAGGGCGCGGCGGCAGCCCTTGGCGCGCGTATGCAGGCCGAGAGCCGCATGCATCCGCGCGTGGCCGGCCCCGACCCCGAGTTCCTAGGCCTTATGCCCGACTATCTGGCCGGCATTACCCTGCGCGGCCTCGCCGTCATCTGCGCCGACCTGGATGGCAAACGCCAGACCTTCCTGCTGGAGGCCGAGCACGTGGCACCGCATCGCGTGCCGCTCGACCTGACGGTGGCCTCGGTCGACCGCTTTACCATGGCACACCAAGCCTGCACCTTCCGCGAGCTGCTGGACGGCGACGCCACCACCGAGCAGCTCGTTGTCACCTTCCTGGCCATGCTAGAGCTTGCCAAGCGCGGCTCGCTTACGCTAAGCCAGGACGAGATCTTTGGAACCATTCAAATCAACCGCGTCGAGGGCGCCGAGGCATACGTGCCTGGCGAGGGCCCCGAGCTCACCGAATAGGAGCGGCAACCATGTCAACCCTTTCCACGCTGGAGGCAAACAGCCTCAAAGGCGCCCTCGAGGCGCTGCTGCTGGTGTCGAGCGACCCCGTGAGCGCACCCGCGCTGGCAGCTGCGCTGGATATCGCCCCGGGCGAGTGCGCGTCGCTTTTGGCCGAGCTCAAGGTTGAGTACGAAGAGGCCAACCGCGGCTTTCAGCTGCGCGAGGTCGCCGGTGGCTGGCGCCTGTTTACACACCCCGCCTACCATGATGTGGTCGAGGCCTACGTGCTGAGCTGGGACACGCAAAAGCTGTCTCAGGCGGCGCTTGAGACCCTGGCCGTCATCGCCTACCACCAGCCCGTCACGCGCGAGGTGGTCAAGGGCATCCGCGGCGTCAACTCCGACGGCGTCATCGCGTCGCTCGTGGATAAGGGCCTGGTGCGCGAACTCGGCCGCGACCCCGAGCGCGGTCAGGCCATCATCTACGGCACGACCAACGCCTTCTTGGAAAAGTTCGGCCTGCGCTCCACCCGGGACCTGCCCGATCTGGAGCAGTTTGCCCCCGACGAGCAGTCGCGCCAGTTTATCCGCGAGCGCCTGAGCGGCCGCAGCATTCAGTCCACGCTCGAGGAGCAGGCCGAGGACCTGGACGAAGAACGCGAACTGATCGATACCGATGTTGAGGACACCGATGGCGAGGAGCTTCTGCCCACCGTCGATACCTCGGAGGATATACATGACGAGGACTAACGAAGCAGGGGAAACGCACTTCGCAAGCGCCATGGACAACGCAGCGCCCACGGGCGACGCCCAGCCCGTCTACCCGCACACTATGCGCCTGCAGCGCTTTTTGGCGCGCGCGGGCGTGGCGAGCCGCCGCGGTTCGGAGGACCTGATGACCGCCGGCCGCGTGACGGTTAACGGCGAGATCGCGACCGAGCTGGGCACCAAGGTCGATGTGGACCGCGACCATATCGAGGTCGACGGCATGCCCGTCAAGCTCAACCAGGGCGCCATGTACTTGATGCTCTACAAGCCGACCGGCTACCTCACCACCATGAGCGATCCGCAGGAGCGCCCTTGTGTGGCCGATCTGGTTCCGCGCGACCGCTTTCCTGGGCTCTTCCCGGTGGGTCGTCTGGACCGCGACACCACGGGCCTTTTGCTCTTTACCACCGACGGCGACCTATCGCAGGACCTGCTGCACCCCAGCAAGCACGTCTACAAGACCTACCAGGCGCTAGTGGACGGCAACCTGACCGATCGCGACTTGGAACCACTCCGTCGCGGCATCGAGCTCGACGACGGCCTGTGCCAACCGGCGATCTGCCGCGTCATTACCGCGCGCGAGGCTGAGGCCGTGGCTCCGCAAGGCGTAAAGCCCGGTACCACCGCCGTGGAGGTCATCATCCGCGAAGGCCGCAAGAACCAGGTCAAGCGCATGCTGAGCAAGATCCACCACCCGGTGATTCGCCTGCACCGCTGCAACTTTGCCGGCCTGGAGCTCAAGGACGTGGCCAAGGGCTCGTGGCGCGAGCTCACCGACCGCGAGGTGCAGATTCTCAAGGCCGGCGGCATCCCGCCCAAGCAGGCCAACTCCAAGCGCGCCGCCGCGCCGGCGACCAACACAGCGAGTCACACGCGTCACCACGGCAGCCACGGCTCCGCGCCTAAGCGCAACACCTATCGCGAACGCTACACGAGCTAGGCAACCCGCCAAACCGCAGCGCCTGCGTCCCATACCAGCAAGTCAACCACCGAAAGGAAGCATTGCATGATCGTCGCCATCGACGGCCCCGCCGGTTCCGGCAAGTCCACCATCGCCAAGGAGATCGCCCGCCAGCTGGGCTTTAACAAGCTCGACACGGGCGCCATGTATCGCGCCGTCACCTTCGCCGCGCTCGACCGCGGCATCGACCTGGATAACGAGGCGGCCATTGACGCCCTCGCCGAGCAGATCGAGATTCGCTTTACCAACGGCACCGGCGAGGACACGCGCCTGACCATCGACGGCCAGGACGCCTCGGCTGCCATCCGCACCCCGCAGGTTGACGCCAACGTGTCCAAGGTCTCGGCCTACCCAGGCGTGCGCGCAGCCATGCTCATCCACCAGCGCCGCGCCGCCGAGGACCGCGACATCGTCGCCGAGGGTCGCGACATCGGCACCGTCGTCTTCCCCAACGCGCAGGTCAAGGTCTTTCTGACCGCCGACCCGCGCGAGCGCGCCCGTCGCCGCGTGCTGCAGCGCCACCAAAACGACGCCCAACCGCTCACCGAAGAGCAGCTCGAGGCCGAGGTCGACGAGACCCTCGACGCCCTCAAGCAGCGCGATAAGCTCGACAGCAGCCGCGAGGTCGCGCCGCTCGTGCCCGCCGAGGACGCGGTTCACGTCGACTCCACCGCCCACACCATCGACGAGGTCGTCTCGATAATCGAGGACCTCATCAACCAAAGGAGGTAGCCCATGCGCCTGTTTAAGCAGACGCCCGAGGATTACTACAACGCCCCCTATGCCGAGTTCCCCGCGCTCATCCGCGGCACCGTCTTCGTGGTCATGGCAATCCTTTGGGCTTTCTCCAAGCTCATGTGGCGCTGGAAGGTAGAGGACGCCGATCTGCTGTTTGAGCGCCAGGAAGGCCGCGGCAGCGTGGTCATCTGCAACCACACCTCGATGGCCGAGCTCCTGGCTGTAGAGACGGCGCTGTTCTTTGGCGGCCGCCGCATTCGCCCCATCTTTAAGTCTGAGTTTGCCAAGTCCAAGATCGTGCGATGGGCCTTTAGCCGCGTGGGTGGCATTCCCGTCGAGCGCGGCACCGCCGACATGAAGTGCCTGCGCGCCGCCCAGCATGCGCTGCAGCGCGGCGAGGACGTCTTGATCTTCCCCGAGGGCACGCGCATCCGCTCACGCGAGATCAAACCCGAAGTCCACGGCGGCTTTGCGCTCATCGCCCAGATGGGCAAGGCGCCTGTCAACCCGCTCGCCATCTGCGGCTGGTCCGATATTACGCCTGCGGGCAAAAAGCTCATGCGCCCCAAAAAGTGCTGGATCCGTGCCGGCAAGGCAATCTCGCTTTCCGATGCACCGGCCGAGCTCAAGCGTAAGGAGCGCCTGGCTTGGTTTGAGTCCGAGGCAATGAGTCGTGTCTACGCCATGCGCGATGACCTGTGCGCCGAGCACCCGGGTAGGTTCTAGCCATGGGCGAGGAAGTCATGAGCACCGTAGAGGCCGTTGCCGGCAAGGCAGACGCCCCCACCATCGAAATCGCTGCTCACGCCGGCACCTGCTACGGCGTGCAGCGTGCGCTCGATATGGCATTGGCGGCCGCCCCGCAAGCGGGGGAGAACGCTCGGGTCCACACCCTGGGCCCGCTCATCCATAACCCCATCGTGGTGCGCGAGCTTGACGAGGCAGGCGTCGGTCTGGCCGAGACCCTGGACGACGCCGCATCGGGCACCGTGATCATTCGCGCTCACGGTGTGGTGCCGCAGGTGATCGAAGCCGCTCGCGAGCGTGGCCTCGACGTTGTCGATGCCACCTGCCCCTACGTGAAGAAGGTTCACGTGGCCGCCGAGCGCCTGGTACGCGAGGGTTATCGCGTGCTCGTCGTGGGCGAGCCGGGCCATCCCGAGGTCGAGGGCATCCTGGGCCATGCTGGCGATGACGCGCAGGTCGTGAGTTGCGCCGCCGATGCGGACGCGCTCCCGCTCAAGGGCAAGGTAGGCCTGGTTGTGCAGACCACCCAGACAGCGCAGAACTTAGCCGAGGTCGTTGCTGCCATCACCCCGCGCGTGCAGGAACTGCGCGTGATCAACACCATCTGCGTCGCTACGAGCGAGCGACAGCAGGCAGCAGCCGCACTTGCCAACCGCTGCGACTGCATGGTCGTGGTGGGCGCCAAGAACTCGGGCAACACCCGCCGCCTGGCGCAGATTTGCGCAAACGCCTGCGAGCGTACGTATCACATCGAGGAAGCTTCCGAGCTTCAGGCCGCGTGGTTTACCGACGCTCACCACATCGGCATCACCGCCGGAGCCTCCACCCCGCAAGAACACATCGAACGCGCCGTCGAGCGCATCAAGGAGCTTTGCCGCTAATCATGGACCAGACCGTACCCGCATATGCCGCTGAGGTGGCCGATTACGGGCGCAGCCGCGACCCCGAGCCGGGTGAGGGCGCGCTCGTTAAAAACGTGCGCCCCGAATCGCCCGCATGGGATGTGGGTATCGAGCCGGGCATGCGCGTGCTCACGGTCAACGGCGAGCAACTGACCGATATGATCGTGTGGCTCTGGGAGGCCGACGACGACACCGTCGAGTTGGAGGTTTTCGATCCACGCGACGGCACCGTCACACCCGTTGAGCTCGATCGCTTTCCCGGCGAGGACTGGGGCTTGGAGTTCGATGGCCCCATCTTCGACGGCATGCGCACCTGCGTAAACGCCTGCGTGTTCTGCTTTATGACCATGCTGCCCAAGGGCGGACGCTCCACGCTCTACATCCGCGATGATGACTACCGCCTAAGCTTTTTGCAGGGCAACTTCGTCACGCTGACCAACCTCACCGACGAAGATGTGCAAAACGTCATCCAACGCAACATGAGCCCCATGAACGTGTCGGTCCATGCCGTAAGCCCCGACGTCCGCCGCCGCATGAT
>CABUZK010000057.1 GCA_902496115.1 uncultured Collinsella sp. | reverse complement strand
GATGAGGATCGCGAGGACCCACAGCGGACCGTTCTCGACAACAGGCAGGACCAGGAAGCCACCGTGGGGCGCCGGATCGTGGACGTTGAACATAATGGTCAGGATCGAGGCGATGGAGGAACCGAGCATCATGATGGGCATGACGGGCCAGATGTTCTTGGTCATGAACGGAATGGCGCCCTCGGTGATGTGGGTGCAGCCAAGGATGAGGTTGACGACACCGGCGTCATGATCCTCCTGACTGAAGTACTTCTTGCCGACGATGACGGCAAAGGTGGTGATCAGCGGCGGAACGATGCAGGCGGCAGAGACGGCAGCCATGAAGTTGGTGCCGAAGTTATAGGTGTCGGTGCCGACACCAGCAGCCAGGGCCTCGGTGAGCATAGCGGTACCGGTGACGTAAGCAGCCTTGTTGACCGGGCCGCCCATGTCAAAGGCGCACATGCAACCAATAGCAAGACCCAGGACAACAGCGCCAGAGGCAGACAGACCCTTGAGGAAGTCCATCATGGCGGTGTTGATGGCAGCCATGGGACCGGAGATACCGAGCATGACCAGACCGACGATAGCAGTCGAGAACAGCGGGTACAGGAAGATGGCCTTGAGGCCGTCCAGGTTCTTGGGCAGCTTGGCAAAAACCTTCTCGAGCAGAAGGATGACATAGCCGGCGAGGAAGCCGCCAACAATGCCGCCCAGGAAGCCGAAGCCCACACCGGTGCCGCCAGCATCGATCATGTGTGTATCGGCGTTAACGGGCAGGCCCTGGATGGCGATCATACCGGCAACAAAGCCGGGGACGAGTGCCGGGCGCTTGCCGATGGACTCGGCGATGTAGGCGGAAAGCACGGGAACCATGAGGTTCATGGCAATGCCGCCGATGATCTTGAGCATAGCGGCGAAGCTGTTGTAGTCGGCAGCCGTCGAATCGAAGGACGTGATGCCCCACAGGAACGAAACAGCGGTCAGGACACCACCGGCAACGACGAAGACCAGCATGTGGCTGACGCCGTTCATGAGGTGCTTATAGATGATGTGGCCGATGGACTCCTTCTCCTCGACCTCATCCTCGACATCGGCAGCAGCCGCAACCGTGTCGTCGCCCTTGGCGGCAAGGGCACGATCGATCAGCTTGCCGGCAGCCTCGACGGACAGGGCCTTGGAAACACCAACGGAAACCATGGGCTTACCGGCGAAACGCTCCGCCTGGACATCCTTATCGGCTGCGACGACGACGGCCTTGGCACCAGCGATCTCACTCTTGGTGAGCTCGTTCTCGACACCGACCTGGCCATGGGTCTCGACCTTAATGGTCAGACCGCGCTCGGCAGCTGCCTTCTCCAGCGCCTCCTTCGCCATGAAGGTATGCGCGATACCGGTCGGGCAACCGGTAGCGGCGATGATGTCAAACTTAGCCATGTGTCCCTCCTTCTTGAGTACAGCGCCCGCGGGCGCTCCCCTACACGCGCTTCAATGCGCGTATTTCCACATCTGAAAGATACCAAGTCACCGCTTGTACGAGAAGAAATACAGCTCATTTCTCCGGTGAAAGGTTCTTTCATTACCGTAAACGGTCGATGAAAGTTTACCATCAACTATTGAAACGGCAAGGTGTATCTTGTATTTACCAATCCCCGTATACTAGAGCGGCACACAAAAAGCCAGCTTTTAATGCCAACCAGGAGTCAACCATGTCCGATAGCAGCAAAAGCGCACTCTCCCTTATTAGCACGCACAAGGGATACAGCGAGTCCGAACAGCGCATTGTCGACTATATCCTAGAGCATCAGTCCGAGGCACCGCGTCTGACAGCCGCCCAGCTCTCGCGCGCAGCCGCAACCTCTGAGGCCACCGTATCGCGCTTCTGCCGCAAACTTGGTTTTGGCAGTTTTCGCAGTTTCCAGTTTTCACTAGCGCGCGATCTGGAGAGCCAACGCAATGAAGGCCTCACCGACGAGGTATCGCTCGACAATATGGAGCAGAGCCTCAAGAATATCCTCGCCGCCAAGGTCAGCGAACTCAATGCGACCATCGATGGCATAGATCACGACACGCTGGCAGCCGTCGTGCGCGCGTTTAAGAACGCAGGGGCTATCGAGTTTGCAGCCGTAGGCAACACCAACGCCGTCGCACTCGACGCGACATTTAAGTTTTCGCAGCTGGGCCTTCGCTGCATGGCAAGTACCATCAGCGAGACCTCGATTGGGTTTGCGCTCACGTTGCGCCCTGGCGATTGTATAGTGCTGATCTCGAACTCCGGCAAGTCTCGCCGACTGAATCGCATGGCAAAAGCGGCACGCCGCTGCGGTGCCACCGTAGTCGTCATCAGCAGCGACAGCAAGTCTCCGCTTGCTCGCTTGGCCGATTACACCTTTAATACCGTGAATCACGAGGCGCTGCTCACCACGGGCGACTTTGCGTTCTCTAAGATGAGCGCCACGATGATCATCGAGGTTATCTACAACTTCCTGCTGCCCGAGATTGAAGACGCCCGCGAGCACATCAGCTACTACGAGGAGCTCATCCAACCGGATAAGGTCGTGGAGTAGGTTTTAACAGGGGTCATCATGTACCGTTCTCACAAAACTATGCCGGTTTACTACGATGTAATCGGAATATGCGACCACATCGCGTTTTAAAAGAAAACCGCAGGCATTCTACCTGCGGTTTTCTTTTTACAGTTTTAGCTGTGCTCGAGCTACGCCGATTCATCGTAGTAAACCGGCATAGTTTTTGACGGTCGGGCAAGACAAGCAAGTGGCGAGGCAACAATTACTGATATTTTGCCCCCCCAGCACCGCCGGCTCGTTCTAACCTCGAGCTTCTTCCAGCATCTGCCTGGCGTGCGCTAGGCTTGCTTCCGATTGATCGCCGCTCAGCATACGGGCGATCTCTGCAGTACGGGCGTCCCCAACCACCTCATCCAGATGCGTTTGGGGAACGTCGCCGGGTTCTTTGCTCACCACGTAGTGTTTGTCGGCCATGACGGCGACCTGCGCCAGGTGGGTTACGACAATCACCTGATGCGTAGCGGCGAGATCTGCCAGCACGCTCGCGAGGGCACGTGCTGTAGAGCCGCCGACACCGGCATCAACCTCGTCGAACACCAGCGTATCAACGCCGTCCGCGTTACCGAGGACAACCTTGCTCGCCAGCATGACGCGGCTAAGCTCGCCGCCCGACGCAATACGGCGCAGAGGGCGCGGCGTCAATCCGGCACCGCTGCGATACAAAAGCTCATAGCTCGAAGGCCCCGCCGGCGTCCACTCGGCGCGCGGAAGATCGCGCGACTCCCAAACGAGCTCGGCACCGCCCATCTCCAGGCGCGACATTTGGCGGCCAACCTCGTGACAGAAACGAGGGGCTGCCATATTGCGCGCACGCTTAAGCGCCTTGGCGGCGGCGAACAGTTCGCGCTCCGCCGCGCCAAGCGCTTCGCGAGCCTTCTTGATCTGCGCATCACCATCGTCTACCAGCGACAACAGCTCTTGTGAGCGGTCGCGCATGGCAAAGACATCGTCCATAGTGGGCCCCCACTGACGCAGCAGGCCCTTAAGATCGGAATAACGCTCGCGCATGCGAGCCAACTCGCGCGGATCGAAGGCAACTCCATCGCGATAGGCGCGCAACTCGTTGGCGCAATCCTCGAGCGAGATGCAGGCATCCGAAAGGGCGTCGGCAATGTCGCCCAGCTTGCGATCGACGGTAGCCATACGGGAGAGCTCCGCCACGGCACTGTTCACGGCATCGAGCGCTCCCCCTTCAGCTGCAAGCGATGCATGGGCATCATTGGCCGTGGCAACCAGCACCTCGGCATGCTCGGAGCGCGGCAGCAGCTCCTCGAGCTCCTCATACTCACCCGGTTTGGGGTCAACCTCGGCGATGCGCTCCAGGGCGAAGCGCGCCTCCTCAACGCGACTCCCCTGCGCACGCGAGGCCTCTTCGACGCGACGGACCTCCTTAGCAGCCGCGCGCGAGGCTTTAAAGCAAGCACGGTAGTGCTCGAGCGCCTCGAGTGCAGGGCGCCCTGCCCAGGCATCGACCATGGCAACATGATGCGCCGGATCGAGCAGGCGCTGGTGCTCGTGCTGGCCGCATAGATCCATCATCACACCGACGCGCTCCGAAAGCTCGCGCACGCTGGCGATGCGGCCGTCGATTTTTACGCGGCTGCGGCCCTCGGCAGAAAGGCTGCGCTGCACGGTGAAGCCCTCCGTGTCGTGCGGTCCGTCAAACAGACGCGCCTCGACGCTGGCAAGCGTCTCGCCCTCGCGCACTGTCGACGAATCCGCGCGCTCGCCCAAAATGAGCTTAAGCGCCGAGAGCAGCGCGGTCTTACCGGCGCCGGTTTCTCCGGTCAGAACAGTTAGACCCGCGCTCGGAACCAACGTCGCCTCACGAATGAGCGCAATGTTGGAAACCTGCAGCTCATCGATCATGACGCACTCCGTAGAACACGCGACTCACCGAGTTATAGAAGCTCTCGGGGCCGTAATCAAGCAGCAGCACATCGCCGGGACCGCGACGCACGGCCACGCTCTCGACCGTGCCATCGCAGGTAATAAACTGTCCATCGATGGCGATCGCCGGAACGCTCGGGCGGTCATCGGACATAAAGATCTCCACGACATCGCTCGGCGAGGTCAAAAAAGCGCGAGCCTGAATGGTATGCGGAGCGATGGGCACACAGACCATGCCCGTGTAATCGGGGCTGACGATGGGGCCGCCGGCGGAAAGCGCGTAGCCGGTGGAGCCGGTCGCCGTCGAAACGACGACGCCGTCACCACGCAGGCGGTCGATATGATGGCCGGACACCGTGATGTCGAATTCGACCATATCGGACAGGGGCCCGCGCGTAAGCGCCATATCGTTGAGGGCAAACGTGCGCACGACATCCTTCGTGCCGTCTTCGCGAACCGAAACGATATCGGCGGCGATGGTGGCACGGCGGCTCACATGGAGCTCGCCGGACAGGGCATCGCTCACGACCTGCAAAATGTCGCGCTCCTCGGGGCTCGCGGCCGTCAAAAAACCCAAATGACCATAGGAAAGACCCAAAATGGGAATCTCACGGTAGTTGAGGATGCGGGCGGCGCGCAGCAGTGTACCGTCGCCACCGAGCGTAATGACCAGGTCGGCATCGTCAACATCGGGCGCGCTCTGGATCTTGGAACGCTGGTCTGCAGCCCATGCGACCTCGTAGCCCTGGCGCGAAAGCCAAAGCTCGAGCATCAGGCCACTCTCGACCGCTTCTTGCTTATAGAAATTGGGAACCAGAAAGACCTTCATAGCGTTGCAGCTTTCTCGCTCAAAACCGATACCTGGGATTGCAGCTCATCGTCGGTGCGCTCCCCGGGAGCAAACCTCGTGCCGTACAGGAAAAACTCGACGTTGCCCTTGGCGCCATGGATAGGCGACACGCACACGTCGAGCGGGAACAGGCCCTTGACGGCAAAGAGTTCAATCGCCGCCACGAGCGTATCGCGGCGGACGGCAGGGTCGGTCACGATGCCGCCCTCGCCCACCAGCGCAGCCAGCGCCTCAAACTGCGGCTTTACGAGCGTGCAGAACGAACCCGAAGGGTTCAGGCACGCGAGCACGGCGTCGATGATATTCGCGATGCTCGTAAACGACACATCGCACACGACCAAGTCGATGGCGCCGCCGTAGCCAAGCTCGGGCAGCTGCGTCACGTTGGTGCGCTCATGGAGCGTCACGCGCTCGTCTTGGCGCAGCGACCAATCAAACTGGGCGCGACCTACATCGACCGAAACGACCGTAGCGGCACCGCGCTTGAGCAGGCAATCGGTAAAGCCACCCGTAGAACAGCCCACATCGAGGCAAGCAAGATCTGTCGGATCAATCCCAAACGCATCGAGTGCGCCCTCGAGCTTGAGCCCGCCGCGCCCAACGTAGGGAATACGACCCTTCACGTGCAACGGCAGGCCCGGCGTCACCTTAAGGCCCGGTGAGGTCAAACGCTCGCCGCCACTCGAGACCAAGCCGGCCATAAGAGTGCGAAGGGCATCCGCGCGATCGGCGCAGATGCCCTGTGAAATCAGTTCGTCATCGAGACGCACACGTTTCATGAATGCCATCAACCATTCGTATCCGGAGAGGCGGCCTGGCTATCCTGGGATTCGTTTGCCGCATCCTCATCGTATTCCTGCTCGAGCTTATCTGCCTCGCGAGGCGTCAACTCAAACTTATCGACCATATCGACCGCACGGGAGCCCAGCTCGATCGCCTCGTCAAACAGATCGAGCGAACGTTCCAGGGACGTATCCTTGGAGCGAACGGTCGCGATAATCTGGTCCAAGCGGTCCGAGATCTCGTCGAAGTTGCGGACGGAACCCTCTGGCATGGCTACTCCTTGACGGTACCGGTCTCGGCCTCGGCGACCTCGGCATCCTCGTCGAGAACGCCGGCCGCAGCCTGAGCGGCGGCAACCTTGGCGGCAGCCTCGGCGGCCTGGGCCTCCTCGCGGGCACGGTCCTCGGCCAGTAGCTCCTGATAGAGGTCCTCGCCCGGCAGCTCCTCGCTACGAGCGATCTTGCCCAGCACGCCGTTGACAAACGACGCGGACTGGTCGGTGCCATAGGCCTTGGCAAGCTCGACCGCCTCGTTGATCACGATGGCGTCCGAGACCTCCTCGTCGGTGAGGAAGCGCATCTCATAGACGGCGATACGCAGCAGATTGCGGTCGGCACCGGGCATACGCATAAGATCCCAGTTCTTGGCGACGGAGCGCAGGGCGCAGTCGATGCGGTCGATGTGCTCGTAGGCACCGCGGCACAGCTCCAGCGCGTAGGGATCGAGGGGACCCTTCGAGATCAGGAAATCGCCCTCGAGGACGCGCTCGAGCGGGCTGTCCGTGGCCTCGGCCTGGAACAGCAGCTGCAGCGCCTGACTGCGGGCAAGCGTACGCCCGCGATAAACCTTAAGGCTCAAAGGTTACTCCTTGGGGAAAACGAGGCCGTCGATGCAAACGTCAACGCGCTCGACCTCGACGCCCACCTGGGCGTCGATGGCGGCAACCACGGCGGCGCGAACGGCCTCGGCGAGTTTCTTGAACGGATAGCCAAAGAACACCACGACGCGCACGGTAAGCGCGAGCTTGTCGCCGATGACCTCGGCCTCGACCGCCGGCTCAGAAGCCGGGGCCTTGGACGAAAGCATCATGGAGACAAGGTTGGTGGCAAGGTCCTTGACGCCCACGGAGGCGATGCCCTCGACATCCGTGACGGCGCGCGAGACGATGGCGGTCAGAACATCGGGCGAAATGCCGATGCCGTCAATCTTGATTTCCTGGGGCATGAGTCCTCCTAGAAGAGTTGGTTGCTAGACGCGGGAGACGAACTTGCCGTCGCGGGTGTCAACCTTGATGACCTCGCCCTCGTTGAGGTACATGGGGACCTGGATGACTGCGCCGGTGTCGATGGTGGCCGGCTTGGTGGAACCCTGGACGGTGTCGCCCTTGAAGCCCGGGTCGGTCTGGACGATGGTGGTCTCGATGAACATCGGCGGGGTCACGCCCATGAGCTCGTCGTCGGCGAAGAGCAGCTGGCAGGTGTCATTCTCGCGCAGCCACTTGGCGTTCTCGCCCACCATATCCTCGGGAACGGGAACCTGCTCGTAGGACTCGTTATCCATGAAGATGTAGTCGGCGCCGTCGTTGTAGAGGTACTGGAACTCACGGGTGGTGAGCATGACGCTCTCGAACTTGGTGCCGGCGTTGCAGGTGTTCTCGACGACGCGGCCGCTCTTGATGTAGCGGGTCTTGTAGCGCACGAAAGCGCCGCCCTTGCCCGGCTTGACGTGCTGGAACTCGACGATGGTGTAGACCTTGTCCTTAATGCGGAGACCGAGGCCGTTCTTGAAGTCGGCGGTAGAGATAGTAGGCATAGCGACCTTTCTTGTTATTGGCTAGACGCACAAACGTCCAAATTACATACGAGCGAAATTATACACTTGCAGACGGCGGCTGCGGCGAGCGCATAAAAAGAGAACGCGGGACGCCCGAATCGATCCGGACGCCCCGCCTCCAAAAACCCAAATGGATGGTTTAGCAATCGATAATATGCAGGTCGTGCGGGGTCTTGGTGAAGGGCTCGTAGCCGTTCTCGGTGACGACGCCGTAGTCCTCCAGGCGCACGCCGCCCACGCCGGGCAGGTACACGCCGGGCTCCATGGTGATAACCGAGCCGACTTCGATGATATTCTTGCTGCGGTTGAAGTTAGGCAGCTCGTGGATGTCGATGCCCACGCCGTGGCCCAGACCATGGTTGTAGTAATCGCCATAGCCGGCATCGCCAATAATCTTCTTGGAAAGCTTGAAAATGTCGTTGCCCTCGACGCCCGGATGGATAGCGGCGACGCACTCCTCATGGGTGCGGCGCACGAGCGCGTACAGGTCGAGCTGCTCCTGGGTGGGCTCGCCCATCACGACAGTGCGCGTCATGTCGGAGCGGTAGTCGCAGTAGCCCGCACCGTAATCCATGAGGACAAAGTCGCCCTTCTCGATCACGCGGTCGCTCGGGACGGCATGCGGATTGGCGGTGTTGGGACCGCTCGCGACGATGGAGCCAAAGGCCAGGCTGTCGGCGCCGTTGGCGAACATAAAGTTCTCGAGCTCGTTGCGGACCTGCTTCTCG
>CABUZK010000056.1 GCA_902496115.1 uncultured Collinsella sp. | reverse complement strand
GCCGGTGACCACGCAGGTGCGGCCGATATTGCCCGTATTGGCCGGAATCTCGGGCGCATACAGCACGATATTGAACATGAATCTCCTTGGCTCAGAACGAAAAACCACCACGAAGGGGACAGGCACCTTCGTGGTGGTTTGGCGGTTACGTAGGCGGAAAAATGCCCGCTTGGATAAACCTAGGCGCGGTGCCAGTCGGTCAGGCAGGCATCGAGGGAGGCGATGAGTGCATCCTTGTCCATGTGACGGCCGATGATGCACAGGCTCGTCATGCGGTCACCCGTCTCGTCGTCCCAAATCTGCATGATCTCGGGGTTCTCGTCGATGATCTTCTGCTTCTCGCCCTCGGGCGCCGAGTCAACGAACAGGCCGTTCTCCATCAGGCGCATCTGGTGGCCGGCCTGCTCAAACATGTAGCACATGTCCGGATCGCCGGTCTGCCACAACGGGCCCTTGACGCGAATGACCTCGTCGGGCCACTCCTGCTCAACAAAATCGGTGAACTTCTGCAGGTCAAACGGCTTACGGCGCGAGTACACAAAGGTCTCGATGTCGTACTCGAGCACCTCGGGGTCGTCGTGCTCCTCGGGATGCTCCATGGCCTCGATCCAAGCGGCGGAGTTGTAGGCGCGCATAAAGTCGAAGCGGCCGGTATCGAGCAGCTCCTCCATGGGGACCTCGCCGTTTTGGGCCTCGACGATCACGGCGTCTTTCTGCAGGCTGCGCACGATGGCCTTGAGCTCGGCAATCTGCTCAGGGGTCACGGTATCGGTCTTGTTGAGGATCAGCGTGGAGCAGAACTCGATCTGCTGGATGAGCAGGCTCTCGATGTCGTCCTCGTCGATATCCTCTGCCAGCAGGTCGCGACCGCCGTTGAACTCGTCGTACATGCGGGCGCAGTCGACCACAGCCACGATGTTGTCGAGCGCGAGCTTGGGCTCGCCGCCCACCTTGGCCTCGTCGCAGAAGCTCGAGATGGTGTAGGCGATGGGGATGGGCTCGCAAATACCCGATGCCTCGATGATGATGTAGTCGAAGTTGCCCGAATCGGCGATGCCCTGCAGCTGGTTGGCCAGGTCATCCGAAAGCGTGCAGCAGATGCAGCCGTTGGTGAGCGGGATGAGGTCATCGGTCTCGGAAAGGCCGCCGTCGGCGATAAGGCTGGCGTCGACGTTGATCTCGCCGATATCGTTGACGATCACGGCGGCGCGGATGCCGCCGTCGTTAGCGAGGATGTGGTTGAGCAGCGTGGTCTTGCCGGCACCGAGGTATCCGGTAAGCATGATGATCTTCACGGGTTTGTTGGGCATGTGCCCTCCTTTGTTAGACATGGCTTACAGTTGAATCTTATGCCAAACGCCTGCTCTTATACCCACGCGCCGGCAAATAACACAAGCTACTCCCAGGCTCCCCATACATCGGGGCAATAACCGACGGTGGCCTTTTTACCGTTGCGCACGATGGGTTCGGCGAGAACCTGCTGGTTCTCGAGCAGCTTGTCAAAGCGCTGGCTGGGGGTGAGGTGCTGGATGAGCGCGAGCGTCTCCTCGTCCTTGGCTTTGGGGTTGAGTAGCTTGTCGATGCCGCCGACCGCCTGCATCACGCTCGTGAGCTCGCCTTTGCTCATCTCCTTTTCCTTAAGGTCAATAAACTGCACCTTAATGCGGCGTTCTTTGAAGAAACGCTGCGCTTTCTTGGTGTCGAACGACTTCTTAGTCCCGAAGATTTGAATATTCATGGCCCCGCCGCTCTATCGAATGAAGTTGGTCGTTGCGCGATCGGCTTCGGGCGCGTTGATACCGGCGGCCTGACCTGCCTCGATGCAGCGCAGGAGCCAGGCCATGTTCTTGCCGATGTTTCGCATGGTGGCAAGGCCCTCGGCATCCCCATCGGCGTCGCCGGGCACGCGGCCAAACACGTTGTTCCAGTAGGTGGAGGCAACTACGGGCATTTGCTTAATGGTGAAGTACTTGTTGAGCACATCGAAGGTGGTCGAGGTGCCGCCGCGACGGGCGACGGCGACCGCGGCGCCGGGTTTGTGCTCAAAGGCATGCCCGCCTGCATAGAAGGCGCGATCGAGGGCCGAAAGGATGCGTCCGCTGGGGTGCGCATAGTAGACGGGTGAGCCAAAGACAAAACCATCTGCCTGCTCGGCGGCAGCGATCAGCTCGTTCACCACGTCGTCGTCAAAGGTACAGCGACCGCCAAGATTGCCGCACTGGCCGCAACCGATGCAGTCGCGAATGGGCTTGGCGCCCAGCTGGAACACCTCGGTATCGATGCCCTCGGCGTTGAGTTGCTCGGCGACCTCGGCGAGTGCGCGGGCGGTATTGCCGTTTGCCTTGGGACTGCCATTGACCAAAAGAACCTTCATCACAAACTCCCTCTGCTGTCGGTGACTTCTGCGGAGGATTATCGCACGAGAGGGCAGATGGCGTGGGGCGCGATGCCGGCCCCGAGGGCCCACGGCAGGCTCGCTCACCGGGTACGTGCGGGATACGGTCCAGAGGATGTTGGAGTGCGGGGCCTCGTGCGAGCAGATTGTAAGGGGTCTGGGCGGGTCGCCCTCGATGGTGAGCTTTGAGGTCTTGGAAGGCGGGCTGCTGCGGAGGCTATGATTTATACTAAGGCGGCTGCTATCGAGTAATTCACACTTGGTTTGATTCGATTGTGAACGCGCAGCTAGGACGGAAAGCAAAGGAAGTTCTATGGAAATAGAGGATGCTGTCTGTTTGATAACTTCGATTGCCCTGATTCTTCTTTCAATCCAATACAGAAGAGGAAGATGGCTCAGCTCAATTGCTGGATATGATGTCACAAAAAGGGAGAGCGGGATTGATATGCGCCCTTACGCAAAGTTGATTTCTTCTGTGACGTTATGGATGGGGCTGCTGTTTTTCTTGTGGGCGGTAGAGGGCTGGGTACGCGATTGGAATACCAGTGTTTTTGAAGTTTTGGTTCTACTTCTGTTCAGCTTGGCCTCTTTGTCGTTCGTGCGGCTCGTTAGGTTTGTGTTTATGAGGCGATAGCCAGCGGGAGCGGGATGGACGACAAAATGGACCAATACAGCCAATTGTCAAGAGAATTTGATAGGGTTGGCTTAACAGATTTACTCGACGGCATATCCGTGGCGGGGGATAGGTTTTATGTTGTTGAGCACTTATTTGCATCGGCTAAAGGAAACCAAGAGTATCGAAAACGGTGCCCCCGGGCCCCGGGAGGGACTGCAGGGGTGTTCGGCTAACTGTGGGTACGACCTATTTGCTCAATGTGTTCGCCTGAGATCGGAAAATAACCATCATGCGCCCCACGACGCTAGTCCAGCTTGGTGCCCGGTACTTGCGGTGCCTCTATAAGCCGCGCTTTGAGCTCGTTCAAAATGGAAACGGGCTGACGGTCGACGCTGTCCAGATGGAGCGTGGCCACGCGAATGGGCGGCTGATATTCAAGCGAGCCGATGAGTACGGGGGAACCCGGGAACCGTTCGATGTCGCTTGCGATCTCGTCGATCGCCTCGGGGCCGAGCTCATCGAAGAGTGCCACGAATGTCGGCCCCGTCGAGCGGAACAGGCGGCCCTTGCCGCGCGAACAATCCATGAGGCAGGCGGCGCTTTCGGCGAGCACGCGGTCGCCTGCATCGAATCCAAAGCGGGCATTGACCTCGGCGATATCGTCGACCTTAATGGCAATAAAGCCTGCCTCGTGCGGCACGCGGCGCATCTCTCCAATAGCGTTGACCAGCGCGTGGACATCGCCCAGGCCCGTTACCGAGTCGGTCGTATCCGCTAGGCTTCGGTTGACGATAATGCCCACATACATGCTGGGCTCGGTATCGGTGCCGTCCAAGCGGTAGCCCGTGCAGTCGCAAAGCGCGTATTTTCCGGTGGCATCCATTACGCGATACTGCATGTAGTGGAAGTGCCACGTGCCGTTTATCACCATGTCGAGCTCGGCGCGCACATTGTCGCGGTCCTCGGGATGAACGCGGGCGAGCCACATGTCGAGTGAGTTGTAGGGGTGCTGGGAGGGCAGGTCAAAATCGCGCACGGCGTTGACCGACCATTGCGATTCGCCCGTATCGAGATTGAGGATAAGCGGATAGCGCGTCTCGGAGCTCATAGAGATCGCTTGGAATACGCGGTCGTTGCACGGAAGCTGCTCGGCAATTGGGTGCTGCGGCGCGTCATTGTCTTTCGGCTGCTGCACGCGATGCATAAGCTTATAGCGATACATTTTGCGATCGGCATCCATCGTCATCTGGCGACGCGTGTCGCCGGCAAGTGGATCGACGCGCGAGCAGCCAAAGCTAAAGCTGCCGATCATGGGCGCCTTGCCGCCTGAGCTCGCCTCGATCAGTCCGGTACGTACCTGCTCCAAGCGCTGCTCGAGTTCGGTCTCGTTTGCGGAGGGCGAGATAAGCACAAACTCGTCTCCACCGATACGGAACAGCATCTCATCGTGCTCCATGGTTTCGGAGAGCGTGCGGCAGATGCTCAGAATATAGCGGTTGCCTTCGGCGTGGCCAAACCTATCATTGCAATGCTTGAGATGGTCGATGTCAATATAGGCGCAGGTGAAGGGGTCGCCTTTGCGCCAGAGTTGCTCGACGTGACGGTCGAATCCGTTGCGGTTGCCCAAGTTGGTGAGCGGATCGATATAGGCGTTGCGCTCAAGCAGCTGGCGCTCTTGTTGCAGGATGGCATGCGTCTTTTGCAGCTGCTCACCAACAGCGCGTAGCTCAGCAGGCAGCGCGGCAACATCGAGTTCGGCGGTCGATACGCCATTCGCAAGTCGCTGAAGATAGGTAATAATCGATTGCTCGCCCATGCGATACGACTTGTTCATGATGGATAACCTCCTTGGGCGGAACAACGGTTTGTATCATATCCCCAATTCGGTTTGATTTGGGGATATAAGTTAGCTAATGGAGACAAACTGCCCCTTCGACGGTGGCGTTTTGCGCGCGAGCGTATCAGTTGTTATTGCCACCATCGAGCAATGCCTCAAAATCCTTCGCTTGCATGGGGCGGTAGTAGAGGAAGCCCTGAGCGTAGCGGGCGCCCATGTGGCGCAGCATGTTCGCCTGCTCATTTGTCTCGATGCCTTCGATTACAACGGGCAGATGGAGCGACTGCGCCATCTCGAGCATCGATGACACGATCTGCGCGCTGCGGCCACGATCACCGTCAACGGGCACAAACGTGCGGTCGAGCTTGATGACGTCGACGTTGACGTTCTTGAGCATCGCGAGCGTGGACTGGCCGGTGCCAAAATCGTCCATGTAGGTCGAGAAGCCGCGGGTGTGCAGATCTGCGGTCAGCTTATCCACGGCCTCGGATTCTCCCGTATAAGCCGTCTCGGTGATCTCGATACGCATGAGCTCGGGCGGTAGGTTGTATTGGGCGGCTAGTGCCCCCATATGTTCGGCAACGTCGCAGGCAAGGATATCCACGCGCGACACATTAAGCGAGACCGGAACCACGCGAAGACCGCGATCGAGACGCTCGCGAAGCCATATGGCGACACCCTGCCAAATGTACTTGTCGAGCGTTACTACAAAGCCGCTTTCCTCGAGTGCGGGGATAAACGTTGCGGGCGAAATGAGAGAGCCGTCCTTGTCAATCCAGCGTGTAAGCGCCTCGGCGCCAATGATCTTGCCGGTTTCCATATCGACCTGGGGCTGAAGGTAGTACGTGATGCGGCCGTTTGAAAGTGCGTACTGGAATTCGGTCAGCGTGCGGTGGAACGCGACTTCGCGCTCGTACTCCGCAGGACAGAAAATGGCAATGCGCTCCTTGAAGTCGTTTTTTGCGCGCCGATTGGTAAACATGGCCTTTGCCTGCGCATCGATGGGGATCTCCTCATTGGAGTCGATGGGGTAAACGCCCATGGACGGCCAAAAACCTACGCCGTCATCATGCCTGGCTACTGCCTCGCGAACGCGGTTGTAGATTTGATGGACGGTGTTGTGCTCAAAGGGGATGAGTATGCAAAAGTCGTCTTGGCCCCAGTACCCTGCGATGCCCATATCGGCATTCTCGATATCCTTGAGGACCGTGCCCACATCGGCGAGCATGCAGTCGCCCTCGGCCTGGCCGTGCCATTCATTAAACAGGCGCATGTGGCCCATGTCGACCGTGGCGATGCACCAGGTGCCGTCGCGCCTTGCCTCGAGAAATGCGTTGGCGCGCCGCATGAACTCGCTGGGTCGATAGAGGCCCGTGAGCGAGTCGATGCGTTCGGCGATGGCGCTTTTGCGCTCCGCCTCGGGTATGGGGAGGCTGTCGTTGGGAACAAGCCCGCCGGCCGTGCGAAGGCGACGGTCGAGTTCGCCTAAAACGGCGGTCGCTTGATGGGTTAAGTGCTCGTAAAAGGCCGGGACGACAAGGCAGACGGGAGTAATGGTGTCGCCTGCGATTTGAACAGGAGCGAAAACGGCCTCTTTAAGGTGGCGGGTCAGTTGCTCGAATGCCTCGTGGTCCAAGTCGTTGCTGAGCACGACGAACTGGACGCTTCGTGAACGGTAGACTCGGCTCCTGCCGCGGGTGATCGACAGCATGCGGCCTGCGTATTCGGCAAGCATGTTGTCGACAGCCTCGGCCCCGTAGAGCTCGTTGAGCTTTGTCGTGCCACGAACGCGCACCGCTATAAGCCCTGTCTCGCAACGATCGCGGCGGCAGGCATCGATAGCGTTGATCAGCATACGCTGCGTTCCGAGGCCTGTGGCGGCGTCGACGGTCTCGGCAAGTGAGTGGTTGACAAGTTCGCCGACATAGAGCGAGGGGGCATTTCCGTCGCCGTCGATGCGAAACCCGCGAGCACGGCAGAGAACGTAGTCACCCGCGGCATTGCGCATGCGGTACTGCATGACGCGGCGGTGTTTGGAGCCGTTAAAGATCTGGTTGATGTCGTTGGCGTAGGCCTCGAGGTCATCGGGATGGACACGCGTCTTCCAGAAATCGCGGCAGCTGTCTATGTGCTCCGAAGGAAGACCGAGATCGCGCAAGGCGCCTTGCGACCAAAGGGTGCGGTCCTTGTCCAAGTTCTCGATAAAGAAATAACGGCCTTCGTTGAGCATCGAAAAGGCGTCGAAAATACGGTCGCTTATTTCGAAGTCGTCGGTGTGGACTTGCGCGATATTACGTCGATCAAGATGCATGGCATGACGTAGCTTGTAGTCGTACATGCGATGGTCGGCATCGAGTGTCATGCGATTGGAGGCTTCGCCCAGGGCGGGGTCGGCGTGTGCCACTCCGTAGCTAAACGAGTGGGGCATCTCGGAATCGTTGTTTTTGAGCAGGATCGTTCGGCAGTGTTCCAGACGTTCGGCGAGGTCGTCCTCGGTCGCAATCGTAGATAGGATGGCAAACTCGTCGCCTCCCAGACGAAATGCCGCCTCGTCTACCTTCATATACAGCTTGAGATAAAGGCTTACCTGCAAGATATAGCGGTTGCCCTCGTCATGGCCAAAGACATCGTTGCAATGCTTGAGGTTATCGATGTCGATGAACGCCATGGTAACGGGGGCGTCCTGCTCCCAGAGCTCCTCGAGGGAACGGGCAAAGCCGCCGCGGTTGCCAAGTCCGGTAAGCTGGTCGGTAAAGGCGGTCCTAATCAGATCATCCTGACGCTCGAGAAGGTCACGGACGGTCTTTTCGAGCGTTTCGGTGTAATTGCTGACAGTTTCCATGTTCTAAGTGGCTTTCTGAGGTCGGGGCGGATTGCGTCGGGCGAACTCGTTGTGTACACGCGTCGTTGCTCGGCGTTTTGCGTGTATCCAGGCCCCCGTCTTGCTGCGTTGTTGGGTTAATTTGCCGACGAATGTTCGCTGTTGATAACTGCTGAGTAGCATAAACAGCAACGCACAATTATAGATGGGTGCACATGCTGCGGGCGGCTATTATTCGACAAGCGGTAGCGCGACGATGCGATGCTTGATAAAAATGCGACTGAGACGATATATGTTGACGGGTATACTTGTCCCGGTTTAAAACGCGGGAACGGAGATGGTCGCATGGCACAGTCAAATATGACACGCACGGTGGGGCTCGCGCTTGAGGGAGGCGGCTACCGCGGTATGTATACGGCGGGCGTGCTCGACGTTTGGATGGAGCACGGTTTGACCTGCGACCATATGGTGGGTGTCTCGGCGGGCGCGGCGTTTGGCTACAACTTTAAATCGCGGCAGATCGGCCGCGCCATTCGCTACAACAAGGCCTATTGCGCCGATAAGCGCTATGCTGGTGTAGCAAGCTGGCTGCGAACTGGCGATATGTTCAATGCCGATTTTGCCTATCATGAGGTGCCCATCGAGCGCGATCCCATCGACCTGGAAGCATATCGCGCCTGCCCCATGCGGTTTACGTGCGTGTGTACCGATATCGAGACGGGCAAGGCCGTCTACCATGACCTGCCCTATGGCGACGAGCGGGATATCGAGTGGATTCGGGCGTCGTCGGCGATTCCCGTGGCGACGCGTCCCGTTGCTATTGAAGGACATAAGTATCTGGATGGTGGCGTGGCTGATTCTATTCCCAGTGCATGGCTGTTTGCGCAGGGGTATGACCGCAATATCGTGGTGCTCACGCAGCCGGCGGGATTTGTGAAGCAGCCCAACAGCGTGATGCCCATGCTACGTCGCGTGTTCCGTCACTATCCGGAGTTTGTCGCGGCGCTTGAGCATCGGCATGAGGTCTACAATGCCACACTCGATGACCTGGCACGTCGCGAGGCTGCCGGCGAAATCTTTGTGGCGCGGCCGAGCGAATCGGTGAAGGTGCCGTCGCTGTGCCGCGAGCCCGATGAGCTCGAGCGCATCTATCAGATCGGCCGCCACGATGCGGAGTCGTCTTTGTCCGCGCTGGAAACGTATCTGGCAAGGTAGAGGCTGTGGCGGAAAGCGCATCCCGGAATGGACGTCCAAACTGGGATGCGCTTTCCGCTATTGAAGATATGAGGCTGTGAATCGGCTGCTCGGTTTGAGCCTATGCCTGCTGCCAGGTATCGACGAGCTCCTTGGCGGCGGCGTGGGGGTCGTCGGCGCTGCAGACGGCG
>CABUZK010000055.1 GCA_902496115.1 uncultured Collinsella sp. | reverse complement strand
CACGCGGCGCAGGCAGGTAAGATTGAAGGGCCTGACGCCGGAGGAGTTCCGGAACCAGGCCCTTGCGGCGTAGTCGCTATTTATTCAGTCCAAGTTTCGGGGCGCAGTTCACAGGCACCTTCGTGGTGGTTTTACCCTTGTGACGGTTACAGTGAGCCCTTGGTACTGGGGATGCCCTGCACGCGGGGATCGAGCTCGCAGGCGTGGCGCATCGTGCGGCCCACGGCCTTAAAGGCGGCCTCGATAATGTGATGCGAGTTGCCACCCGCCAGTTCGCGCACGTGCAGCGTGAGCTTGGCATCGCGTGCGAAGGCATAGAAGAACTCGACGGCCAGCTCGGTATCGAAGCTGCCCACGCGCTCGGTCGGCACGGGCAGCTCGCAGTAGGCCTGGCCGCGACCCGAAATGTCCACGGCAGCCATCACGAGCGTCTCGTCCATGGCAATCGCTGCATCGGCAAAGCGCGTAATGCCCGCCTTGTCGCCCAGCGCCTTGCAAAATGCCTCGCCCAGCACAATGCCCGTGTCCTCGACGGTGTGGTGCGCGTCGACCTCAACGTCGCCTACCGCATGCACCGTCAAATCAAACAGTCCATGGTGACCAAAGGCGTTGAGCATATGGTCGAAAAACGGCACTCCGGTCGAGATATCGCACACGCCGCTTCCGTCCAGGTCGAGCTTGACGACAATGTCGGTCTCACCCGTCTTGCGGGTCACCTCGGCATAACGGCCCATCTACATCTCCTCCTTCACCAGCGCGGCAAACGCAGCCAGCACCTCGTCGTTTTCCTGCGGGGTACCCACGGTAATGCGCAGACAGTCCGCAAGCCCCGGCGCGTAGCTAAAGTCGCGCACCAAAATCGAATACTCGTCGCGCAGGCGCTCACGCACGCGCGTGGCATGCGGCGTGCGCACGAGCACAAAGTTCGCCGCGCTCGACCATGCCTCCACAGGCAGGCCCTCGGCAGCCATTGCGCGCAGGGCGCACAGCTCGCGCTCGCGCTCGGATGCGACCTGCGCCACCACGGGCGCGTACGCATCGCGGGCACGCACGCAGACAAGCGCGGTTGCCTGGCTCAGCACGTTGACCGAATAAATCTGGCGAATCGCCGCGAACACGTCGATGACCTCGGGTGCCGCGATCACATAACCCAGACGCGTGCCGGCGGCGCCAAACGCCTTGGACAGCGTATGCAGAATCACCAGGTTGGGATGCTCAGCGATAAGGCCTTGCGCCGTGGTGGCCGCGCCAAACGAATCGTCGGCAAACTCAACGTAGGCCTCGTCGACCATTACCATGCCGGGGCACGCATCGCACAGGGCCGCGACAAAGTCGAGCGAAGCCACGTCGCCCGTGGGATTGTTGGGCGAGGTCACGATCGCCAGGCTGCACTCGGGCGCCGCCGCAAGCACGGCAGCCTGGTCGAGCTCAAAGGTCGCCGGGTCGCGCCACACGTCGCGCACCTCGGTCTGGCAGAGCGACGCAAAGAACGCATATTCGCTAAAGCACGGCGGGCAGTTGAGCAGGGTCCGTCCCGCGCCGCCAAACGCCAGCAGGTAGTTATAGAGCAGCTCGTCGCCACCGTTGCCCACGCAGATATTCTCGCGCGTCACGCCATGCCAAGCAGCGAGCTCGTCGCGCAGGTCGTTGGACATGGGATCGGGGTAGCGGTTGAGCGGCGTGGCAGCCAGGGCGGCGTCGACCGCCTCGCGCACGCCGGCCGGTACGGGATAGGTGTTCTCGTTGGCCGAAAGATTGATGCGCGTGGGCGTAAAGTTGGGATCGTAGGGCTCAATGCCGGCCAAGTAGGGCTGGACGAGTTCCTTCATGCGGGGCGTCAGCTCGGCCATATTAGGCCTCCTCGACGACCGCGTCAGCACCATTCGCGCTTACAGCCGCCAGGTCCACGCCCTCGGCAACCGTCGCCACGGCGTCGCCCGGCCAGGCGACCCTGGTCAGGTCGGCCGCGGCCAGAGACTCGGCGCTCACGGCATCCTCGCCCTGCTCCAACACGCGGCGACGCAGTGCGGCGGAAAGCGCGTGTGCCCACAGGCCCTCGGCCTCGGCCAAACGCTGCGTGGCGGGAGCGTCCGAGAGCAGGCCCTCAGGCGTATAGCAAATGACACTCGAGCGCTTGACGAACTCCTCCACCGAAAGCGGGTTGGAGAACATGGCCGTACCGCCGGTCGGCAGCGTGTGATTGGGGCCGGCAACGTAATCGCCGAGTGGCTCGGAGCTCCAAGCGCCCACAAAGATGGCGCCGGCGTTGCGAATACCGCCAAGCAGGCCCATCGCATCCTTGCAGTGCAGCTCCAGGTGCTCGGGCGCCACGGTGTTCACCGCCTCGACGGCGGCAGCCATGTCGGCGGCCACCACGATGGTGCCCTCATTGTCGAGCGAGGCACGCGTGATCTCGGCACGCGGCGACTGCGCTACCAGGATGTCGATACCCGCCTCGACCTCGCGCGCAAACTGCTCGTCGCAGGTCACCAGATAGCAGGCCGCCAGCGGATCGTGCTCGGCCTGGGCCATCAGGTCGGCCGCGACCACCATGGGCTTGGCCGTGGCGTCGGCCAGCACGCAGACCTCGGAGGGACCGGCGACCATATCGATACCCACATCGCCCGAGACAATCTGCTTGGCCGCGGCAACAAAGGCGTTGCCCGGGCCGGTGATTTTATCGACACGCGGAATGGTCTCGGTACCGTACGCCAGCGCGGCCACGGCCTGAGCGCCGCCCACCATATAGATCTCGTCCACGCCGCCGAGCTTTGCCGCGGCGAGCGTGTAGGGGCTGATCAGGCCGTCCTTTTGCGGCGGGGTCACCATGACCACGCGCTCAACGCCAGCGACCTTGGCGGGAATGGCGTTCATAAGCACGGTGGAAGGGTACTGCGCACGGCCGCCCGGCACGTAGATGCCAGCCGCGGCAAGCGGGGTCACCTTAACGCCGAGCATCGTGCCGTCCGGGCGCGTGGTAAACCAACTCTGCTCGACCTCGCGCTGGTGGAACTCGCGAATCTGACGCGCGGCCTTCTCGAGCGCCGCGACAAAAGCGGGATCGAGGCCTTCGAGCGCGGCATCGATCTGCTCTTGCGGCAAACGGAAGCTCTGCAGCTCAACGCCGTCAAAGCGCTGGCAATAGTCGCGCACTGCAGCATCGCCGTTGGCACGCACGTTGGCCACGATATCGCGGGCGGCGTCGACGATGTTTTGCGGCAGCACGCCCTTACGGTTGAGCTGGTTGGTAACGAGGCGCTCGCCGGGAGCAAGCTTGATGGTCTTCATATCGGTATCCCCTATCGGTCGAGGTTTTGTTCGAAAAACGAGAGACCGGGCGGCGGCGCCAGTCGGCCCGCAGCCCGGACGTTGGGGCGCCCGCGCGTGCTCGCGCTATTGTGCCGAGCCCGCAACGGGCTCAAAATGCTTGTCCTTCACGGCTGCCGCCAAGCGATCTGCCAGATTGCGCACGCGCGGATCCAGACGTGCGGCACCCGGATTGACAAAGAAGCGGGCCGTGCAGTCCATAATGCGACCAGTAATAACGAGGTCGTTATCGCGCAGTGTGGCGCCCGTGGCGGTAATGTCCACGATGCGATCGGTCATGCCGACAATGGGGCCCAGCTCGATGTTGCCGTGCAGCGAGACGATATCGGCATTCACACCGCGCTCGGCATACCAGGCACTCGCGATGCGCGGGTACTTAGTTGCCACGCGAAGCGACCCGCGGCGGGCATAGTTGCGCTCGGCCTGGCCGGCGCGCCACGCGGGCTCCGCCTCGATAAAGGTGCACAGGCCGTAGCCCAGATCAACCAGCTGCAGCAGGTTGAGGTCGGCCTCGATGAGCGAGTCCCAGCCGCAGATGCCGCAATCGGCACCGCCACAGCCCACAAAAGCGGGCGCGTCGCTGGGGCGCACAATGACAAACTCGATATCGCCGACCGTGCCCTCGCCGGCACGCATGTCGCGACCGCGCACAATCAGGTGACGGCCGGGGTCACGCAGTTCAGAGACGTCCAGACCCGCGGCCTCGAGCACGTCGAGCGTGTCAGCCTTGAGCGAGCCCTTGGGCACGGCGATGCGCAGCGGACCCTCGGCGCCGCGACCCACGGCATGGTCACCATCGGAAGCAGCATCCTCGGCCGAGGTGTGCGCGGCCTCCAGACGCTCGAGCGAAAAGGCGAAGCCCGCCGCCGGCACCTCGATGCCGTCGCCAAATGCACCGGTAAAGATGGAGTCGTAGCGTCCGCCCGAACCGACCGGATCGGGCAGTCCGCCGGCATAGGCCTTAAAGACCAGGCCCGTGTAGTAATCAAACGAGTTCATGATGGAGAAGTCGAAGGACAGCACCTGGGCGTCCTCGGGAGCCAGGCCCTCGACCAGGGCACGCAGCTCGCGCGTGAGCGGCGCGACAATGCCCGCCGCCGCCAGCAGCGCGTCGACGCGGTCGAGCACCTCGGCACCACCGTGCAGGCGCGGCAGCTCGCTAATGGCGACCTTAACGGCCTCGGACTCGGTGCTTTTCGCCACGCGGGCATCGAGGCCCACGAAGTCGTTGGCGTGCACACAACGCAATGCCTCGGCAGCCAGTTCGCGATCCTCACAGGCCGCGAGCAGTTCCTTAAACGGACGCACGCTGCCCACGATAATGCGCGCACCGGGAAGTGCCAGCTTGCGCACGGCCTCGGCGACCAGTGAGACAATCTCGACATCGCCCGCGGTGTCGCCCGCGCCGATGAGCTCAAAACCCAGTTGCGTAAACTGACGCGAGCCACCGGCATTGCGCTGACACTCGCGGACCACCGGCGCCTCGTAGCGCAGGCGCAGCGGCAGATCGGCCGCACGCATGCGAGTCGAAACCAGGCGAACGATCGGCAGCGTGTTGTCGGGACGGACCACCAGCAGGCGACCGTCGTCATCAAAGAGCTTAAACGGCGTGTCCGTAATGCGGCCGCCCTCCTCAAGCGAGCCCTTGTCCTCGAGCAGCGGCGTCTCGACCGGAAGGTAATGATGCCCCCTGAAGCAGCCCTTCACCGTCAGCGCAATCTCCTCGCGCGCCTGAGCCTCCTCGGGCAATATGTCCCGGAATCCCCACGGTGTGGCCGTCATCTGGTGAGCCTCCTCATGCTGTGTTTCGTATAGAACAGAAGACCGGCATAGCTCCGCCGGTCTTCTGGGTACTTTAGCATACTAGAGTGCTTGCGGGGAAAATCCGTCGCAGCCGCTCACACCGTATTCATTTGGAAACATAGGGTAGGTTGCCGCAACCCAACCCCACCTAGGCGCCAATCGCACGACGATACTCTGCCATTACCTGCGCATCGGCAGCTGCGGGGTCGGCAAAATAGCGCCAGTCATAGGTCTCGGCCGAAACAACTCCGCGATAGCCGCGCGCCACCAGCCTATCCAGGTCGGCGCGCATATCGCGGTCCCCGTCACCCCAGGCAAGATGCGTCGTGCCGTCTGCCGCAACATCGACAAAATGCACGTGGGCGACATCGTCGCCAAGCAGATCGAAATAATCGTCGATGGTATCCCCCGCCACCGCCATAGCGCCCAAATCCAGACACGCCTTAAGTGCCGGATGATCAACCGCCTCGATCATGCGCTTCGTATCGGCTGCCGAGTTCACGATCATCGACTCAACCGGCTGTAGGGCCTCGAGCACCAGTCGCACGCCGCGCTCTCCCGCATGCTCGGCAATCGCACGCAGCATCGAGGCGCTGCGACCCCACGCGTCCTCGATTGGCTCGTTCAAAAATGCCCAGCCACTCGAGACCATGACCTGCTCGGCTCCAAGTTCCGCCGCAATATCCACAACGTTCTTAAAGTACGCGAGTGTGCGGGCACGTGCCTCATTCCCGCGCGCCGCGATATTCCACGGCTTGGGGTTGTTCTGTTCGGGACAAAGCCCCACAATCCGAACCCCATACCGCTGCGACAGCTCCCGCACCTGCCCGAGCGAATCGTATCCATGGCAATCGACATACAGATGCATCGCCCCGGTCCAAAGCTCGCAACACGTGTAGCCCGAGGCCGCTGCCGAAGAAAAGAATTCCTCAAGGTCAAAATAACGATGGCTGATATTCATGACGGCAAGCTGCGGATACTCCATCTTGTCCACCTTTCGGCAAAAGGGCGCCGCAGCACAGTGTGCGCGACGCCCCCTCTTACATTGTTTTAATTATGACGGATGCCCTACTGAACACCAAGCACTCCAAAGAACGCGCCGGCGATACTCACGAGTAGGATCACGAGCATGATGAGCAGCGGATTCATCTTCTTCTTGAGCATGAGATAGACAATTCCAAACAGCCCCATCGTGACAAAGCCCGGGAAGATTCCGTTGAGCAGCTCGGCGAGCGTCTGAGCGCCATCGCCCGCGCCGACCATGAGCGGAATGTCCACGGTGACCATCTCCATGGTCATAGCACCGATCACCATGGCGCCCATGATAGAGGCCATCTTGACGATCGTGTCCATAATGCCCGATTCCTGGACCTTGCTGATCATGTCCGAGCCAAAGCGATATCCCACAAACGTCAGCAGGTAACGGATGATGTAGTGAGGGACGTTGAACACGAGCAGGAACAAAATCGGGCCAAGAATAGAGCCCTGTAGCGCCAGCGACGTGCCGACACCCGTTGCCAAAATTCGCAGCGTGCCCCAGTAGAAGGCATCGCCCACGCCGGACAGCGGTCCCATCAAAGCAAGCTTGACATTAGAGATCGCGCTCGTGTCAAAGTTATCTTCGGTGGCGTTGACTTCTTCCATTGCGGCAGCAATAGACATGGGGAGCGTCGAGATGTACGGTGTGACGTTATAGAGCTCCATATGGCGCTTGAGTGCGGCCTTAAAGTCTGCATCCTGCGGATACAGCTTGCGAAGGATCGGCATAAGGGCCCACATAAAGCCGATATGGCCCATACGCTCGTAGTTCCAGGAGTGCTCATAGGGAATCGAGCGCCAGAACAGCTTCTTAAGATCTGCGCGGGTAATCAACCCGTCGTAGGAAGACTCAAACTTAAAACTCATCGAACCCACTCCCAATCGCAGGATCCTCGGTTGCCACTGCGGGCTGCTCCGCCTTTTTCTTCTCGCCCAAAACCGTCATCGCGACGACGATGATCGCGGCAAAGATCGCCACGCCCGTCGTGCTAATGCCAAAGTAGGCGACGAGGAAGAAGCCAGCGAAGAAGAACGGCGCCACCGTTTTGTTCATAATCATCTGCGCCAGCATCGCAAAGCCGAGTGCGGGCAAGAAGGCGGCGGCAACATCCATGCCGGTCTGAACGAAATCGGGAATGATGTTGAGCAGGCTGGCAACGGCATCGGCGCCAAAGAAGAATGCCAGGGGAATAATCAGCAGGCCGCACCAGCTCTGCGCGTAACCGGCGATGAGCATGTTGCGCGTGATGGCCTTGGTGTCTCCGTCCTCGACGTTTTTGTCGATACGGTGCACCAGCAGCAGCATCACCGGCTGGCCCAGGGCGGTATCGAGCGCCAGGACGATCGTTGCGATAGGAATGCCCAGGGTCAGGGCCGCCGAAGCGTCCGCGCCGGCCTGCATGGCAAGAGATACGCCCAGGATAGTGCCGGAAATCGTATCGGGCGGGTTATAGGCGCCGACCGAGATGGCGCCGACCATGGCAAGCTCCATCGTGGCGCCCATGATCGTGCCGGTCACCATGTCGCCCATGACAAGGCCAACCAGAGGTCCGAGCACGATCGGGCGCTGGAGGTAGCTCGTGCCCGTCAGCCACTCGGAATAACCCAAAAGGGCAATCAGGAAAATCAGGATTGTCTTGATAACCATGATGGCCCCTAACCGATGACCTTCGCGGCGTCAGTCTTCGCATCTGCCGGAATCATCTGAATGAACAGCTCATAGCCCTCGCCGAGCAGCTCTTTGACGTATGCCTCGTTTTCGGGCGTAAGGAATACGCTGGTCGAGATCTGGCGGGCGTCCTCGCTAAAGGCAACATTGCCGAGGTTGATCTTCTTGATCCCCATCGCCTTGGCGACGGCACCGGCCTGCTGGATCGTCTCGCAAACCACGAAGAGCTTGTACTTGTCGGTCACACCGCTCTGGAGCGCCTTGACGGCGTCCTCGGTGTTTTTGACAACGACCTTGCAGCCCTCCGGCTTTGCAAGGGACAGGGCCTGCAGACGAAGCTTGTCATTGAGGACCGTGTCGCTCACCAGCAGGATGCAGTCGGCACCCAGAGCCGAGGTCCAGCTAACGGCAACCTGGCCGTGAAGCAGTCGATAATCTACACGAATCATCTGAATCATGATGTGCTCCCTAGTGGTTAAAACTCATCGAGTTCGGCCTGCCCCAGCAGGTCGTTGACGTACTTGACCTTGGTGTCGTCCGCCTCGACGATCTGGCGAATGGCCTCATCGATCGGGGTGGATTCGGGCACGAACAGCAGCTGAATAAGGAGCGGCAGGTTCATATTGGTCACGAGGTGCGTGTTGGGACGCGTCTGGACGATCTTGGTGAACTCGTTGTTGACACTGCCGCCAAAGAGGTCGGTGCAAACAACGACCTCATCGTCCGCGGCAAAGCCGTCCAGAATCGCTGCGGCCTCCTTGGTCAGGTCCTCGTTTCCGTCGACATACATAGAGAGCGCATGGACGTTTTCGCGCTCGCCGGAAAGCAGCCCAATGCTCTCGACGATTCCAGACGCAAAATGGGCATGGGATGCAACGATAAACTGCCTCATTCGATTCCCCTTTCTTGCGAATTTCGGCATAAAAATGCCCGGACGCATGCGCCCGGGCAGGGTGCTTCTTGATCAGTAGCTTATTTGTCACCGATTAGTAGTCGAACTGGTGATAGTAACGACGGTAGTTGAGGTTGTGCTTGGTGACCGTCTCGTAGTAAGCGGCAAGGCGATCGGTGATCAGCGAGGAGAGGATCCACGGAGACACGATGACGCGGAACTCGTCGTCAAGGCCGGGGATCGCGAACTCGGCGGTGTCGATGATGTTGATGTCGGTGTCGCCGGTCACGCCGCGGTTGAGGAAGGCGCGGACGCGCTCGTCGAGCTTGCGGTTCTCGTCCTCGCCCATGAACAGGAAGACCGGGACGCCGGGCTCCACGAGCTCGAGGGTGCCGTGGAAGAAGTCGGCCGAGGTGATGTAGCGGGTGCGCTTCCACTGCATCTCCTCGAGGATGCACATCGAGAACAGGATGGTCTCGCCCCACAGGGCGCCGGAGCCGATGAACATGGTGTAGGGGGCCAGGGCGTACTTCTTGGCGAGCTCCTCGGCGCGCGGCTCGAAGCTCTTGCGGATGTCGACCAGGTTGGTCCAAACATCCTTGGTCTGCTCGATGAACTTATCGAACTGCGGGAAGCAGCCACGGCGATTGAGCAGGCGCAGGCCGAAGCAGTCGGCGAGGTAGTAGCCCATCTCGCAGCCGCCGTTACCATGATCGGAAGCCATCTTGACGCAATTCTCGGCGCCCACAGCCTGGCCGATCGGGCCCTCGGGCTTGGTCATGGCGAAGACGCGCACGCCCATGCCCTTCATCTTCTTGACGGCCTCGAGGACCTCGGGGGTGGTGCCGGACTCGGAGGCGGT
>CABUZK010000054.1 GCA_902496115.1 uncultured Collinsella sp. | reverse complement strand
TAGCGATCTTTTGGGTGAGTGCCCCCAATCGGCTGCCCTGTCCTCCTGCGAGGAGCATCGCGATGCATTCTTTCTTACTCATCGATTTCTCCTTCTGTCATCGATGTTCCTAAACCCATTAGCGACGGGCGCGGCGCAACGTCACGCCCGTCGAGTAATGCCGTGCTGGCATAGGGGAGCTCGTGCGCCTTTACGCGTGCCAGATCTCGTCGCGATACTCGCGAATGGTGCGGTCGCTCGAGAACCAGCCGCTCGAGGCGGTGTTGAGCAGGGCCTTGCGGTTCCAGGTCTCCTGGTCGCCGTAGCTGCCCGTGAGCTTCTCCCACGCATCCACGTAGCTGCGGAAGTCTGCCATGACCAGGTCGGGGTCGTTGTTGTTCATGAGCTCGTTGTAGATGCTCTCAAAGTTGCCCGAAAGACCCGCAAAGGTGTTGTCCTTGAGCTCGTCCATCACACGGCCTAGACGCTCGCGGTCGCCGTTGAGGGTATCCCACGCAAAATAGCTGTTGGATGCCCAGAGCTGCTCGACCTCGGGGGCGGTCAGGCCAAAGATAGCCTCGTTCTCGCGGCCGGCCAGGTCGGCGATCTCGATGTTGGCGCCGTCGAGGGTGCCCAGCGTAATGGCGCCGTTCATCATGAGCTTCATGTTGGACGTGCCCGAGGCCTCCTTGCCGGCCGTGGAGATCTGCTCCGAGATCTCGGCGGCGGGGTAGATGAGCTGGGCGTTGCTCACGCGGAAGTTGGGGATAAAGCAGACCTTCATGACCTCGTTGACGCGCGGGTCGTTGTTGATGACGTCGGCCACGGAGTTAATGAGGCGGATGGTCTCCTTGGCAAAGGTGTAGCTCGAGGCAGCCTTGCCGCTAAAGATGAAGGTCGTCGGCGTCACGTGGAAATTGTGATCGGCGATGCGACGATTGTAGATGTCCATCACCTTCATGATGTTCATGAGCTGGCGCTTGTAGGCATGGAAGCGCTTAACCTGAACATCGAAGACGGTGTTGGGGTCAATAACCAGACCGGTCTCGGCCTTGACGTAGGCGGCCAGACGCTCCTTGTTGGCGCGCTTGGAGGCACCCACGGCCTTCAGGAACTCGGTGTCGTTCTGGAACTCCTTGAGTTTCTCCAGCTCAAAGGCGTCCTTCAGCCAGCCATCGCCGATGGCCTCGGTCACGAGCTTGGCGTAGGTGGGGTTGGCCTCGGCAAAGAAGCGACGGTGCGAGATGCCGTTGGTCTTGTTGTTGAACTTCTCGGGCGTCAGGGCATAGAAGTCCTTGAGCACGATGTTCTTGATGATGTCGGAGTGAATCTTGGCCACGCCGTTGACGCTATGGCTGCAGATCACGGACAGGTTGGCCATGCGAATCTCGCCGTCCCACAGAATGGCGGTCTGACGCAGGCGCTCCTGCCAGCCTTCCTGCGTGGTGTCGAACGACTCATGCCAGCGACGGCTAATCTCGTCGATGATCTGGTACACGCGGGGGAGGAGCTTGGAGAACGTGCCGATGGGCCACTTCTCCAGGGCCTCGGGCAGGATGGTGTGGTTGGTGTAGCTCACGACCTGCGTTACGATGTTCCAGGCGTCATCCCACTCGAGCTTCTTCTCGTCGATAAGGATACGCATGAGCTCGGGGCCGCACATGGCGGGGTGCGTATCATTGGTGTGGATGGCCACAAACTGCGGCAGCAGCTCCCAGTTCTCGCCGTGCTCCTTCTCAAAAGTGTCGAGCAGGCTGTAGATGCCGGCCGAGACAAACAGGTACTCCTGCTTCAGGCGCAACAGACGGCCGTGCTCGCCGGCGTCGTTGGGGTAGAGGATGGCACTGATGGCCTCGGCCTCGGCGCGCTCGGCGTCTGCCAGGGCGTAGTCGCCGCGGTTGAAGGCCTCCAGATCGAAGTGCTCCTCGACCGGCTCGGCGGCCCAGACGCGCAGCTTGTTGACGGTCTCGCCAGCATAACCCACCACGGGGATGTCATAAGGGACGGCCAGGATGTCCTGCGTGTCCACCGTGCGGTAGAACGTGCGGCCGTTCTCCTCAAAGCCCTCGACATGGCCACCTAACTTAATGGTCACGGCCTTGTCCTGACGACGGACCTCCCACGGATAGCCGTGGGTGAGCCACTCGTCGGTGGCCTCGACCTGGCTGCCGTTGACGATCTCCTGCTTAAACAGGCCGTAGCGGTAGCGCATGCCGTTGCCGTAACCGGCAATGCCCTCGGCTGCCATGGAATCCAGGAAGCACGCGGCCAGACGGCCCAGGCCACCGTTGCCCAGCGCCGGATCGGGCTCCTGGTTTTCGATGACGGAAAGGTCGAAGCCCATGTCGTCGAGCGCCTCGGCGACCATGTCGCGCACGCCAAAGTTGAGCAGGTAGTTGTCGAGCAGGCGGCCGATCAAAAACTCGATCGAGAAGTAGTACACGCGCTTCTTACCCTCAGTGGTGGCGCGAGCGTCGCTCTTGGTGGCAACGGTGCGTGCCTTCTCGGCCACGAGCTTGGCAAGGGCGTTAAAGCGGTCGAGGTCGCTGGCGGCCTCGACGCTCTTGCCGCTGATGCTCATGACGGCATCGCGATAGAGCTCGGTAAACTCCTGCTTGTTGTCGAAGATCTTATTCATACGTTCCTTTCCCCCGGGGATGTTTCTCCCGGAACGGTTATGACATGTATCCTACGCCCTCACGAGGCGGGTAATTACAGTGGTAACGGCTTTGTTACGCTTTCTTGGCAGGAGTCTTAACAGCAGCTGTCTTAGCCTTGGGGGCAGCCTTTTTGGTGGTCGCCTTCTTAGCCGTGGTGGATTTGGTCGAAGCCTTGGCGGCAGACTTGGCAGTCTTTGCCTTAGCCGGAGCCTTCTTAGCTGCTGCGGTCTTGGGTTTCACCGAGGACGTGCGCTTACGCGTCGCCTTTTTGGGCTTCTCGACCACGGGCGGCTTATAGCTGCTGGGGCCGCGGCGCTTAAGCACTACGCCTGCCAGGCCGGGCACCTTAATCTCAATGGAGTCCATCTGCCCGTTCCAGGGATAGGGCTCGCTCGAGCAGGTGTAGGGCTCCTCGCCGGCATAGCCGCTGCCGCCAAACTCGGGACGGTCGGAATCGAAGATGACCTCCCAGTCACCCTCGCGCGGCACGCCCACACGGAAGCTCTCGTAGCTCGCCGGGTCAAAGTTGATCAAGATCACCAGGTCGTCGTCGACGTCCTCGCCCTGGCGCACAAAGCTCACGATGGACTGCTTGGAGTTATCCGCGTCGATCCAGGTAAAGCCGTCGTCGGTGTAGCCGCGTTCGTACAGGGCAGGCTCGGCGGTGTACAGGTGGTTGAGCGCCTTGATAAACGCCTGATGATGACGGTGGGTCTCGTACTCCTCGGTCAAGAACCACTGGATGGACTCGTAGTAGCGCCACTCAATAAACTGGCCGATCTCGTTGCCCATAAAGTTAAGCTTGGCACCGGGGTGCGTCATTTGGTAGAAAGCCAGCGTGCGCAGGCCGGCAAACTGGCGCCACCAGTCGCCCGGCATACGGCCGATCAGCGAGCACTTGCCGTGCACGACCTCGTCATGGCTGAGCGGGCAAATGAAGTTCTCGGTAAAGGCGTACATGATGGAGAACGTGAGCAGGCCGTGGTTGCCGGGGCGCCACGGGAAATCGGTCTGCATGTAGTGCAGGGTGTCGTTCATCCAGCCCATGTCCCACTTGTAGTGGAAGCCCAGGCCGCCGTCCTGCGGCGGGTAGGTCACGAGCGGCCACGCGGTGGACTCCTCGGCCATCATCATCACGTCAGGGTAGTGTGCCTCCACGGCGCAGTTGACCTGACGGATAAACGCGCTGGCGTCCAGGTCCTCCTCGGTACCGTACTTGTTGAACTTCTTTTGGCCCGGATCGTCGATGCCAAAGTTGAGGTATAGCATGCTGGACACGCCGTCCATGCGAATGCCGTCCACGTGGAAGTTCTCGAGCCAATACAGCACGTTGGAGACCAGGAAGGAGCGAACCTCGCCGCGGGCGAAGTCAAACTTGTGCGTGCCCCAGTTGGGGTGAATCTCGTGCTCAAATAGCATGTGGCCGTTAAAGGTGGCAAGGCCGTGGGAGTCGGCGCAAAAACCGCCGGGCACCCAGTCCATGATCACGCCGATGCCCGCCTCGTGGCATGCATCGATAAAGTGCATGAGCTGCTGCGGGTTGCCGTAGCGCGACGTGGCGGCATAGTAACCGGTCGTCTGGTAGCCCCAGGAGCCATCGAAGGGATGCTCCATGAGCGGCATGACCTCGATATGCGTGTAGCCCATGTCGCGCACGTAGTCCACGAGCTCCACCGACAGGTCGTCGTAGGTGTAAAACTCACCGCGCTGCGCAGGGAAGGGATCCATGGGGCCGGGGTAGTTGCCGTACTCGTCGGGCTCGCCCTGCGGCGCGTCGCCGTGTCGCTTCCACGAGCCAATATGCACCTCGTAGATATTGAGCGGCTGCGACATGTGGTTGTGGCCGGCGCGGCGCTTGAGCCATGCGGAGTCGTTCCACTTGTAGCCATCGAGGGTCCACAGCACGCTGGCGGTACCCGGAGGGCACTCGGCCTTAAAGGCATACGGATCGGCCTTGTAGAGCTTCTCGCCCTCGTTGGTCTCGATGAGGTATTTATAGAGCTGGCCCTGCTCGGCGCCAGGAATAAAGCCTTCCCAAATAGCGCTCGTGTGCACGGGCACCAGCGGGTTGGCCTGCTCATCCCAGTCGTTAAATTCGCCAATGACATGGACACTCTTTACGTCAGGCGCCCAAACGCAAAAGCGCCAGCCGCGCGTGCGCTGCTGCGTGTCGGGATGCGCGCCCATCTTTTCCCAGCTGCGCTCCCACATTCCAATGCCAAACAGGTAGACATCGTCCTTGGAGAGCTCCGGTGCGTGCGGAGCCGGTTTGCGGGTTGCGGGCTTTTTAGCCGTTGGCTTTAGCTTTGTATCGCTCACGTTTGATCCCATCATGACGCGGCAGCGTGTTGCCTTGGTGACTAGATGCGAAAGGTCCAAGGCTGCACGAATCGAAGGGACGGCGAAGTTTCTGTGATTCGTTCCACCTCGCGTGCTCGGTGGAACTTTCGGCAGAAACTACGATAACACCTGTGCGTTAGTTTTATGGACGAAAGCGGATTTGCTTGGGCGTTTAATCGGTAAGCGACATGTTTATACCACTGGCAGAATTGACGTGGTAAAACTCTTGACAGTTTTACCAATTTGGGTTTCAAAATTGTTTGGCTGACGTTTGGTAAAACGTTTTTAGCAGGATGTTTACCATTTGATATCGAAAGGTTCGTTTATGTCCCATACCGCCGCTCCCAAGGTTGCTTTTATTTTCGATTGCGACGGCACGCTGGTTAATAGCACCCCCGTTTGGGCCTATGCCCAGCCAGAGTTATTGCACCGCCACGGTGTCGACGTGACGGTCGACGATTTTGCCCAGTTTGAGCATTTGTCGCTGGAGGATGAGTGCCAGGCCTACCACGACACCTGGAGCATTGGCGCGAACGGCGAGGAGCTGTATCGCGAGCTTAGCGACATCCTGATCGATGGCTACTCCAAGGTGCCGCCGCGCGAGGGGCTACTGGCGTTTTTGGAGCAGGCGAAGGCGGCGGGCATTGCCATGTGCGTTGCCACGTCCACGCCGGCCGAGCTGGCGCAGTCCGCGCTCGCTGGTGCCGGGCTCGATGCTTACATGGAGTTTGTTACCACGACGGGCGAGGCGGGACGTTCCAAGCAGTTCCCCGATGTGTACGAGCTGGCGCTGCGCCGCCTCGAGGAGCGCCACGGCTGCAAGTTTGAGCGCGCCTGGGTGTTTGAGGACGCCGTCTTTGGTCTAAAGAGCTCTGGCACCGCCGGCTTTAAGCGCGTGGGCATCTATGACCCGCACGGCCGTATGGAGCGCGATGAGGTCCGCGACAACTGCGAGATCTTTATCGACGGCTATGAAGACCTGGATCTGGCCCGCGTGCTTGCGTTTGAGGGATAGGCGAGAGCTGTGGCTTGCAAGGTATTGGTGGTTTGCGGCTCGCCCGTGGTGGCGAGCGCGGATCTGTTGCGTAGGTTGGCGGGGGAGTGCGATCACGTTGTCGCCGTGGACCGCGGGCTCGACGCGCTGCTGGGCGCGGGACTAGGTTGCGACGTCTACGTGGGCGACGCCGACACCGTAAGCGATGAGGGTCGCGCGTTGGTCGATGCCGCCGAGGCCTTTGAGGTGGAGCGCCACGACCCCTACAAGGATTATACCGATCTGGCGCTGGCGCTCGATTCCGTCCGCCGTCGCTGGCCGGGTGCCGAGGTGGTTGCGACCTGCGCCACCGGCGGCCGTCCCGACATGGCGCTTTCCGTTCTGGGGCTGCTCGCAGGTTACGAGGACGCCCCCATTTGGATTGCCGAGGACAAGGTAGTCGCCCGCATCCTTCACGCAGGCGAATCGTGGACCATCGAGGGCTCCGAAGGCAAAACGTTCTCCGTCATAGCCATAGCCCCCCGGACTGTGGTAACCGAGCGTGGTCTAGAATGGGAACTAGACCACGGCCCCCTAGGCCTGCTAGCCGACACGGGCATTAGCAACGTCGTCAGGTCAACAGCCACGATCCAGGTCCACACCGGCACCGCCATCGCGTACCTCTACAAGTAAGGGCCATAACATCAGGGTTTTATCGGGACGGGGCAGAAATAATCGCTCGAAGAGTGATTATTTCTGCCCAGTCCCAGGAAAACCCGTAAGGTGGATAATCAATCCAAAATTCCCTCTTGCATCCCCGCAAACATTCCCCTATAGTACTACTTCGTCACGGGGGCGTAGCTCAGCTGGGAGAGCGCTTGACTGGCAGTCAAGAGGTCAGGGGTTCGATCCCCCTCGTCTCCACCATCGTGAATGCAAAGCCTCCGGGAATCCGGAGGCTTTTTTCATATGCAGCCACCGCGCAAACCAAAGTGACTCCGCACCAGCACCCACACCCAAAAAAGTTGCGCAATTTATATCCCACTTCTGTACATAGTTTGTTAACCCAGCATAATTCCTTTTTGCATTTCCCGCCGTCAGCGTTGTAGCTCGGGCGGTGCGTGCCAACAACTACACCCGCATAAACCTGCGTCAATGTGAACAAGTTTGCAAAATAACTCCCTTAAGCACTGCAAATGAACGATATGTTGCCGCGCTCGGCCTAAATCGGTTTCTAGCCGCCTTGTGCTAGGATGGCAATTGTTACATGGGTTCAACTGCGCTCTCGGCTTAACCGGTCGCGAAGCGCAGGGCAGATCAGCATCCGGCCGTAACGGCGGTGCCAGAAAAACCACGAGCTCCAATAGCGTCGTCATGAGTATCGCATCGAAAGATTTTGTTCTTGTGTGTGCAAGCTGTTCTTTCGAATCGATGTTTCATGACAAAGCGCAGCAGTCCTACAGCTGTTTGCGTGCGGTCTAGTTTTGTTCCCGCTTGACTGGATCGCACGCAGCCAGCTGGGGTTACGGTCATTTTGCGATACACATCCGCGACTCTAGCAACTGCGTTTATACATACCGTTCACGGTGGGGCAGAGCCACGTGCTTGTCTAACTGGGCTCAGGGTTTGAATATGGAGCGCCTTCGCGCACAAGCGCCCTGGCGAAGCCATACCCAAACCCCGTGAGCCACACGTAAGACAGCAAGGGGGTGGTGCTCGTGTGGTATGTGATTCAAGTCATTAACGGTCGCGAAGACGTAATGCGCGAGCGCATCGAGCATGTGGTACCGGCTGGTGCCATGCAGGAGCTCTTTTATCCCCAATTTCAAACCGAGATCAAAGTGCACGGCGAATGGGTCAACACGACTAAGCCGCTCTTCCCCGGTTATCTTATCTGCGATACGGCAGATCCCCGCACCGTGCAACAGTATCTGCTGCGCATGGACGACTTTGCCCGGGTGCTTTCCCAGGACGGTCAGTTTGTGCCGCTGGCAAAAGAAGAGGTTCAGCTTATTGGCAGCTTTACGCACAGGGGAGACCGCGTAGTGCCCATGAGTGAGGCCTTAAAAGACGGCGACCAGGTCGTAGTGACGGCAGGTCCGCTGCTGGGCCACGAAGGCCTTATCAAAACCATTAACAGACGCAAGAGCACTGCTTATTTGGAGCTCGATCTGTGCGGCCGACGCGTAACCACCCGCGTTGGCCTTGCCGTGCTTTCAGCCGAGCAGCGCGTAATGCGAAACCTTAAAAAGGCGATCGCCTAGCTGCAGGCGACTGTTTTACGGGACAGGGAGGATCCCCGGGGCGGGGACGTAGGTTTGAAGAAAATAGTGTCAGATAAAACTGAATATTCAACAGAAGCACCGGTGGGTGCCGCGCTCGTCGCCCAGGCAATGGATCGGCGCAACGGTGCCGGCCGCTACCAGGCCATTCAGTCAATTAAGGACTGGGATAGCTCGCGCCTGGCCTACCGCACCGTCAAGCGCGCCTTCGACATCGTGTTTAGCGGCTGCGTGCTGGCCGTAATCGCCATACCGAGCCTGGTGCTGGCCGCGGCCATCCGACTGGAGAGCGAGGGCAACCCGTTCTACAGCCAGATCCGCGTTGGCCGGACCCACCGCGACGGCAGCCTGTCCACCTTCCGCATGTGGAAGTTCCGCTCCATGTACAGGGACGCCGACGAGCGCCTCGCCGAGCTCAAGGGGCAGAACGAGATCGCCGGCGCCATGTTCAAGATGAGGGACGACCCGCGCGTCACCAAGATCGGCAGGTTCATCCGCAAGCACTCCATCGACGAGTTCCCGCAGTTCTTGAACGTGTTCCTGGGCCAGATGTCCGTCGTCGGCCCGCGCCCGCCGCTGCCGAACGAGGTGGCTCTGTACACCGAGTACGACCTGCAGCGTTTGGCCGTTAAACCAGGCATTACCGGATGGTGGCAGGTGACCGACCGTAACGACACGGATTTCGATGGCATGGTTCGTCGCGATCTTGAATATATCGCCAAAAGGGGCTTGTTATTCGATTTGAAAATAGTTGTCCTGACTGTCTTTGAGGTGTTCTCGGGGGAGGGTGCCTCATGATTGATTTTGTCGAACCGCACTTTGATTACTTACAAATTCGTGCTGCTTTCCATTTGATGGGAAGGTGTTAGGCACATGTCAATTTCTCTCGTGATTCCAACTCTTGACGCTCAGGCTGAAATCGGCGAATTGCTGGAAATATTACTTTCGCAGACCTTGTGTCCTGACGAGATTATTGTCGTTGATTCCGCGTCATCTGATTCCACCGTGGAAATCGCTTCGGGTTTCGATGGCGTTCGGGTTATCGAGATTGAACGCTGCGATTTTAATCACGGACTTACTCGTGACATGGCGTTTAAAGAGTCTTTTGGAGACATTGTTTGCTTTATGACTCAGGATGCCGTTCCGGCTGACGAGCGATATATCGAGAACCTTGTCGAACCAATTCTTGCTGATAGCCGTGTTGCCATTTCATCGGGTCGCCAGCTCCCAAAAAAAGATGCTCGCGAATTTGAACGATTGGTTAGGGAATTTAACTACGGCCCCACGTCAAATATTCGGTCTAAAGATGACATTCCAGCAATGGGAATCAAGGCTTATTTTGCGACGGATGTCTGCTCTGCATACCGAAGGAGCTCCTATTTCGAGCTTGGAGGTTTCGGTAGAACCGATATGAGCGAGGACATGCTTATGGCCGCAAAGGCTGTAGGGGCGGGTTATTTGGTTGCGTATGCTGCCGATGCGTGTGTGTACCACTCGCATAACCTCACTCCGGTTGAACAATTCCGCCGCAATTTTGCCATTGGTCATTTTCTTGAAATCAATCGTGAGCTCATAGCTTGTCCATCTGAGATTGGCGAGGGAGGGCGTCTGGTAAAACGGGTCGCTAAACAACTGATTGAGGATCGTTCGTTTGTTGAGCTCGGGGCATTTGGCCTTGATTGCTTTGCTCGATTTATTGGAAATCGCTCTGGCCGTAGGGCCGCAAGAAAAGAAAGGTTATAGCCAATGAAAGGCATCATTCTCGCCGGCGGGTCTGGCACGCGCTTGTACCCGCTCACACTCGTGACCTCCAAGCAGCTGCTGCCGGTCTACGACAAGCCCATGATCTACTACCCGCT
>CABUZK010000053.1 GCA_902496115.1 uncultured Collinsella sp. | reverse complement strand
GTCACCAAGCGCAATCGCATCGATAACGCCTGGCAGAACATCGACACGCAGCTGCAGCGCCGCAACGACCTGATCCCTAACCTGGTCGAGACCGTCAAGGGCTACGCCAAGCACGAGCAGGACACGCTCGCCGCCGTAGTCAACGCACGCAACGCCGCCGTGAGCGCCACCACCCCCGAGGCCAAGATGGAAGCAGACAACGTGCTGACCGGTGCGCTGCGCCAGCTCTTTGCCGTCGCCGAGGCCTACCCCGACCTTAAGGCGAACACCAACTTTACGCAGCTCCAGTCCACGCTCGAGGACACCGAGAACAAGGTGAGCTACGCGCGCCAGAGCTACAACGACTGCGTGCTCAGCTACAACAACGCCATCCAGACGTTCCCGGCTGTTATCTTTGCCGGCATCTTCCAGTTTAAGGAGCGCCAGGGCTTCGAGGCCGCCGAGGCTGCCCGCCAGGCACCGACCGTCAAGTTCTAACAATCATGGCCGTGTCTTAAGCCAGTTCATCAACCCTTTGGGGTCCAAGGCACAAACCTTGGGCCCTTTTCTTATCCACGCACAACGCGCCCACGCACAACGCGCGGCCAATAGGCCGCGCACCATCTTTATTCAGATTAATTATTGCCCGTTGTAACATCGCCGAGCCCGCAGGGCGGAGAGCAAGTCCCCTCCCGGCGCACTCCGCAGGACGCAAGAAGCCCTCGCCGCACGAAGTGCGCAGCGAGGGCTTCTTGCATGTCCGAGGACGCGCCGGGAGGGGACTTGCTCTCCGCCCGGACAGGTAAGACGAATTACGCCACGGTGTAAACCCAGTTGTGCTTATCCTCGACAGCACCGGACTGAATACCAGTCAGGGTCTCGCGAAGCTTCTTCATCACAGGACCGATCTCGGTGCAGCCAGCCGGGAAAGTCACGGTCTCATCGGCACCGTAGACCTTGTTGTCGATCTCGCCCACCGGGGAGATGACGGCAGCGGTGCCGCACAGGCCGCACTCCACAAAGGTGCCGGCCTTGACCTCGGCCCACTCGACGGGACGTTGGTCAACGGTCATGCCCAAATCCTCGGCAACCTGAACGAGCGAGCGACGGGTGATGGAGGGCAGGATGGAGTCGGTGTGCGACTGCGGAACGACGAGGGTGCCGTCCTCCTTCACGAACAGCACGTTGGCGCCGCCGGTCTCCTCGACATAGGTGCGGGACTCGGAGTCGAGATACAGGTTCTCGGCATAGCCCTCACGATGGGCCTCCATCGTGGGCTTAAGGGACATGGCGTAGTTCAGGCCGGCCTTGATATTACCGGTGCCGTGCGGTGCGGCGCGGTCGTACTCGGAAACGCGCAGCTTGACGGGCTTGAGGCCACCCTTAAAGTACGGACCGACCGGAGTCACGAGGATACGGAACGTGTACTCAGGAGCGGGAGCCACGCCAATCACGTCACCGGAGCCGATCATAAACGGACGGACATACAGAGTCGCGCCGGAGCCGAAGGGCGGAACCCAGGCGGCGTTGGCAGAAACGACCTGCTTAACGGCCTCAACGAACTTGTCCTTGGGGAACGGGGGCATCTCGAGGCGCTGGGCAGAGTTATACATGCGCTCGGCGTTCATGTCGGGACGGAAGCAGACGATGCTGCCGTCCTCGGCGGTGTAGGCCTTCAGGCCCTCAAAGACCTCCTGGCAATAATGGAAGATGCCACCGCACTCGGAGACGTGCAGGGTGTGGTCGGTAGTCAGGCCGCCCTCGTCCCACTCGCCGTCCTTCCAATGGGCCTCGTAGCTGTAATCGGTCTTCATGTAGCCAAAGCCGAGGCTACCCCAATCGATATCCTTCTTCTCGACAGTCATATGTCGCTCCTTACATACACAGTTGCAAACTCGCGAACCCGCACGCAAGGACCGAGGCCGGCCGCGTCGCAACGTCGCACGCCCGGAGCGTAGAGCCGGACGGAACACGCAAACAGCATCAAAGCCGATGGCACGTCGATTCGCATGCACGAGATTGTACTCCTCACGCGCGTCGGATAAAACGTTTTTCTTTAACTAACTAAAGTATTTTCATTTGACCGAAACTAAAGAGGCCCGCCACCGTAAGCGGTGACGGGCCTCAACTGCACGGTTTGCGCGCTGGCTCGAGCTACGCGTTCTTTTTGCCCAGCTTAGCCTTAACCAGACCGACCACGGTCGGGATGATCGACACGGCAACGATGCCGACGATCAGCAGCTCAAAGTGCTCCTGCACAAAGGGGATGCCGCCAAAGAAGTAGCCCAGCAGCGTAAAGAGCGTCGACCAGGTAATGCCGCCCAGCACGTTAAAGATAACGAAGTTACGCCAGTGCATGCCGCCCATGCCGGCGATAAAGGGCACAAAAGTGCGGATAAACGGGAAGAAACGGCCCAGGAAAATAGCCAGGTGGCCCCACTTGTCCAAGAAGTCCTCGGACTTTTTAATGCGCTCGGGCGTCATGGCCTTGACCTTGCCCGAAGCGATGATCTTTTTGCCAAAGAAGTGACCGATCATAAAGTTGCACTGATCACCCAAGATGGCAGCCGCCCATGCGACGGCCAGCAGGGCCACGATGTTAAAGCCACCGTTGTGGGCAAAGAAGCCCGAAGCAAACAGCAGTGAATCGCCAGGAAGGAACGGGAAGAACACCACGCCCGTCTCGATAAAGATGATCAGGAATACGCAGCCGTAGGCCATAAGCGGGCCGGCGGCGATCCAGCTGGCGATCGCGGTGCGCGGGTCCTTAAGCAGCTCGGCGATAAAATTGATGAAACCCATGAAGTAAAACCTCTCAGTTGTGGGCGCGGATACGTCCAAGTTGACCAGTATACGGTTGCGGTGCCCCCTCGTGCGCAACCCCACAAAAGCATGACTCCATTACCAGCAAGTTTGCATAACTGACACCTGTCGCGCAATGCCGCCAAGATTGTCCTTCCTAATCCCTAGCGAATCGCTATACTTTATTGAATCGCATTGCCATGGCGCTAAGGGAGGGCGGCCGGTGAGCTTTATCAATACCATTCGCGAGGACATCAAGACCGTCCAAGCGCAGGACCCCGCCGCGCAAAACGGTCTGGTCATCTTCCTTTCCTATCCTGGCCTGCACGCCAAGTGGAATCACGTGCCCGAGCACTGGCTGTGGGAGCACGGTCATCGCTCGCTCGCCCGTGTGCTCTCGCAAACCACCCGCCACATCACCGGCGTCGAGATTCATCCCGCCGCGCAGATCGGCAAGCACTTCTTTATCGACCACGCCATGGGCGTCGTCATCGGCGAGACCACCATTGTGGGCGACAACTGCGTGCTCTATCAGGGCGTCACGCTCGGCGGTACCGGCAACGAGACCGGCAAACGCCACCCAACGCTCGGCGATAACGTCACCGTGGGCACGGGCGCCAAGGTGCTCGGCAACATCCGCATCGGCAACAACGTCAAGATCGGCGGCAACTCGGTCGTCGTTAAGGACGTGCCCGACAACTGCACCGTCGTGGGCGTGCCGGGACGCATCATCAAGCGCAACGGCTGCCGCGTGTTCGAGGAGAGCTTCGATGCCAAGCAGCATCGCGAGTACATGCCCGATGACGCCGCCGAGCAGTCCGCCCTCAACCGCCAGGGCATCACCGAGAATGCCCGCCGCGTCAAAGAACTCGAGCGAGAGGTGGCCGAGCTCAAGGCCCTCGTCGCCAAGCTCGTGGACGAGCGCTAGGAACGCAAGCGGCACAAAACGACATCGGCATCAACGCAAGAAGGCGCGCCAGGGAATTCATCCCCGGCGCGCCTTTCTTTTTGATGTGACATGAAGGACTGTCCCTTTGTCACATTATGCGAACTGACTCAGATAGAGGTCGGCGTAGGCACCCTCGGCAGCCAGCAGCTCCTTATGCGTGCCCTGCTCGATAATGTTGCCGTGATCCATGACCAAGATCAGGTCGGCGTCCACGATCGTCGACAGGCGGTGCGCGATCACAAAGCTCGTGCGCCCGCGCATGAGCGCGTCCATGGCACGACCGATGGCAAGCTCGGTACGCGTATCCACGCTTGAGGTCGCCTCGTCCAGGATGAGAATCGCCGGGTTATTGAGCAGCACGCGTGCGATGGTCAGCAGCTGACGCTGGCCCTGGCTGATGCTTTCGGCATCGTTGGCCACGCGCGTGTCGTAGCCCTGCGGCATGGTGCGCACAAAGAAGTCGACCTGCGCGGCGCGCGCAGCCGCCACGATCTCCTCACGCGTCGCCTCGGGACAGCCGTAGGCGATGTTTTCGGCAATCGTGCCATCGAACAGCCAGGCGTCCTGCAGCACCATGCCAAACTGCTGCCGTAGCTCGCCGCGGTCCATGCGGCTCGTATCCACGCCGTCGAGCGTAATACGCCCGCCGTCAATCTCGTAGAAGCGCATGAGCAGGTTGATGAGCGTCGTCTTGCCCGCGCCCGTGGTTCCCACCACGGCAATCTTCTGGCCCGGCTCGGCGGTAAACGACACGTCGTGCATAAGCGGCTTGTCGGGCGAATAACCAAAGCGCACGTGCTCAAAGGAGACGCGACCCTCAACGCGACCCGGCAGCTTGGCGGCCTCGTCCGGCAGCGGATCGGCCTCCATCTCGGGCTCATCGAGCAGGTCGAACACGCGCTCCGCACTCGCCAACGCGCTCTGCAGCGAGTTGAAGGTAAACGACAGCTGCGTCATGGGTTCGGACGCCTCGTAGATAAACTGGAAGAACGCCTGGAACACGCCGACGGTCATGTGACCGGCAACCAGCATGCTGCAGCCCACCAGCGCGATCACGATCTGCGCCAAACGGCCGATAAAGCGCACCGCAGGGCCGACAGCATTGATCATAAAGTCGGCCTTGGTGCTCACACGAGCCAGCTCCTTCGAAGCCTCGTGCACCTCAGCGGAGCTCTGACGTTCGCGGTTAAACGCGCGGATCACCAGACGGCCCGAATAGCCTTCCTCGACCGCACTCGTAATCTTGGACACCCACTCCTGGCGCTCGCCCGTCACATCATGCGTACGGCGCGAGACGACCTTCGTCACCAGCAGCGACAGTGCCGTAAAGAACAGAAAGACGAGCGTAAGCTGCACGCTGAACACGAACATCACGCTCACAGCACCAACAACCGTGCCGATTGACACGAGCAGCTGCAGCAATCCGCGCTGCATGCTCTCGGACATCTTGTCCAGGTCGTTGGTCGCGCGGCTGACGACCTCGCCGGGACGATGCGCGTCAAAATAGGCGAGCGGCAGACGGTTGAGCTTTTGAGCGATACGGTTGCGCAGGCGCAGATTGAGGCGTTCGGCCACGCTCGACATCAAAAAGCTCTGGAGCGCGTAGAACGAAGCGGCGGCCGTCCAAATCAAAAAGTAGATGAAGATAGTCCTGCCGCAGTTCTCCCAGGTGATGCTGAAGGTGGCGTTGTTGACAAACGCTACCTGAATGTGGCCCCACAGCTCATCGATCACGCGGGCGCTATATGCCGGCGCGGCAGTGTTAAAGATGACATAGAACACAATGCTCGCGAACACGATATAGAAGCGCCAATGGTCGCCGGCAGCCTCACTCCACAGGCGGCGCACCGTCGCCCAGGTATCCCGAGGCGTCTCGTCCTCGTCTTCGTCGTCCACATCGCGCATACGCTCTGCCTCGGCGCGGGCGCGCTCGTCCTCGGCACGTTCGTTTTCCTCGTAGAGCGCTTGGCGGCGAGCCTCGCGCTTGGCGGCGTCATCCAGCTCGGTCGACGCGGCAGCCGTTTCCTCGACCAGTCCCGCGGCAGCGGCGTCATCAACGCCGCCCTGCTTCTTGAGCTCCCCGGTCATGCTACTCACCTCCCTTCATTTGCGATTCCGCGATGGCGCGGTACACCTCGCAGGTTTCCATAAGCTCGCCATGCGTGCCCAAGCCCACGACCTCGCCGTCCTTGAGCACAACGATCTGGTCGGCATGCAAAATAGTCGAGATGCGCTGCGCGATGATGAGCACCGCGGCGTCGCGCGTCTCGTCCTGCAGCGCATGGCGCAGGGCCGCATCGGTCTTAAAGTCCAGGGCCGAAAAACTATCGTCGAAGATATACAGGTCGGCGCGCTTCATGAGCGCGCGAGCAATGGCCAGGCGCTGGCGCTGGCCGCCCGAAAAGTTCGTACCGCCCTGGGCAACCGGGGTATCGAGCCCCTGCGGTTGGTCGAGTACAAAGGTGCTCTGGGCAACCTCAAGCGCGTGAAGCATGTCGCCCTCGGTCGCGCCTTCGTTACCAAAGCGAAGGTTGCTCGCCACCGTGCCCGAGAACAGCCACGCCTTCTGCGGCACATAGGCAATGCGCCCGCGGATTTCATCTTGCGTAAGCTCGCGCAGGTCCACACCATTCAGGCGAATGGAGCCCTTGGTGGCATCGTGGAAGCGCAGCAGAAGCTTTGCCACCGTCGATTTGCCCGAGCCTGTCGAGCCAACGATCGCAGTCGTCTGACCGCGACGGCAGGCAAAGCTCAGGTCGCACAGGGTGTCCTCGTCGGCATCGTCAAAGCGAAACGACATGTGGTCGAACACAGCCACCGCATCGGCTTCGTCTTGGGGCTCGCGCGCCCCGTCATCCAGCGTGCGCTCGCCATCGACGATGCTCGGCTCAATCTCCAACACCTGCTGCGCACGGTTCAGGCACGCGGCAGCACGCGGAAGCGTCAGCACCACCATCTGGGCCATCATCACAAAGAACAGGATCAGAATTGCATACTCCAGCACCGCCGAGATACTCGCAATCTGCATGGCGTGGGCGCCTACGCGGTTGCCGCCCACCCACAGCACCGCCACCTCGGCGATGTTCATCAAAAAGAAGCTTGAGCTGTCGAGGCCCACAAACAGGTGGTTGACTTTGATGGCGTTGGCGGCGTATTCGCTAAACACCTCGTCCAGACGCCGTTCCTCGTGGCGCTCCTTGTTAAACGCACGGATGACGCGCACGCCCACAATATTCTCGCGCAGCACCACGTTCATGCGGTCGATAAAGCCCTGTAGGCGCATAAAAATCGGCGCCGCGTTGGCAACCGTAAAGACCGCCGCCACCAGCACAATCGCAACGACTACGCCCAGAAGCGTGCCCATGGCGGGATCGATAAACCAGGCGAAGATGATGCCCGCCACAGCCAAAAACGGCACGGGCAGCACCAGCTGAATCGTCTGCAGAATCGCCTGCTGAATCACGTTGATGTCGTTGAGCGAGCGCGTGATCATCGATCCGGTGCCAAAGCGCTCAAAATCGCTGGCCGCGAGCTCGAGCGATTTGTCGTACACGGCATTGCGGATATCGCAAGCCACGTTGGCGGCCAGGCGCGCCGAAAGATAGCAGCCCAGCACCGTGCCGCCGCTAGCCATGCTGGTCGCGATAAACATGTATAGGCCGTTGCGTAAAATGTAGTCGATATCGCCCGTGGTAATACCGGTGTTGACCATGTTCGCCAGCATCGTGGGAACCAGCAGCGTACCGACGTTATCCACCAGCAGCACCAGCAGCGTCACTGCGACAAGCCCTCGATAGGGCTTCAAAAACCTCATTAACAGTCGCACGACTCCCCCTCACCTTGATTCTCGGCTTGGCTCTCGGCAGCGATATGCTGCTTAAAGGCATCGCACTCATCGCCGAGCACCTGAGAGAATTTGCCGATCAAGCGCATAATCTCGCGCTGCTCACATGGCTCAAGCGCGCCAAAGGCTCGCTGCTCGGCCTTGAGTGCCGGCAGCGCATAACGCTCGGCAAATCGCCTGCCCTCTTCGGTCAGACTCACAACCTTGTTCTTACGACTGCCTTCGGCAAACCCCAACGTTGCGAAGCCCCGCGCCGTCAAGGTTTTAATTGCCGAGTTGATGGTCTGCTTGCTGTAGAACCATTCGCTTGTCAGACGGCTTACGGCAATACTGCCGCCCGCCGTGCTAGTGTCGACGAGCATCCAATAGGCGCAGTCCGAAAGGCCGCAGGCGCGCGAGAACTCCGAATAGATATGGTCGAGTCCATTGAGCAACCGATCGAAGTCGACCAGCGTAACCGCACTATTCATCTATCCCACCATTCAATTGTCCGATTTTTGACCAATTATGTGTCTCTAGATTAGTCCGAGTTTTGACTATCGTCAACAGGCTCTCCGCAAATGCGTGCATTTTTATGGCCTATCGGCAGAAAAAGACCGCCGGCGCGGGGGCGGCGCCAGCGGTCACGTGAAAATCGGGTTTTATTGCCTGTTAAGCGGCGACGGCCTCATAGACCGTAGCGCCCGAGAAGCTGTCATGCAGGCTCTTGCCGGCAATCCACGGCAGCTCGACGACCTCGCAGACCGTGTTGACCAACTCAGAACAGTCAGTAAAGTGGCCCTTGTCGTTGAGGGCCTCGCAATCCTGAACACGCCAATAGCCATCGGTGTGCGTGATGTAGTACTCGTGATCGTTGATCGACACGAAAGCGCGCGTCTTGGAACGCAGCAGCTTCAGAAATCCTTCGAAATCGGTCTCGACGACATCTCCAGCCTGGAACATGATGTTACCTCCTGGCCCGGCGCCACCACGGCGCATTGATAAACGTTGGTACTCCTTTAGTAAAACCTTTATCAGAGGTTATGCGTTTGTCATTTAGGCAAGTGGTAAAAAACCGCAGGGTAGACGGGATAAAACGTTTAACCATCCCATTTGTTTGTCACATTCTGAAGGTACTTTTATGCAAACCTACTTTCCCAATTGGAATCTATCCTTTTGGCCGGGCAATTGACCGTCTATCGTTTGAGCCCGACGGGTATGAACGGGGCATCTGCAACGCCACCGCAAGGAGACACCATGGAGACTATCGAAGCACTCATTCACCGCCGCAGCTGCCGCAACTACAGCGATCGTCCCGTCGAGGCCGAAAAGCTTGCACGTATTATCGAAGCCGGCCAATATGCACCGAGCGGCATGGGCCGCCAGCCGGTGACATTTGTCGCCGTCACCGACCCCGCGACCGTCGAGCGTCTCTCACAGCTCAACGCCCAGGTCATGGGCAGCAACGGCGACCCCTTCTACGGTGCCAAGACCGTTGTGGTGGTGCTGGTTGACCGCAGCGTGCCCACCCATCTGGAAGACGGCTCGCTCGCCATGGGCAACTTGCTCAACGCCGCCTATGCACTGGGTGTCGATTCGTGCTGGATTCACCGCGCGCATGAGGTCTTTGACTCGCCCGAGGGCCTGGAGCTGCTGGCCAGCTGGGGCCTGCCCGCCGACGGCAGCCTGCGCGGTGTCGGTAACTGCATTCTTGGCTACGCCGAGGACACGCTACCCGAGGCAAAGCCGCGCCGCGACAACATCATCTACGTAAGGTAACCCAGGAGCGTCAGCGGGGTGGCTAATTTGGGACGGGGCTATTTTAGCTACCCCACTCGCAGCTTATCCCGCCGATGGAGTTGTTGCCGTTTCGCTCGTCTGATTCGCATCGACGTCGTCGCCTTGTTCGTCCTCGTCCTTTTGAGCATCTGCGATGGTGGAGGCCGCCGCGACGATGCCGCGCTGGGGTGCGACGCCCGTCTGGGTCTGAGCGCCCTCGACAACTTCTGTGCCTGCATGCGCGAGCTCGGGCGATTTAAACACTGCGTCCAAGTTGGCGCCACCGCCGGCATAGCCAAGCGCAGCGAGTGCGATGACGATCACTGCAACGGCGGCCACGATCGGCACGTAGCGATGCCAGCCGGCGGGATTGAGCCCGCTGCGGCGAGCCGCCCCGCGGCTGATGTAGCCGAGCGTTCCGTCGTGCTTGAGCTTTGAGCCCACCACGCGTTTGCGGCCCCACAGCGAGGACTCTGCCTGCATTGCCAAGCGGGCGCTTGCCGAAGGATAGCCGTATTTAGTGCGCTTGAACGAGCCATCAAACCCCGAGGCGTGTTTACCCCACGTCACCGATGTCGTGCGTCGGTTGACCGGCGCGGCACTCCGCCTTCTGCGGCTCGGTTTTGAAGTCTCAGCCATATGCCCTCGCACGCCGTAACCAAATCGAAACAATAACGCTTTGGACTGTAGCACACGCGTCGCGCGCGGTCACGGGCGCCTCGCTCAACGGTCATCGTCCTTCAGCAAGCGCCACAGCGTTGTACGGCTTATGCCCAGCACCTCCGCCGCACGGGTTCGGTTGCCGTGGAGATGGTCTACAACCAGATGCGCGATATCTCGCTCGGTATCGGCCAGCGGTCGCAGGATATACAGGTCACTTTCGAGCGTCGGGGCGCCAAAGGTTGCGGTCTTAATCACGTCCTCTTGGGCGAGCACTTCCTCCGCCACAGCGCGGTCCACCGTGCCCGTCCCCGCCAATATATACAGTCGTTCCGAGACCTCGCGAAGCTGCAGATAATTGCGCGGCCAGCGGTAAGCATCGAGCGTCTTCGTCGCCGCGGCAGACAGCGTGGGTGCTGCCGTCTCAAATGCATCAGCGAGATATTCCAAATAGCGCGCAACCTTCGTCGACGCGGCTCCCTGCTCGGCGACTGCCGGCGCCACGCTCACCGCACAGGCGAAGCGCTCGGTCACAAACGCGGCTTGATCACTTTCGCCGCCGCCCGGCATGTCATTCGCTGTCAGCACCACATGGCAGCGCGTCGCCAACGCGGTGTCGGTCATCGTGGAGACCAGCTCGCGGAGGCGCTGGGGGCCAACCGCATTCCAGCCCTCAATGCAAAGGGTCAGCCCCATTTGGAACAACGGCGATTCGGCGCTTTTGAGCACATGGCGCCAACCGCGCTCGGTGAGCTCATCGAGCGCAACGGAAACAAAGGGCTGACCGGCAAAAGGACCGTCCAGATAGAGGCGCTTGGCGATCTCGACCTGACCCGCTCCCAGCTCGCCCTCGAGCATAAGGGGCACACCGCGCGCGTAACTCTCTGCAACCGGCGCAGCCATCGAGGCCGCCCCCTCAACGATGCCGTACGCGCTCGATTCGTAGCGGGCCTCAACCTCGTCGGCGTTGAGCCACTCGATGCCCGCATGCGCCGCGGCACCGCGCACCTCGCGGACCACGACGACCCAAAGCCCCCCGCCCTCTTTGTCGATGGGGCGAACGGTCAGGCTCAGGCGCGTACCCGCACGCCCCATAACCAGACGCGCGCCGTCTCCTATACGGTCGAGACGCTCAGCGACAAAAGCCGCCACATCCCGCTCAAGCGCCGCGTCATTCATGGTCGAGATCGCGACGGCCGCACGCGCATCGATAGCCAATGCCGAGGCCCCGGCAGCAGCTAGGGCATCGGTCAAGATGTTCAGCTTGGCATCGCTATCCATGATTTGCCCCCTGTCCGCAGCGACGTGCAACCGCCGACGGTCGCACGACCGAGTGTTTCAAAATTGAACGATATTGCTCACCAAACACTATAGGGCAGAAAGCGCCGTCCTGCGAGTATAGGTGTTGCCCCGCATCGCCATCCTGGCGGGG
>CABUZK010000052.1 GCA_902496115.1 uncultured Collinsella sp. | reverse complement strand
TCGCTCGGTCTCACTGCCGCCGGTGACGAAATCGTCCCGCAGCTCGGTCTGTTCGAAGCCTAGCTAGTATTAGGTGGTTTCTTGAACTCGGTAAGCCTGCGGTAAGATATACGGTTGTCTACGTAACGCGTTGCTGGGAGCCTGCATGCTCGCCTTTTTACAAACCAACACACCCATCGTGATCTTCAATCAGATTGTCGTCACGCTGCTCACGGTCTGCTTTCTGTACCAGGTGGTCTTCTTTGTCATCGGCGCTCTTCGTGGCGAGGTCGCGCCTCCCAAGGCCAAAAAACTCCATCGTTATGCCTTCTTTATCGCGGCGCATAATGAGGAGGCTGTGATCGCCAACCTCGTTCGCTCCATCAAGGATCAGGACTATCCGTCCGAGCTTATCGAGGTCTTTGTGGTCGCCGACGCCTGCACCGACAACACGGCACAGCTTGCGCGCGAGGCGGGCGCCATTGTCTATGAGCGCAACGACCTTGCCCGCAAGGGTAAGAGCTGGGTCATGGACTTTGGTTTCGACCGCATTCTCAACGAGTATCCCGATACCTTTGAGGGCTATTTTATTTTCGATGCCGATAACGTCATCTCCCGTGATTACGTCTCCAAGATGAACGACGCTTTTGACCAGGGTTTCCATGTGGTCACGAGCTATCGTAACTCCAAGAACTTCGGCAGCTCGTGGATCTCTGCGGCTAATGCCACGTGGTATCTGCGCGAGGCGCGCTTCCTCAACAACGCGCGCAACATCTGCAAGACGTCTTGCGCCGTCTCGGGTTCGGGCTACCTCATCTCCGCCAGTGTTATCGAGGGCATGCACGGCTGGCAGTTCCACACGCTGACCGAGGATATTCAGTTCACCACGTTCTGCGCCATTCACGGCATTCGCATTGGCTATGCACCGGCGGAGTTCTTTGACGAACAGCCCGTGACGTTTAAGGCTTCCTGGAAGCAGCGTATGCGTTGGACTAAGGGCTTCTACCAGGTATTCTTTACCTACGGTAAGCACTTGGTCAAATCGACCTTTCGCTACCATCGCTTTGCCGCCTACGACATGTTTATGACGATCGCCCCGGGTATGTTGCTATCTCTGATCTCGATGCTCGCCAATGCCACGTTCCTGATTGTGGGCGGTCTTTCGCACGGCTTCCTGGCCACCGAGGTTGAGATGCAGGCGTGTGCCGCTTCTCTCATTATGACCTTCGCCATGATGTATCAGACGTTCTTTATCCTGGCGCTGCTCACGACCATCTTTGAGTACAAGCACATTCACTGCGCGCAAAAGTGGCGTCTGGTGACCAACCTGTTTACCTTCCCGATCTTTATGTTCAGCTATATCCCCATTACGGTGGCAGCACTGTTCTTGAAGGTCGACTGGGTGCCGACGCAGCACGCCGTGAGCGTTACCCTTGACGAGGTCATGCAAGGCGCCAAATAACCACGATCAAAACCACCACAAAGGGGACAGGCACCTTTGTGGTGGTTTTTGCGTTTGAGCTGCTGCCCAAGGAGGTGTTAGATGGTCTATATTCCGTTTTGGATTTGCATCTTTGCCGGCGCGGCGATTGATGCCCGTGAGCGACGGTTTCCCAATCAGCTTGCCGGCGCGTGTGCGGTGGCGGCGTTTGCAGGCGTTTGGCTCGACAAGGGCGTTAACACGGCGCTTGACCATGCCGGTCTTGCTGCCATCGCCTACCTTGCCCTTATGCTTACTGAGTCGCTTTGGCGTCGTGTTCGCCACGCTCCCGGCATTGGTATGGGGGACGCCAAGGCGCTCTTTGCCCTTTGTACCTTCGATCCCTTGGGTGGTATCGTCGCGTTTGCGGCTGCGCTCCTGGCCCTTGCCGCCGCCTGTCTCATCGCAAAATCGCGCTCCCTGCCATTGCTGCCGTTTTTGGTGCCGATATTTGCCATAATCGAGGTTGTGGGTAGTACGCTGTAACCGTTTGCGCGCCCTTTTTAAGGAGCATGCCATGGCAACCAATCAACAGACAGCCGCCATTAAGGCGCGTATGGATCGCATTCCCGCGGCGTTGTCGCCCGAGTTGGTCGGGCGTATCGCCGCCGACCGCGGCTCAGGTGTCGTTAATCCCTATCGATGTTGTGACGACCAGGTCATTCGACGCTTCGATCGAGCCGCAGATGTGGGCACGCTCATGCGTCCGGCATTTATGCGCGATACCGAAAAGATTTTGCATCTGCCCGCATACACCCGTTATGCAGGCAAAACGCAGGTCTTTAGTTTTCGCAGCAACGACGACCTGTCGCGTCGCGGCCTGCACGTGCAGCTTGTTTCGCGCATCGCGCGCGATATCGGACGTGCCCTGGGGCTCAACTGCGATCTGATCGAGGCGATTGGCTTAGGCCACGACTTGGGCCACACGCCCTTTGGCCATGCCGGTGAGCGATTCCTCAACGATATCTATCACGAGCGCACGGGTCGTTATTTTTTCCATAACGTGCAGTCGGTCCGCGTGCTCGACGCGCTGTACGGCCGCAACGTGTCGCTCCAGACGCTCGACGGCGTGCTATGCCACAACGGTGAGTACGAACAGCGTGTGTTTGAGCTTTCGGACATGAGCTCCTTTGACCAGTTCGACCTTACGGTTGAGGATTGCATTGCCACAGGTTACAGCGCAATTGAGCACCTGCGCCCCATGACGCTCGAGGGCTGCGTGGTTCGCATCTCGGATATCCTTGCCTACGTGGGGCGCGATCGCCAAGACGCCATTTCGGCGGGTCTGCTGTCACCCGACGCCTTTGACGATGACCTGGGCGGGGCATACAACAGCTGGATCCTTACGCATGCTTCCATCGATATCGTCGAGCACAGCTATGGTAAGCCACGCATCGAGATGAGCGAGGACCTGTTTGAGGAGATCCGCCGAGCCAAGCGCGAGAACTACGAGAAGATCTATAGCAAGGGCGGCATTGAAGGCGACTCCGAAGCGGAGCTGCGCGAGGCCTTCGAAAAGCTCTACGACCGTTGCCTGCAGGATATAAACGAAGGCGACGAGTCTTCGTATATCTTTAAGCACCACATTTCTCGCATTGAGCGGCAGCTTTTCTACTACGATCGCACCTATGCCTGGCAGGACGACAAGGATCAAACGGTGGTGGATTACATCGCGAGCATGACGGACGGCTATTTCTGCGAGCTTACGAGCAAGCTGTTCCTGGGATTGGAGTTTCCGCACCGTACCTATATTAACGAACGGTAGTTCGTATTTATTCGGTATACTGTTGGTGGAAAACGTTTTTGATTGACGCACGGGATGGCTATGGACGACCTTTTTTCTGCTTCGACGCGTGAGCGTTCCTTTCAGAATGCGCCGCTTGCGGTGCGCATGCGGCCCAATTCACTCGACGAGTATGTGGGCCAGCAAAAGGCCGTCGGTAAGGGCTCGTGGTTACGTGCCGCGATTGAGCACGACGTGCTGTCGAGTGTGATTCTGTACGGGCCGGCCGGTACGGGCAAGACGACGCTGGCCCACATTATCGCCAACCATACTAAGAGCGAGTTTGTCGAGGTCAGCGCCGTGACGGGCACCGTAAAGGACCTTCGTCGCGTGATTGACGAGGCCAAGACGCGCCTGAATATCTACGACCGCCGCACCATTCTTTTCATAGATGAGATTCACCGCTTCTCCAAGTCGCAGCAGGATGCCCTGCTGCATGCAGTTGAGAACCGTACCGTCATAATGATTGGCGCCACGACGGAGAATCCGTACTTCGAGGTCAACTCGGCATTGCTCTCGCGCGGTCGCGTGGTGGAACTTGAGCATCTTAAAGACGAGGATATCGCCACGCTTATTGAGCGTGCGCTCGAGGCGCCGCAGGGTTTGAACGGTAAGTTCTCGGCCGATGAGGATACGGTTAAGACCATCTGCACGCTGGCAGCGGGTGACGCTCGCTCGGCGCTCACGACGCTCGAGCTTGCGAGCGAGATTGCCGTCACGCGTCCCGATACCGAGGGAACGCCAGCGCCCGCGGCGGGGGAGCGCTATCCCATCACCGTGGATGACGTAAAGATCGCCAACCCGCGTCGCGGCTTTACGTATGACAAAAACGGCGACATGCACTACGACATCATCAGTGCGTTCATCAAGTCCATGCGCGGTAGCGACCCCGATGCCACGATCTATTGGCTCGCGCGCATGATCGATGCTGGGGAGGATCCTAAGTTTATCGCTCGCCGCATTATGATTCACGCTTCTGAGGATGTTGGCAACGCCGACCCGCAGGCGCTTTTGGTGGCGCATGCCGCGTTTAAGTCTGCCGAGGTCATTGGCTATCCCGAGTGCCGCATTAACCTGGCTCAGGCTGCACTCTATGTGTGCTTGGCGCCAAAATCCAACGCGTGTGAGGCTTCGATCGATGCGGCGCTGGCCGATATACATTCTAGTGGGCTTCGCGAGGTGCCGAGTTATCTGCGCGATCGCCATCGCCCGGGCAGCGATGAATACGGTGTGTATAAATACCCGCACGATTATCCTGAAGGCTGGGTCGATCAGCGCTATTTGCCCGAGGGGCTGGAGCGCGGTGCGTTCTGGCAGCCTGCCGGGCGCGGCTGGGAAGAGTGGCGCGTAGAGCAAAGCGAACGTGACCGCAGCGGGAATGCACCGAAGTAGCTGCTGATAATTTTGTCCCACGTTGCTGCTCTTGGCATGTTCGGTCCCCTTTGGGGTACCATGAAAAGCGTCTGTATTTCGATTCTTCCGGGAGGCTTGTATGAGTCCCATTCAAATCGCCCTGCTGCTGCTCGCCGTTGCCGGCGTGTGGGCCATCGCTGAGCTCGCGCTTACCCTGCGCAAGACCCGCAATGTTGTTGACTCGCTCGATAAGACCGTGAACGACCTCAACAACACCATCGCCGAGGCTCAGCCTGTGGTGGCAAAGCTCGATGGCGCTGTCGATGAGCTTACGCCGGCGCTTGCCCAGATGGAGCCGCTGCTTAAGTCGAGCAAGACGGCAGTTGATGCCCTTACCTCCAATCTCGTAGAGGTCGAAGCCGTGGTTCGCGACATTTCCGAGGTTACGGGCAGCATGGCCGAGGCCAGCAATGCTGTGTCGAGCGTGACCGACTCTGCCGCCGGTGCTGTGCAGAAGCTCTTCAATAAGGTGAAGGCTCCTGCAGCTGAAGCCGAGCGCAAGCTTTCCGCTGCCGCCGAAGAAGCCGAGCAGCCTACCGAGCGCGTCCTAATTGGCGAGGACGAGGCCGCCGCGGGCGACGATGATGGTCAGAAGTCTGTATCCAAGCCGGCTCAGTATTACACCTATACGCCCGCCGAGACCTCTGAGGAGTCCTGCGATGAGTAGCGAAGCAACCTGCCCTATCACGCTGACCGTTGCCGGGGATCCGCGTCTGGCACGCCTCGTACGTATGACGGCCGCCAACGTTGGTGCGCTGTGCTCCATGTCCGTCGATCGCATCGAGGACATTCGTATGGCTGCCGAGGAAGCCTTTATCTTTGGCTGCACGGCCGTTGATTCCGATGACATTTCGATCAAATTCGACGTCGACGAATCGCATGTGGGCATGACCTTTACCTTTGGCGATCAGGCGACTGTCGATGAGGATGACCAGGCTGCCGTGTATGCCGAGCTCATTCTGGCGAGCGTGTGCGATTCCTACGAAAAGACTGCGGCGCCCCTGACGCTTTCCCTCGACCTCAAGGCGGATATCTAATATGACCGAACGTTCCCGGAGCGGTAAGACCGCTTGGGACAAGGAGAAAACCCGCGAGCTGTTTCGTCGCTACAAAGAGACCGGTGATCCGGACGCACGTGAGCAGCTCGTCATGTCCCATATGAACCTGGTAAGGTTTCTTGCCAACAAATTTAAGAACCGCGGCGAGCCGCTCGACGACCTCATGCAGGTCGGCTATCTGGGTTTGCTCAAGGCTATCGACCGCTTTGATCCCGAGCGCGGACTCGAGTTCACGACGTTTGCCACGCCTACCATCCTGGGCGAGATTAAGCGTCACTTCCGTGATAAGGGCTGGAGCGTGCGCGTGCCGCGCCGTTTGCAGGAGCTTTCTGCCAAGGTTAACCAAGCTACCGACAAGCTCACTAACGAGCTGCAGCGCTCGCCTAAGGTTGAAGAAATCGCTGAGTACCTGGGTGTGACCGTCGACGAGGTGCTGGAGGCCATGGAATCGTCTTCGGCCTATACCTCGGTGCCCATCGAGGCTCCTGGCGCGTCCGATTCCGATGATGCCCCCTCGATTCTCGACCGCTATGCCGATGGCGACAACGAGCTCGATTTTACCGATGACCGCCTGGTGATCGAGGAAGCCATCCGCGATTTCTCGCCGCGTGAGCGTGAGGTTATCGAGCTGCGCTTTGTGAAGGGCATGACCCAGATCGAGATCGCTAAGAAGTTGGGTATCTCGCAGGTGCAGGTTTCGCGCCTGCTGCGCCGTACCCTTAAGAAGATACAGGACAAGATCGACCCCGACGGAGTGATGGTTCGTTCATGATTGAGCACCCCCAACAAACCGACCGCACGCTGCGCGATACTCGTATTCTGACGCTGCGCATTTGGGCTGTCGTCGGCTGCATTGTCATCGCCGCCGTCATCTTTAACCTTATGGGTATCTTGGCGCCGGTTATCGAGTTTCTCGCTGTCGGTTCCATCATCGCTTTTGTGATGTCGCCGATCACTAACTGGCTCGAGCATCACGGCGTCGGTCGTGGCATCGGTTCGCTCATCGCGCTGATCGTGGTTGTGGCAGTGCTCGTCGGCGTCGTCTGCATCCTGTCCCCTATTTTGCTCGGTCAGATTATGGAAGTCCTGAGCCGTCTGCCTGAGCAGCTTCGCGTTGCGGGCGGTGATCTCAACGAGATGATTTCGCACGCTAAGACGCTCAACAACACGCCGCTCAAGGAGTACTTGGACGATATCTGTCCTCGCTGGTTACTGTGGCGTCCAAGTACGTATCGCAAATCGCCGCTGAGCTCGGTCGCGGCGTGTTCCCGCTGATCACCAACACGGCCTCGCAGCTGTTCGTAATCTTCCTGGGTTTGGTGCTTGCCTACTGGCTTGCCTGCGATTATCCCCGTATGCACCACGAGGTCTGTACCATCATCGGACAGGAAAAAGAGACCTCGTACCGCTTTATGGTCGCGATTCTTTCGCGCTCGGTCGGCGGTTATATGCGCGGCATGGTCGTGACGTCCATCTGCGGTGGCATCCTCGCCTTTATCGGCTTTACGCTCATTGGCCATCCCTACGCGGCACTCATGGCCATCTTTACCGGCATCATGCACTTGGTCCCGGTTGTCGGTCCCTGGGTAAGCGCGGCGATCGCCACGGTGCTCGGCTTTATGTTCAGCCCCATGCTGGCGTTGTGGACGCTCGTTGTGACCATGGTGGCTCAAAACGTCACCGATAACGTCATTTCCCCCAAGGTCATGCAGAGTTCGGTGCAGGTGCATCCCATCATGAGCCTGACGGCCCTCGTTATTGGTTCGGCACTTATGGGTCCCATCGGCATGGTCATCGCCATTCCGCTGTGCGCGGCCCTCAAGGGCATTTTCGTCTACTACTTTGAGAACGAGACCGGTCGCCAGCTCGTGGCATACGACGGCGCTGTATTTAAGGGCACGCCATATCGCGATGCCGAGGGCAACCCGGTCGCCGCCTACGATGCGCTTGGAGACGATACGTTCATTTACGAGTCCGAGCTCATCGGCAACGAGACCGCGCCCGAGGCCCAGGCGATGCCCAAGCCCGAGCTCGAGAATCCCTGGATCAAGCTCTCGGGCCTGCAGCCCGATGCGACGAGCTTTTTCAAGAATCCCTTCGCCAAGGACGATGACTCCAACTCGGACGACGATACCAAAACCGGCATCGACGGCTCCATGGACGATTCGGATTCCAAATAGGCACCGCTAGCGTTTCTTGAAGTTGTAAATGACAAGAAACGCGAGCAAAGCGATTGATAAGGGGCCGGCTACATAGAAAAAGAGAACGTCAATTGCGCGTAAAGTGTAATAGGCTTTATCGCCGGACATTACTGCATACAATACGTAGCCAAATGCTGGTTGGTTTGCGTACCAGCAGGAGAAAGCCAAAAGCGCTAAAAGTGCTACAACCAGAAGTGCATTCAGGACAAATCGTTTGCTTTTCATCGATCGCTCCTTCCGGGTGAATCTTATATGTAATTATACAGTAGCCTTTTTCAAAGCATCGCATACTCCTAAATAACGTGCACTTTCGCTGTAGGGTCGGCTTTATGTCGGCCCTCTTTTTTGCACTTGCGCGGCGGGATGGTAATATCGTTACGTTTGAACTGTTTCGATGTGAAACCGAGGAGATTCCCTCTATGAGTGCTGACTACCCGTCAATGACTACGGCCGAGATCCGCTCCAAGTTCCTCAACTTCTTTGAGGAGCGCGGTCTTAAGCTCTATCCTTCTTCGTCCCTTGTTCCCGACGACCCCTCGCTGCTGCTTGCCAACGCCGGCATGAACCAGTTTAAGGAGTACTACCAGGGCAAGAAGGCCATGAAGGAGATCGGCGCGATCTCCTGCCAGAAGTGTGTCCGCACCAACGACATCGACTGCATCGGCGAGGACGGCCGTCACCTCTCGTTCTTTGAGATGCTCGGCGACTTCTCCTTTGGCGGCGTCTCCAAGCAGCAGGCTTGCGCTTGGGCCTTCGAGCTTATCACCAAGGAGTTCAAGCTGCCGCTCGACCGCCTGTACTTCACCGTCTTTACCGAGGACGACGAGACCCACGACGTGTGGCGCTCCCTGGGCGTTGCCGAGGATCACATCTCGCGCCTTGGCGAGGACGACAACTTCTGGGCCGCTGGCCCCACCGGTCCCTGCGGTCCGTGCTCCGAGATCTACTTTGACATGGGCGAGGAGGTCGGCTGCGGTAGCCCCGACTGCAAGCCCGGCTGCGACTGTGACCGCTTCCTTGAGTTCTGGAACCTCGTGTTTACCCAGTACGACCGCCAGGAGGACGGCTCCATGCCTGAGCTGCCGCACCGCAACCTCGATACGGGCATGGGTCTGGAGCGCATGGCCGCCATCATGCAGCACAAGACCGCCAACTACGACGGCGATCTGATGCAGCACCTCATCAAGCTCGGTGAGAAGATCAGCGGCAAGACCTATGACGCCGACGATTACTCCGGCGCCAGCCGCTCGCTGCGCATCATCGCCGATCACTCCCGTGCCGTCGACTTTATGATCTCGGACGGCATCCTGCCCGGTAACGAGGGCCGCGAGTACGTCCTTCGCCGCCTGCTCCGCCGCGCCGTGTTCCACGGTCGCCTGCTGGGCATCGAGGGCGCCTTCCTGACCAAGTTCATCGACGAGGTCAACGCTCAGATGGGCGAGGCCTATCCCGAGCTGCTCAAGAACGTCGCACTCGTCAAGGGTATCGTCGCCTCTGAGGAGGAGCGCTTCTCCACGACGCTCGACAACGGCCGCGTCTACCTGGACGAGGCCCTGGCAGCGCTTGCCGATGGCGCCGTGCTCCCGGGTGATGTCGCCTTTAAGCTGCACGACACCTTTGGTTTCCCCATCGACCTGACCGTCGAGATTGCCGGCACCGCCGGCCACGACGTCGACATGGACGGCTTTACCGCTTGCATGGAGGACCAGAAGGCCCGTGCTCGCGCCAATGCTAAGGGCGACGCCTGGGGCAGCTTCAACGATGTGTGGGTCGAGCTTTCGGACAAGGTCGCTGCGACCGAGTTCGACGGCTACGACAACGACGTCATTGAGGGCGCCAAGGTTGTGGCCATCGTGCGCAACGGCGAGTCCGTCGAGTCCGCTGCGGCGGGCGAGGATGTTGAGGTTGTGCTCGACCGCACCCCGTTCTATGCCGAGATGGGCGGCCAGCAGGGCGATGCCGGCGAGCTTTCCGCCGAGGGCGTTTCGCTGACCGTTTCCGATACCAAGAACCACAACGGCCTGTATGCCCACGTTGCGCACGTCGCCGAGGGCACGCTGACCGTCGGTGCTACCGTGACCGCCGCGCTCGACGCCGAGCGCCGTGGCTTCCTGCGCCGCAACCACACCGCCACCCACCTGCTTGACGCCGCGCTTAAGCACGTCCTGGGCGAGCATGTCTCTCAGGCCGGCTCGCTGGTGACGCCCGAGCACCTGCGCTTTGACTTCACGCACTTTGAGGCCCTGTCCTCCGAGCAGCTCAAGGCTGTTGAGGACCTGGTCAACCAGCAGATTTTTGCATCTAAGCCGGTCGTGACCCGCGTCATGGGCATCGACGAGGCCAAGGCCGCCGGCGCCGTCGCCCTGTTTGGCGAGAAGTATGGCGACGTCGTCCGCGTCGTTTCCGTGGGCGCCGAGGACCAGCCGTTCTCCCGCGAGCTCTGCGGTGGTACGCATGCTGCCAACACTGCCGAGATCGGCCTATTCAAGATTATCTCCGAGTCCTCCACGGGCTCGAACGTCCGCCGTATCGAGGCCGTTACCTCTAAGGGCGCCCTCGACTACATGGCCGACCGCCTGGCACTCGTTGACGCCGCTGCCGCTGCGCTCAAGTGCCGCGTTGACGAGGTTCCCGCTCGTGTGGAGAACCTGCAGGCCGAGCTGCGCGAGACGTCTAACAAGCTCAAGAAGGCGCTGACCGGTGGCTCCTCCGACGCTATCTCCAGCGCCATCGAGGGTGCCGTCGAGCTCGACGGCTATAAGCTCGTCGTCGCTGAGCTCCAGGGCCTTGAGGCCGCCGACCTGCGCAACGTTTGGGATACCGTGCACCAGAAGGTCGCCGGTCCCGTTGCCTGTGTTGTTGCCAGCGTGACCGAGAAGGGCACCCCGGCCCTGCTCGCCGCCGGCTCCGATGACGCCGTGAAGGCCGGTTTCCACGCCGGCAACGTGATCAAGCAGATCGCGGGTCTGGTCGATGGTCGCGGTGGCGGCCGTCCCAACATGGCCCAGGCCGGTGGCAAGAACGCTGCCGGTATCGCCGATGCCCTCGCGGCCGCCAAGACCGCGCTCGGCGCCTAAGTAGTCGCTGTGGTCGCGCTCGCGCTGGACATAGGGGAGACCAGGATCGGCATCGCCGTCTCGAGCCGTGATGGCAAGATGGCGATGCCCGTCAAGGTGCTTCCGGCCGCTGAGGTTACCGGTATGGCCAAGACGTTCCGTTACCTGGTCGAGGACTATGAGCCCGACATCTTGGTAAGCGGGCGTCCCCTGACCATGGCCGGCGAGCCTGGCCCCCAGGCCGAGCGCGTTGCCGCCATAGCGCAAAAGATCGCCGACGAGCTCGATCTTCCGCTGGAGTTTGAGGACGAGCGCCTGTCCTCGCAAGAGGCCAAGCGTATCCTGCGCGAGCAGGGACTCAACGAAAAGCAGATGAGGGGCAAGATCGACATGATCGCCGCCAGCCTGTTCTTGCAGACGTGGCTCGATCGCAAAAACGAGGAGGTTTCGCATGTCTAGCGCTTTCGATCCGCGCCAGCCGAATCGTACACGACAGCCTGCGC
>CABUZK010000051.1 GCA_902496115.1 uncultured Collinsella sp. | reverse complement strand
CTTGCGAAAAACAAATCCAAGTTAGACCATTTCAAATGGTTCGATGTCTGCCCGGATGCGACACTGAAGTAAGTGTCCATCCTCGCAGTATCCGGTTCTCAAGGTGCACGCCTGCGCGGTACATCCGGTTCGACCGGGCCGCGCGGCAAGGAGATATATTGCCAGACCGCGAAGCCGTGTGGGACGTCAATTCCACTCTTCACAAGTCCTACACAATCTATGGCTTTCTATATTGGAAGTAGAAAGTCGAGTGCAGCAAGACCGCACGTATCAGATGATGACCCTTCGGTTAAGAGATATATAAAGATCGGTCACCTGTAAGTGTCTATCTACCCGCGCTTTTGCTATATAAACCAGCGCTTTAGATAAAAAGAGGGAGCGCCGCGCACAGTGCGACACTCCCCTAGCGATTCAACAGAATCTATTAGGCCTCGAGAGCCTTCTTGGCAATGGCAGCCAGCTCGTTAAAGGACTCGATGTCCTCGTAAGCCATCTGAGCCAGGACCTTGCGGTCGAGCTCGATACCGGCAACCTTCAGGCCGTGCATGAACTGAGAGTAAGAGATGTCGTTCAGGCGAGCGGCGGCGTTGATGCGGGTGATCCAGAGAGAGCGGATCTCGCGCTTCTTGTTGCGGCGGTCACGATACTGATACTGCAGGGAGTGCTGGACCTGCTCTTTAGCATGCTTGTAAGTACGCGAAGCGGCACCGTAGTAACCCTTCGCACGGTGCATAACGGTACGGCGCTTCTTCTTGGCGGCAACAGCGCGCTTAATACGTGCCATTTTCTATCAACTCCTAGACGGTAAAACGAAAAACGGGAACGCGAACTTAGGCGAGACGCGACTTGATGACCTTGCGGTCGGCAGCGGCGATCTCGGTCTCCTGACGGAAGCCACGCTTACGCTTGGTGGACTTCTTGCTCAGGATGTGGCTCTTGAAAGCCTTGGCGCGCATAAGCTTGCCGGTACCAGTCTTGCGGAAACGCTTCTTGGTGCCGCTGTGGGACTTCATCTTAGGCATGAAATACTCCTTAATCGGTTACAGAACACTAGTTACTTGGTATCGCTTGCCGCTTTATCCTCATCAAAGGCGCCCTTAATCGGGGCGAGCAGCATAAGCATGTTACGGCCTTCCATCTTAGGCTTGGACTCGACCGTAGCGTAAGGCTTGAGATCCTCGGCGAGACGCTCGAGAACGTTAAGACCCTGCTCCGGGTGAGCCATCTCACGGCCGCGGAACATGATGGTGATCTTAACGCGTGCGCCCTTCTTGAGGAAACGCAGAACGTGGCCCTTCTTGGTCTCGTAATCGCCAACGTCGATCTTGGGTCGGAACTTCATTTCCTTGACCTCGACCTTGGACTGATTCTTACGAGCGGCCTTGGCCTTCATGGCCTGCTGGTACTTGAACTTACCGTAGTCCATGACCTTGCAGACCGGCGGCTCCGCGTTGGGAGCGATCTCGACCAGGTCGAGACCCTGATCGTCAGCGACGCGCTGGGCATCGCGGATGGCGAACAGGCCGAGCTGAGAGCCATCGACGCCAATCAAACGGCACGAAGATGCAGTGATCTCGTCGTTGATGCGGGTGTCATCAGACTTAGCTATTTTCCCTACCTCCATTCATAAAAAAATAACCCGGCGCTTCTTTGCAACCAGGTCGTACACATAGACATCCTCAGTATGAGGAAGGGAATCTAGGTTGTATGACCAGTCAGCTGCTCATTGGCGCCAAAAGGTGGGAACCCTCGGGTTCCTCTTTAGGGCATTGCGGAAACAACGCCTTGCGAATAATAACACGTACCGCGCGTTATCACATTACGTACACGAAAAAGGAGGCCTCGACCCCCTTGAACGCTCGCTTGCATGTATGGTGCCCGAGGCGAGACTCGAAGGGTCTTCGCTTCGCGAAGCCCCGGGCTTCGGGCGCACAGCGCCCTCGCCACGCTCCGCTACAAACAGGCCGCAGGCCTGTTTGCTTAACGCTCCGCGCGCTCACGCGAGTTCGGCACGAAAAAGGGGGCCTCGACCCCCTTGAACGCTCGCTTGCATGTATGGTGCCCGAGGCGAGACTCGAACTCGCACGTTGTTGCCAACGGTGGATTTTGAGTCCACTGCGTCTGCCAATTCCGCCACTCGGGCACGTAATGCGTGAGTTAGTTTATCACAGCTTTCTACCGATTAGTCCGAAAATGGAACTTCGAGCATTTCAATGAGTTCGACCGTGCGGAGCATCTCGCGCCGACGGCATCCGCGTCCGTTAACCGAGACTTCGCCCATCTGGTTGTCATAGGGATCCTCGCGCATGCCATCGAAAGCAGGCACAAACTCGGCCTGGAATCGATTGTTGGCCACCATGCGCCACGGGTCGAGATTGCCAAAGTAGTGACGGCGGCGCCACTCCTCCCCCATCCTGCGAGCAGAAGATCCAAATGACACGTCGGCGTTGAGCCAACCGGTCTGCGGCGTATAGAACTCAGCCCAATCGTGCGGCCCCACCGAATCGGGCGCAACGTACAGGCCGCTCTGCCAACGGGCAGGCACGCCCGCGATACGGCACATGGTGATAAACGTGAGCGCCATAACGCCGCAATCGCCGCGGAGCGAATGCGCGCAGTCATCGGCAATAGATCCCAAAAGCAAGTACGGCGGCTGATAGCGATAGTCGATATGCTGCGTCAGATAATCATAGATAGCACGGGCGCGATCGAGCGGATCCTCGAGTCCGTCAACAACACCGGCCGTCAGCTGCTGCAGATACGGCGTGAATGCAATGTGCGGACGGTCCTCGGAAATATCTTCCGGCAACGGCGCGTCCATACAGGGATGCGCCGGAAGTGCACCCCCATAGATATCGCGATAAGCGGCATCGATTTGATAACGATAGGTCACCGAGAATATGCGATCGGTCGAGGAGACCCACGAGGCAGTACGCGCCGAGGCGCTCGCAGGAGCAATGGCCCCCTCCGGCGTCATATCAAGTATCTCAACCTGGGACTGCTGGCGGCAGGCGGCGGCAACGGGAAGCCACGCGCGAACGGTCTCCCCCTCCAAAGCACCGGGGACAGACACGCATGCCTTAAGCGTAATGGTGCGAGACAGCCCGCCCTGCGACTCCATCTTCTCGAGCATCTGGTTGCGCAGCGCAATTCCATCCGCAGAATCGGGATGCAGACCCGGAACCTCCTTGGGATACACGCGCAAAGAATCAAGGAAGTTGTCGAGAACGAACAGTTCACCATCGATAAAGCGCCAATCGATACGCTTGCGGTCAATCAGGTCGTCAAACTGCTCTTCGGTAAACTCAGGCCACTCCTCGCGAATCATCTCGATAGCCCGATCACGCGACACCGAAAAATGAAGCGGCGTCTCGATCATACGATACCGCTCGGCGCGAACGCAGGCAGTAAGCGAGGAATCGGGATTTTGGGCAAGCAGGCGATCGCAAGCCTCAATAGCCTGCGAAAGATACCCTGCATCCTTTAAACGCAGGATCTCGGGCGGCAGTCCAATATCGAGATGGCGAAAGTCATCACAGCAAACATCAACCAAGCACCCAACCGGCCCCTCGGCAATAACCTTCCCATCAGCAGGCGACACGTTAATTACAGCCATACCAAAACTCCAAGTCACTAGAACCCTTGAAGCCCATTGTACCGAGATAAAAAGAAAGCCCCAACAAAGGAGCCATCAACACCGCCGAACGGTAGTCAAATAAATAATTCAGCCCAGTAACCCTGTAGCGAGTTAACAAAGGAGGCCCCGTTTCCCCGGAGCTGATTCCGTCGCGCGACTTCTGGCGAAGCCAGGTGAGCGCGAGGGAAACAGCGTAGGGGAAACGGGGCCTTCGGCGGGAAGTTAAACCGCTACTTACGCCTTGTTGACGGAGCCAAACTCCTCCATGAGCTCCTTGGTGCGGGCAACGATGTTGTCGCGACCAGGCTTGAGGAGCTTGCGGGGGTCGAAGCCCTTGCCCTGCTGATCCTTGCCAGCCTCGATGTACTCGCGGACGCCCTTGGCGAAGACGAGCTGCAGGTCGGTGTTGACGTTGATCTTGGAGATGCCCAGGGAGATGGCCTTCTTGATCTGATCCTCGGGGATGCCGGTACCACCGTGCAGAACGAGGGGCAGGTCGCCGGTCTGAGCCTTGATCTCGCCCAGACGCTCGAAGGAAAGACCAGCCCAGTCGGCGGGATACACGCCGTGGATGTTGCCGATGCCGCAGGCGAGGAAGTCGACGCCCAGGTCAGCAATCTGCTTGCACTCAGCAGGGTCAGCGAGCTCGCCGTTGGAGGTCACGCCGTCCTCGGTGCCGCCGATGCCGCCGACCTCGGCCTCGATGGACATGCCCTTGGAGTGGGCAAGCTCAACGAGCTCCTTGGTGCGGTCGAGGTTAAGCTGGAAGGTCTCCTCGTGAGAGCCGTCATACATGATGGACGTGAAGCCGGCCTCGATGCACTTGAAGCAGTCCTCGTAAGAACCGTGATCGAGGTGAAGGGCGACGGGAACGGTAACGCCCGTGGCCTCGACGGCAGCCTTGACCATGTCGGCGCAGACCTTGAAACCGCCCATCCACTTAGCGGCACCAGCGGTGCACTGAAGGATCAGCGGAGACTTGGCCTCCTCGGCGGCCTGGAGAATAGCCAGGGTCCACTCGAGGTTGTTGGTGTTGAAGGCACCGAGAGCGTACTTGCCGGCCTCGGCCTTCTTGAGCATGTCTGCTGCGTTGACGAGCATAAAAGAAACCTCCTGTAAGGTTGCTCCGATAACGCCTGAGATTTTACCACGGCGTACCCGAGCATAAACGTTCGTTTGTTCACGAATATCGTCCAAACAGACTTTTTTTGACCGTTTGCCCTACGGAATCGACCCGTTGGGGAAAAATAGCTTGACGTTTGGACGCTTCTCGTGCTTCAGGAGCTGACTATAAAGCTACACCTGCATGAAAGGGTTCTGCATGAGCTCGCGTGCCATGGTGGTCGAATCGCCATGGCCGGTTAGGCAAACGGTATCGGGCGGGAGAAGCCGGGCGAGCTTGGAGAGCGAGCGCAGAATCGCCGCTTCGTCTCCTCCAGAAAGATCGGTGCGGCCGTGGCTGCCCGGGAATAGTGTGTCGCCCACAAAGGCAATGTTCCCCTGCTCGGTGGCAGCAAACAAGACGATCCCGCCCGGCGTATGCCCTGGCGTCTCGATCACCTGCAGGCAGATATCGCCCACCTCGATAGCATCGCCTTCGGCGAGCAGGCGCGTCGGCTCCCCGGGGTCAGGCGTCTCAATGCCCCACATAGCTCGCTGTTCCTCGATGTTCGCATGCGGCACCGCCACATCCTTGGCACACAGCTCATACTGGCAGCCCTCGCCAACGGTGGTTCGCACGCCGGCAACACCACCAACATGATCGGCATGGCCATGAGTGCATACGGCGCCAAGCACGCGTACACCGGCATGTTCGGCTCGAATATGCTCCACCAAACGCTCGCCTTCCCATGCGGGGTCGATAATCACGCACTCATTGTCCGAAATAACAGCATAGCTATTGGTCTGAATGGGACCGTTTACGAGCGTCTCAATCTCGACCGATCCCTTGGGAGTTAAATCCAAGGACACAGCACTCATGTCCCTCTCCTCTCTATAGAACTCGAGGCATCAAACGATGCCTCGAGTGTAGCGAATATCGATAATGTGACACGTTCGTCGCGACTAAACGCGGCGCTTAAGCTGGGCTCCACCCTCGCCGGGCATCAGGCGGCGCGCGTCGTAGACCGAGTCGACGCTGCTGATAGAGGCCAGCAGCGGATCCAGACCACTCGCGTCCGAGATCTCGACCATAAAGCGCAAGGTTGCAATACCCTCGCGGTTGGTCGACGTGGCGGCAGAAAGGATATTGCCGCCCGCATCGCCAATGGCGATGGTGACGTCCTTGAGCAGGCCCATGCGGTCCAGGCACTCGACCACAATCTCGACCTGGAAAAGCGTATCGGCAGCACCATCCCACTCTACGTCAATCATGCGCTCGGGATGTTCCATAAGGCCCTTGACGTTGGGGCAGTTGGCGCGATGCACCGAAACGCCACGACCGCGCGTGATGAAGCCGACGATGTCGTCGCCCGTCACGGGGTTGCAGCAATGAGCCAGACGGACCAGCAGGCCGCTGTTGCTCTCGCCCTTGACGATAATGCCGTTACTGGCGCTCTTACCGCGCTTTTGCGGCTTGCGGTTGGAGCCGCGAGCGGGCTGCTTTACGACCTCGGCGATAGCCTCGGCCTTGGTGAGCTGTTCCTCGGGCTTGGGGTCCAAGATTTGCTCGACCTTATTGCCCACAGCGCGCGGGGCGACCTTGCCCGCGCCAACGGCTGCAAAAAGGTCCTCGAGCTGCTTGAAGTTAAACTGCTCCGCCACGGCGTTGAGCGCACGCGTGGATCGTGGCGTAGAGATGCCATACCCGCGCTTACGCAGGTCCTTGGCCAGTATATCGCGGCCGGCGGCAGCGTCGTCATCCTTGGTCGCGGCGGCGAAATAACGGCGAATCTTTGACTTGGCCGAAGGTGTCTTGACGATCTTGAGCCAATCGCGCGACGGCTTAGAGCTCTTGTTAGTCAGAATCTCGACACGGTCACCCGTCTTGATCTCGTGCGTGAGCGGCGCCACCGCACCGTTGATTTTGGCGCCGACACAGTGGTTACCGACCTCGGTATGAACGGCGTAGGCAAAGTCGAGCGGTGTAGAGCCGGCACGAAGCGCCATGACCTCGCCCTTGGGCGTAAAGACAAAAATTTCCTGGTCGAACAAGTCGACCTTCAGCGAATGCAGGTATTCCTTGGCATCGGTGATCTCGTCAGACGCCGCCCAGTCGAGTGAGTGCTTGAGCCAGTTGATCTGGTCGTCCAGACGCTGCGCATCGTTAGTCTTGGAGGCAGACGATCCGCCCGACTTCTTATACAGCCAGTGGGCAGCGATGCCATACTCGGCCTGCTCGTGCATTTCGTAGGTTCGAATCTGAATCTCGAGCGGACGGGCCGTGGGGCCGATAACCGTCGTGTGAAGCGATTGGTAGTTATTGACCTTGGGCATGGCGATATAGTCTTTAAAACGACCGGGCATGGGATGCCACAGGGTATGCACGGCACCAAGCGTGGAATAGCAATCGCGCACCGAATGAGTGATGACGCGCAGCGCCACCAGGTCGTAAATCTCGGAGAACTCCTTGCCCTTGCGCTTCATCTTTTGATAGATGGACCAATAGTGCTTGGAACGACCGTTGATCTGAAAGCCCTCAAGACCAATGCGATTGAGCTCATCGGTGAGCGTCTTGATGGTCTCGGCCAGATAACGCTCGCGAACCTCGCGCGACTCGGATACCATGCGCGCGATGCGCTGGTAGGCATCGGGCTCCAAGTAGAAAAAGGACAGGTCCTCGAGCTCCCACTTGATTGAACTCATGCCCAGGCGGTCGGCCAAAGGCGCGTACACGTCCATGGTCTCGCGTGCCTTAAACAGGCGGCGGTCCTCGCGCAGAGCGGCAAGCGTGCGCATGTTATGCAGGCGGTCGGCGAGCTTGACGATGATGACGCGGATGTCCTTGGACATGGCGAGGAACATCTTGCGCAGCGTAAGCGCCTGCTTCTCGTCCATGCTGTCGACTTCAATGTTGGTGAGCTTGGTCACGCCGTCGACGAGCCCTGCCACGGTTTCGCCAAACAGACCCGAAACATCGGCAAGCGAGGTCTCGGTGTCCTCGACGGTATCGTGCAGCAACGCGGCGCACACCACATCGCAGTCCATCTTGAGGTCAGCCAGAATGATAGCTACCTCGACGGGATGGTTAATGTACATCTCACCCGAGCGCCGCTTTTGGTTGCAGTGCTTCTCGGCAGCAAAGCAGTAGGCCTGCTCCACATTGGAGAAGTCGTCCTCGTTCATATATTTGAGGCACAGACGCTCCAGCTTGTCGTAGCTGTCCGCCATAATCTCGGGCGGCAGCTCATCGGCATGCTTATAGTGCTCCATCTCCGAAAACGGCTGGAGGGTGGAATCATGGGCGGTACGGGCTGCGGCGTCCATCGAGGTCCCCTTCCCCTAGGCCCGCGGTACGATCGGGCGGTTAACTTTGGCTAGCATATCAGAAGCGCACGAATCGAGTGCCCAGCTCCGAAAAGCCGTGAACTCCATGCGCGAGCGCAAGCCCTCCAAATAGCGAATTGACCTGCTTAATTGCACGCGACCGGGGTTTTCCGCCATCGCGATGCGACGCGTATCGTCAAACCCCGAAACGCGGCAGAAACCGAGTTCTTCGAAGATTCCCAGGCCGCTTTCCACCGAGCGCTCGTCGACCGGCGTGCGGGCATCGATGGCAAGACACATCTGCGCAATGTCGATATCGCTCGCGCAGAATGAATCGTCCCCCGTCTTGCCACGGTTGGAGCGCCACATGGTCTGCAGCGCTCGATAGAGAGTGACAAGCTCATCGCGCTCGGGCGCGTAACAATCGAGCAGGCGCTCATTAATACGAGCGTCACGCGACGAATAGAGCAGGTGAATCACGGCGGGCTGTCCATCGCGGCCGGCACGGCCACTCATCTGGTTAAACTCAATCGCACCAAACGGCATGTGGTAGAGCACGACATGACGGATATCGGGCAGGTTGACGCCCTCACCGAAGGCAGAGGTCGAAACGATGCAACTGAGGCTTCCGTCGCGAAACGCTTCCTCGACACGGCGGCGATCGGAGCGCGCAAGCCCGGCGTTATAGAACGCAATATGGGTCGCGCAGTCGGGCACGCGTTTGCGCAACGTCTTGGCAAGCGCCACGGACTGGTCGCGCGAGTTGACGTAGATGACGGTCTTCTCCCCCGTCGCCACGATTGACACCAGGCGATTTTCGCGGCTCGCAAGGTCACGGTCGTCCTCGAGTTGCAGGTTCTCGCGAACGGTCTCGTCGACCACCGTCCTGGTAATCGGCAATACACGAGCAAGCTCCGCCACGACCGGGGCCGTCGCGGTAGCCGTTGCCGCCATGACAACGGGGTCGCCCAGGGCTTTGAGAATATCGGGCATGTCGAGGTAGGCGCTCCGGTCGCCGCCTTTGGCAAGACCGGCATGGTGTGCCTCATCGATAACGACAAAGCCAATACGCCCAGAACGTGCAAAGCGATCGCGATGGATAGACAGGAACTCCGGCGTCGTGAGAACGATGCCGGTGCGGCCCGAAGCCAGGCCGGCAAACACGTCATCGCGCGCTGCCTCCACGGTCTCGCCGGTCAACACGCCCACGCCAATGCCGAGCGCAGCCATCGTCGACGAGAGGTGATAAGCCTGGTCGGCAACGAGCGCGCGCAGCGGATAGACAAAGATGCTCGCCCGCCCACGAAGGACCGCCTCGCGCGCGGCGTGCACATGGAAGATGAGCGACTTGCCGCGCCCCGTCCCCATAACGGCCAAGACGCTCTGGTGGTCGGCGAGCGCGTCGAGTGCCTCGACCTGCGCGCGATGCGGCTGGTTCGAGCCGATAAAGCTATGGATAAGCGAGCGCGTGAGCTCGGTATAAGAAAGCTGGGCGAGCGTCTCACGTTTACGCGACTCCAGGCGCAGGCCAGAATCCGCTGGTTGCACGCCGCGGCGAAGCTCACATGCCGGATCGTCGATATTGGGCGCCGCGGTATCGCGCACCAAGACATCTTTAATCATGAGCTTGGGCTTCACACGTCCCTGCCAATGTTCGGCCACAGCCTCGAACACCAAGTCGACGGCACTGTCGCAATTGATGAGTTTATCGATCTGCGGCACGCGGAACATGATGGCCGGCACGCTCGCGGCGCCATCGGTCGCCACAAAGCGCATGTGCTCGCCGGTTTTGCCCACCACGGCGCGATTGCACATCGTCACGCCCTCGGCGGCCAGAAGCGGCACCTTATTGCCCTGGCCAAACGGCTCAAGACGGGAAATCTGCTCGATGGTCTCGATATTCAGCTCGGAGAGGTCAACGGTGGCGGCAACCTCGTCAGTGTCCTCAAAGTCATCGGCAGGAAGCTCCGATAGCACGGCCGAAAGGCGACGGCGGAACTCATCGAGCTTGGATGCCTCGATGGTCACGCCCACCGCACCGGCATGCCCGCCGCGACGAATCAGCAGGTCGGAGCAGCGTTCTACGGCGTCGAACAGGTTGACTTTGCCCACCGAGCGACCCGAACCGCGAGCGATACCGTCCTCGATCGAGAACAGCAGCGCCGGCACGTGATAACGGTTGGTCAGGCGGCTCGCCACGATGCCCTTGACGCCCTCGTGCCAACCTTCGCCGCCCACGACGATTGCGCGCCCGCCGTCATAAGTCTCCTCGACCTTTGCCATGGCATCACGCGTGAGCTCCGCCTCGATCTCGCGACGCTGGCGGTTGATCTCCTCGAGCTCGGCCGCCAGTGCACTTGCCTCGATAGGATCGCGGGCAAGCAGCAGGTCGAGCGCCAGCTTGGGATCGGCCATGCGGCCGGCAGCGTTCAGACGAGGGATGAGCGAAAACGACAGGCCGTCGGCCGTAATGGTAGAAAGGTCGGCCTTGGCAAGTGCGGCAAGCGCGATATAGCCGGGACGGGCCGTCACGCGCATCTGCTGGATGCCCTCGGCGACCAGTGCGCGATTCTCGGGCGTCAACGGCATCATGTCGGACACGGTGCCCAGCGCCGCAACCTCAATCAGCGAACGCCAATACGACGGCTTGTCCAAACGCTCACCCAAAACCTGCACCAGCTTGAGCGCCACACCGGCACCGGCAAGTTCACGCGAGGGCCCCTCATCCTTGAGTTTAGGGTCGGTCAGGGGCACGCCCTGCGGCACCTGGTCGGACGGCTCATGATGGTCCGTAACCACCAGATCGATTCCCAGGCTCTCCAGATAGGAGACCTCTTCCTTGGCCGCGATACCGTTATCGACGGTCACGATCAGATTGGGTTGGGCGAGCTTGTTGACGCGGTCGAGCGCCGCGCGCGAAAGGCCATATCCCTCGTCAAAGCGGTGCGGGATGAATGGTGTGACATCGGCGCCAAACGTCCGCAGCGCCTCGGTCAACAGACAAGTCGACGTAATGCCGTCGACGTCAAAATCACCAAAGACGGCGATGCGTTCGTGGTTGCGAATGGCGCGCTCGACACGATCGGCAACAACCGACATGCCCGGAATGACGAGCGGATCGGCCCAATCACGGTCGAGCGAAGGCGTCAAAAATAGCTGTCCTTCCTCAATCGAGGCAATGCCGTGCGCAACCATAATGCGTGCCACCAGCCCGGGTATGCCCAGACCAGCCGAAAGCTCCTTTTCGAGCTCGGGATTTTGCTGAGCGACCGCCCAGCGATGCGTCGTCTTAAGCGATGACATAGGCGCCCACCCCCGATAGGGGCAGGTCGCCGCGATACCTCTCACGGTTCATAGCGATGAGTCCTCTGTGTATGCCCGCTTCGGCAGGCAGATCTGTTGAACGGATTTATTATACCGTGCGGCACGGACGCAGAGCCTCGCAGCACGCCGTGGTTTCGGTAAACAATGCCGGTAATAGCCTCGAAATAATCGAGCGTTTCTGACGCACGGACGCATGCGAGCGTCTAGCATATCCATTCAAAACGGGTTCACGAGCAAAGGGAGTCACAAGAGCCTATGAAGCAATGGGTTGGACTGGGAAAGTTCCTCGCAGGGCATATGCAGGTCATCGTTCCGATTTGCGTAACGCTCGGCGTGCTCTTTCCCCAGCAGATCGGCGTACTCAAGCCCATCGTTCCCGCTCTCTTCGCCTTTATGACATTCCAAGGCGCGCTCAGTAACACCTTCCACCAGGTAGCTGAGGTGTTCCGCCGTCCGCTGCACCTGATTTTGGCGCTGCTCGTCTCGGCGGTGTTTATTCCCATAGCAGCTTATGCCATGGGATCGCTGTTCTTTGGCTCCAACCCCAACCTTGTCTGCGGCATCGTGCTCGAGTACAGCGTACCCGTGGCGGTCACTGCCTTTATGTGGATTAGCATGTTCGGCGGCAACGGCCCGCTCGCGCTTACCATCATCCTGACGTCCTCGGTTATCTCCCCTGTGACGATTCCGCTCACGCTTAAGCTCTTGCTGGGTGCCACTGTCTCGATCGATGTGCCAAGCATGATGCAAGACATGGCCTTTATG
>CABUZK010000050.1 GCA_902496115.1 uncultured Collinsella sp. | reverse complement strand
CATAGGTCACGCCGTCAACGACTCGTGCCGCCAGCGCGGCAGCCAAGTCATCGACCACGTAATAGCCGCCGAGCAGGGCCTCGACAACCGGACCATAACCGGCGCGCACGGACAGGCGATCGACCAGACGCGAACCGGCAGCGCCCTCGGCAGCAGCAGAGCCGCTCACGCCGCGCGCCATCAGCAGTGCCTCGCCCGAGGCCTTCTTTTGGTCCAGTGCCGCACGACCGGCACGCTCAAGCGTGGCGGCGTCATCAAACAGCAGGGCGTCGATATCGCCGGCAAGCAGCTGCTCGACCAGGCCCTCGAGCTCACGAGGAGCCTCAAGCACATCTCCCAGACGACCCGAGACATCATCGCCCAGCGCGCCCATCAGACGGCTCACCAGCGGCGAGCTGTCTGCCATGCGGGCGTCGAGCTTCTTTTGGCTCGCGAGCTCAGAGCGCACCTCGGAAAGTTTGTTGCGCGCCTCACTCTCACGATTACGCAAGTCCTTCAACGCCGCACGGGCGACCTCGGTGGCCTCGCGAGCATCAATCTGGGCCTGGCGGGCCTGATCGAGCGCACCGTCAAGCTCCTCAGCGCGGTCGCGACGGCTCTCGAGCGAGGCCGTGACCTCCTCGAGCTGCTCGTCGATCTGCTCCAGGCGCGAGGCGTACATGTTGTCCTCGACCTCGGCGTTGCTCAGCGAGTCCTTCACCTTGGCGAGCTCGAGCGCGGCGTTATCGGCCACACGCTGCACATCGCGCTGCTCGCGCATGAGCTGCGAAATCTGATTGTCGAGCGCCACGCGACGCTCGTGGAGCTGGGCGGCGGCAGGACCGGCGGCGTCAACGTCGTCCTGGGCCTGCATGTGCGTACCGGTCACTTCCTCAAGCTGGGCACGCGCATCCTCGAGCTCCTCAACCACGCGACGACGCTGATGCTCGGAGCTCGAGATCTGGCCGCGCATGTCGGACAGGCGCGACACCATGTTGTGGCCCTTTTCCTCGAGTAGGCGCATGTCGGAGTTGATGCGGCCGACCACGTCTTGCATATGACGGCGCTGCTCGCCCAGATCACCCACAAACAGGCCCTTTTCCTCGAGCATGACCTGGAGCTTCTCGAGCTCGCGCTCCTTTTCGCCCAAGCGGTATTGCGCAAGCTCAAGCTCGGCAGCGCCCTCCTTGGAGCGGCTCTCCAGGTCGTTCCACTGCGACTGCAGCGAACGAAGCTCGTCGACGGCCAGCATCTGCGTAAGCTCGTTCGCACGCGAGGACAGCTCTTTGTACTTGCGCGCGCGATCGACCTGACGCTCCAGCGGCCGCAGCTGGCGGGCGATCTCCTTATTGATGTCGCGGGCACGGGTCAGGTGCTCGTCCATCGATTTAATCTTTTTGAGCGCACGCTCCTTGCGGCGCTTGTGCTTGGAGATGCCGGCAGCCTCCTCGATCAGGGCGCGGCGCTCCTCGGGGCGGCTCTGCAAAATGGCGTCAAGCTTGCCCTGGCTGATGATGGAATGCGTATCCTTGCCCAGGCCCGAATCGTGCAGGATGTCCTGAATGTCCATCAGGCGGCACGGGCTCGAGTTGATGAGGTACTCGCTTTCGCCCGAGCGATACATACGACGGGTGATGGCGACCTCGTCAAAGTCGACGGGCAGCATATGGTCCGAGTTATCGAGCACCAGCGTAACCTCGGCAACACCCACCGGCTTGCGAGCCGACGAGCCCGAGAAGATGACATCCTCCATGGCCTGACCGCGCAGCTGCTTGGCGCTCTGCTCGCCCAGGACCCACAGAATCGAGTCGGAGATGTTCGATTTTCCCGAGCCGTTGGGACCGACGATGACGGTCAGGCCCGGCTCAAATGACATATGGGCGCGGTCGGCAAACGACTTGAACCCTTTGAGCGTGAGGGACTTGAGATACACGGTTCCTCGCTTAAACAGGCTTCTTGTTGAGAATCACGCCGTTGGTGGTGTAGCCCATGCGGTCGAGTGCCTCGAGTGCAGCGGCTCCCTCGGCCTCCTTCTTGGAGGAACCGGTGCCGCGGCCCTGGCGAATACCGTCGATGAGCACCACGGCGGTAAAGGTGGGCGCATGCGCGGGGCCCTCGGAGCCGACCAGCTTATACGCGGGAGGCTCGTGGCCATCTGCCTGCACGCACTCCTGCAAGAACGACTTGGGGTTCGCGGGGTGCTCGGCACGCTCGGAGGCCAGGTGCGGCTTGAGCGTACGATGGATAAACTCCGCCGCAACATCCCAGCCGGCATCCAGATACAGTGCACCCACGAGCGACTCGTAGACGTTCTCGAGCGCCGAGTGCAGGCCGCGCGCGCCGGTACCGGTCTCGGAGGCACCAAAGATGATGATGTCGTCGATACCCAACTCGTGCGACACCTCGGACAGCGTGGCGCCCGAGACAAGGGATACCTTCAGGCGCGTGAGCTTGCCCTCGTCAAACTCGGGATAGGACTCAAAGAGCGAACGGGCCACGACGGCGCCCAAAATGGAATCGCCCAAAAACTCAAGACGCTCATAGCTGGCAGAAACCGGCTGACCCTCGACAGCCGAGGGATGTGTGAGCGCCGCGCGCAGCAGCACCTTGTTATTGAACTCATGGCCCAGAATCTCCTGGGCGCGCGTGAGTCGTTCAGACAAAGCCAAGACTTAGGCCTCCTTGGCGTTTTCGATCGCGTCGACAGCGTCGGCGACAGAGTTGAGCGACAGCAGGGTCTCGTCATCGATTTCGAGATCGAACTCGTCCTCGATGGCCGTCACCAGCTGCAGACGCTCGAGCGAATCGGCATCGAGATCGTCAAAAGTGGTCTCGTCGCTAATGTCAGCGACATCGACACCCAGCACGTCAGCGGCGACTTCGGCGATCTTATCGAAGATTTCGGAGCGATCCATAGCGCTTCCTCTCGTATGTCATGGAACACAACACAACACGGCAATCGGAGCCGCATTGCAATACGGCTCCGATTCTACCCCACACGGTACAGGTTGAGCCACGTAACGGGGCTCTTACAAAACGATACCGTCCATGGAATTGGCAACGTCCTGAACAAGCCCGGCACGTACGGCCTGGGCCGCGGCAAGCGTACCGTTCTTGACGGCCTCGACCGACGTGGCACCGTGGCCGATCAACACGACACCGCGCAGGCCCAGCAGGATCGCGCCGCCCTTGGCGTCGCCCGAAAGCTTGGCCTTAATCTCGCGCATCTGCTTTTTGATGAGCATCGCGGCGATCTTGGTGCCGAACGAAGACATAAAGGCACCCTTGAGCTCCTCCAGCAAAAACTTGGCAGCGCCCTCGGTGGCCTTGAGCGCAATATTGCCCGACATGCCGTCGGCAACCACGACGTCAAAATTGCCCGACGTAAGGTCGGTACCCTCGCAGTTGCCCACAAAGCCGGGAACCGCGGCCTTCATAGCAGGGAAGCACGCCTTGGTGAAGTTGGAGCCTTTCTCATCCTCGGTGCCGTTGGCAAGCAGGCCCACACGCGGATGCTCAATGCCCAAAACCACACGAGCATAGGCAGAGCCCATCTGGGCGAAGCGCACCATGTCGTCCACCGTGACATCGGGATTGGCGCCCATGTCGCACAGCACCGTCAAGCCGCCGGCGCGATTGGGCAGTGCGTTGGTCAGGCACGGACGGACCGGCTGCTTCTTACCCTCTGCCAAACACCTAAACGGCGTGACGTAGGCCGTGGCGGCAGCGGTCATGGCACCGGTCGAGCCGGCCGAGAAAAACGCGTCCGCATTGCCCTTCTTGATGGCACGGCACGCAAGCACGATCGAGGACTTGCGCTTGGTCATCACAGCGCGGATGGGATCGTCCTCCATGCTGATGACGTCGGGGGCCTCCAAGGCCTCCACGCGGGCATGCGCTGCGGCAAAGGGGTTGACGATTTCGGCGGGACCGACGGCCAAGACCTCGATCTCGGGATCTGCCGCGAGCGCAGCCTCGATACCGTCGAGGACAACCTGGGGCTTCTCGTCTCCGCCCACAACGTCTACACAAACGCGAACGTTACTCATTTCACATGCTCCTTATACAAAAATGGCCGACTCATTGAGCCGGCCATTGTGGTTCCAGTTGGAACGGCATCGCATCCAGAGTATACAGTTACTCGGTAACGATAACCTCGCGGTCCTTGTAGAAACCGCAGCTGGGGCACACGTGGTGCGGGAGCTTGACAGCACCGCAACGGGGGCACGTGGACTGAGCCGCAGCCGAGATCTTCATGTTGGCGGAACGACGGGTATGGGTGCGGATACGACCCTGCTTTTGTTTAGGTACGGGCATAGTGACCTTCCTTATGAACTATCCAGTGTGGCGATTACGCGCAAGTAGCGATACTACCACAGTTTTACTCGTCAAGCTTGAGATTCTTCAATGCTGCAAATGGATTTTCCGTGGCAGCCGCCCATTCGGCCTCCGCCTGGGCGGCGCAATCGCATTGCTCGACGTTGAGATTGATGCCGCAGGTGGGGCAAAGGCCGCGGCAATCGGGCTTGCACAGGACAACGAACGGCGTATCCATGACTACCGCGTCGTTGATGGGCTCACCCAGATCGACGATGCGATCCTCGCCCAGCAACTCGTAGCCGTCTTCGTAGGCCTCGGGGTCCTCGGGCTCCTCAAAGAGGTAGAACTCCTCGATCTCGCCTGCGATATCAAACGAGGCGGGCTCCAAGCAACGGTCGCACTCACCGGTGACGTGCGCGCGGACCATACCCGAGAGCAGAACGCCGGTGCCGGCGTTGGTAAAGACCACGTCGTAGGTAATACCGTCCTGCAGCTGGTACTCCTTCTCGCCCACCGTGTAGGCGACGACATCAACCTTGCCGATCAGCGGATATGAGTCTCCGGGAAACTCGAGCTGCTCGGAAAGATCGACGGTTACGCTCGGGAACTCAACCATTACCACTGACCGTTCTGCTGGGCAGCACCCTCGTTGAGCTGCTGACGGCAACGAGTAACGGTGCCGGTCAGGCTCTTAAGGTTCTCCTCGAGGTGCGTAAAGACCTGCTCGGCGTAATCCTCGGCGGCATAGCGCGTCTCGCGCTCGTACTGCTGGGCACGGTCGCGGATGTCGTCGGCTTGCTGCTGTGCTAAGCGGACGATCTCCTGCTCACCGGCAATGGTGAGCGCCTGCTGCTGAGCATCGGCAATGATGGAATCAGCCTGAGCGGCGGCGGAAGCCATAAGCTCCTCGCGCTCTTTGAGGATACGGCGGGACTTCTGCCACTCCTCGGGATAGCTCATGCGGATCTCATCGAGGATATTAAAGAAGACGTCGGCGTCGATAACCTTCATCTGGGCGTTCTTGCCGAACGGCGTCTTAGCCTCTTCGATGAGCCCCTCGAGCTCGTCGACAAGACTCACGATCCTGTCGCCAGGAAAATTCTCGCCCGGCATCCGGTCTCCTTTCATAGGTAACATATCATCGTGTTAGTTTACCACATGCCACCAGGCAATAAAAAACGTCACGAAAAGCGATGTTTGAGTGCTTCGACCACGTTGGGCGGCACAAACGTCGACACGTCGCTGCCAAGCGACGCGATCTGGCGCACCACCGAACTCGAGATATAGCCGTACTGCGGAGCACTCATGACAAAGATGGACTCCAGCTCGCTATCCAGGCGATAGTTGAGGTCGGCCTGCTGCAACTCGTACTCAAAGTCGGTCATGGCGCGCAGACCCTTAACGACGGCACCTGCCCCCTGTTCACGTGCAAAGTCGACCAGCAGACCGGTGAAAGGCAGTACCTCGATGCCGTCCAAATCGCCGAGGGCCTCGCGGGCCAGCGCCACGCGCTCGTCGAGCATAAAGGTGGTACCCACGCCGTTTTTACCCTGCGATTCGGCCACGGCGACGATCACGCTGGGAAAGATACGGCGAGCTCGGCGGATCACGTCGATATGGCCAAAGGTGATGGGATCGAAGGTGCCCGGGACGATCACGCGGTTGATGGTGTCATTCATGGGTGTCCTCCGAAGGCACATCCTCGTCATTTTCGTTCTCGTCAGCATGGTCGTTCTCGTCCTCGGCCACCCAGCGCAGCAAGTCAACCGAGGTAATGCCGTAGCGCTTCTCTCGCACGGTCTTAAAACAAGCCGGATGAGCACCTGCATCGGCTGCGGCATGCTCAAAAAGGGCAAAGGCCCCGGGCGCCAGCAGTCCCTGCTGGGAAAGATTTTGCAGCAGCTCCTCGACCGGCTCGGCGCCAAAGGCATAGGGCGGGTCGAGCAAGATCAGGTCAAAGGGACCACCCGGCACACGGCCGCGCGAGGCGCTCGCCAACACATCGCCGGTAACGACACGCCAACGCGAGCGGTCGCGGCACAGCGACTCGATATTCTTGGTGATCAGACGGGCGGCATTGCGATCGATCTCGAACGTGGTGAGCGAGCGGGCGCCACGCGAGAGCATCTCGATTCCCAGGGCGCCGGAGCCGCCAAAGGCGTCCAGCACGCGGACCTCGTCCAGATCGAAGTCGAACGCCGACATGACCATGGACGCGCATGCCTCGCGCACGCGATCGGTCGTAGGACGGGTGACATCGCGCCCACGCGGCTCTTCGATCTTGCGGCCGCGCCATTCACCGCCGATGATTCTCATCCTCCGCTGACCTCCTTAAAGATATGTCGATAACGCATGGCGACCGCGTCGCGCAAGGGGCGCGTCGCCACGGAGTCAAGGTTGCAAGCATACCGCAAGAGCTCGACCGCGTCCAAATGGGCCCATTCGATAAGATCCTCGTCGGCGTCCAGGTCCACAAAGCGCAGGGTCACGCCGCCGTGCTGGCGATAACCCAGGATCTCGCCCTCGTGGCGCAGACGCAGGTCCATCTGGGCGAGCGCAAAGCCGTCAGAGGTCTTTTCGAGCGACTGGAGACGGTCTTGTGCCGCCGACGCGCCACCGTTGCCCTTGGAGTGCGTCATGACCAGGCAAGTGCCCGACACGCTGCCGCGGCCCACGCGGCCGCGCAGCTGGTGCAGGGCCGCCAAGCCAAAGCGCTCACCGTTCTCGATGACCATGACGGTGGCGTTGGGCACGTCGACGCCTACCTCGACCACCGTGGTCGAGACGAGCACGTCGATCTCGCCGTGCTTGAAGGCATCGATCACGCGGTCCTTCTCCCCCGCCGGCATGCGGCCGTAAAGGCGCTCAATGGTAAGTCCCGGCAGGGCCAGACGCAGTCGTTCGAGCTCGGTTGCCGTATCGTGCAGCGGTACAGGCACGGTCACGCGGCCCTCGTCGTCGCGGGCGATACCGGGTACGTCTTCCAGCTCATCGGCCGAGTCACTCGGCTCCACAAGCGGGCAGATCACGTAAGCCTGCTGGCCCTTTTCATGCGCCTCGCGGATGGCACCGTAAGCCAAATCGCGGCTCGACTCGGTGAGCACGCGCGTCGTAACGCCCGCCCCCGGAACAGGTCGATGGCGGATGATGCTCGTGTCCAGGTCGCCGTAGACCGAGAGCGCCAACGTGCGCGGGATCGGCGTGGCCGTCATAACGAGAAGGTCGGCACCCGGGCCCTTGGCACGCAGAGCATTGCGCTGGCCCACACCAAAGCGGTGCTGCTCGTCGATGACGACAAGCGACAGATGCTTAAACGCCACGTTGTCCGAAAGGACCGCGTGGGTTCCAAAGAGGACGTCGAGCTCGCCCGATTCCAGCTGCGCATGGATCTGCTCGCGCTCGGCCGCCGGCGTGCCACCCGTCAGGAGCGCCCAAGACACGCCAGCCTGGGAGAGCAAGGGGCCGGTCTTATCGGCATATTGGCGCGCCAGCACGCCCGTAGGCGCCATAACGCAGGACTGGGTGCCCGAATCGGCCGCGACGGCCAGTGCGCAGGCGGCGACGGCCGTCTTGCCGGTACCGACGTCGCCCAGCAGCAGGCGGTTCATCACGCGCCCGCCATCGCACATGTCGTGCAGGATGTCTTGGAATGCGGCCTCCTGCTCGTCGCTCAGCGAAAACGGCAGGGCTTCCTTGAGCGCCGCCAGGTGCTCGCCCGCGGCATGGGCGTAGGGAGCGACTTCGACCAGGCCGCCGTCGTTGCGCAGGCGCAGCGCCAGCTGAAGGCAGAGGCACTCCTCGTAGGCGAGGCGACGTCGCGCGATATCCCGCTCGGCCATACTCGATGGAAAATGAATTGAGCGCAGCGCACGGGCATTGCTCATCAGGCGGCGCTTGACGCGCAAGCGTGCGGGAATCGGGTCGAAGGGATTGCCGACGACCTCGAGCGCGCCGCTAACGATGCGGCGCATCCACGCCTGGCTCACGCCATCGCTCACGTAATGGACCGGCAGAATGGTGCCCGCGGCACGCCCACCCTCGAGCTTTTCGAAATGCGGAGAGGCCATCTGCTTAAAGCCGTAGGCAAACTCGACCTTACCCATCACGGCCAGGCGGTCTCCCTGCTTAAACTGCTGGGCAATCCATGGCTGACGGAAAAAGGCGACTTGCAGCACGCCCGTCTCGTCCACCAGCGAGACCTCGGTCACCTGCATACGCGGACGAGGCTGCTTTTGGACGATACGGTCGACCGTGGCGACTATCGTGCAAACGGTACCGATGGGCGCCATCTCGATAGACCAGGAGCGCGTGAAGTCGAGATATCGATGAGGGATATGGAGAAGGAGGTCCCCCACCGTCCGAATTCCCAGACGGCGAAGGGCCTCCTCACGTTTACCCGAAACATATTTGAGTCGCGCGATATCCTCGTCGAGCGCATTGCTTTGGGCAAAGCGCTCCGAGACGCGCGGCACGGAGCACAGCTCGGACATGGGCAGATGCCTACTCGATCGAGAAGATCACAGGATAGAGCGGCTGCTCGCCACGATGGGCATCGATCTCCAAGTCGGGCTGAGCCTCCTCGATGGCGTCAACGATCTCCTGGAAGGCCTCATCGGACAGCTCCTCGCCGGCCAGAATCGTCAGCGCGTCGCCCTCCTCTTCCTCCTGCATGCGGTTGATACAGTCGAGCGTGACCTGCTTCACGTCGGAGCCGACCACGTCGATGGAGCCGGCGATGATACCCATGACATCACCGGAGTGAATCGGAGAACCATCAGAGGCGCTGGAATCGCGCACGGCACGGGTGACCTCGCCATCGCGAACCTCGCTGATGGCGTCGACCATGGCGGCAACAGCATCCTCGAGCTCGGAATCGGGCAGGACCGCGAACAGCGCGGAGAACGCCTGCGGGACGGTCTTGGTGGGAACGACGGCGACCTTCTTGTCGGTGCAGGCAGAGGCTGCAGCCTCGGCAGCCATGCGAATGTTGCCGTTATTGGGCAGGATGATGACCGAGGTCGCGTTGACCTGGTCCACCGCGCCCAGCAGGTCGGCGGTCGAGGGGTTCATGGTCTGGCCACCCGAGACGATCACGTCGACACCGAGGGACTTGAGGATATCGGCCTCGCCGGAGCCGGCGGCAACGGCGACAAAACCCAGCGCCTTGGCGGGCTCGGCGGCCTTCTCCTGGTCCTCATGAATCTTGGCGGTACGGTCGTGGGCCTCCATCTCCATGTTGTGGATAAAGACCTCGTAGATCTGACCAAGCTGCAGCATGTGCTCGAGCACCAGGTTGGGCGTGTTGGAGTGCACATGGATCTTGTAATCGGGGTAAGCACCCACGAGCAGCTCGCAGTCGCCCATGGAGCCCAGGAACTTAAGGCACTCGTCCTCGTCAAACGGGACGTCGGCCTTAAAGAGGAACTCGTTGCAGTAGCGGAACTCCGAACCCTCCCAATCGTCGTTGGCCTCAATCTCAACGCGACCGAGGGCCGCGTCGCGGGCAGAGCCAGCGGAATCAAACGTGGCGGAGAAATCCTCGACAACGGTGCTGCGGCCAAGCGCGGCGGCGACAAAGTTCTCCAGGAAGATGGCAAAGCCAAAGGCGCCGGAGTCGACCACGCCGTTCTCCTTCAGAACGGGCAGCAGGTCGGGCGTGCGGGCGACGGACTGGTAGGCCTCGACGACGATGGCGTCGAGCGCGTCCTCGGCCGAGAACTTCTTCTTTTCGCACTCGTCGGCCTTGGTCGAGACATCACGCAGTACCGTGAGGATCGTGCCCTCGATGGGCTTGCGGACGGCCTGGAAGGCGACCTTGACGGCGCGACGGAAGGCGAAGGCGATGTTGGCAGACGTAATGGGCTCATCGGCAGAAACGAGACCCTCGGCCACGCCGCGCAGGATCTGCGAGGTAATGACGCCGGAGTTGCCGCGGGCACCCATCAGGGAACCGTGGGTGATGGCGCCGGCGATGGCCTCCATATCGGCATCGGCGGGAAGGGCGGAAAGCTCCTTGGTCACCGAGGCGAGCGTGAGCGACATGTTGGTGCCGGTGTCGCCGTCGGGTACGGGGAAGACGTTGAGCTTATTGATCTCCTCGGCCTTGTCGGAAACGGCAGCCGCAGCGATCGGAAAACAGGTGCGAATGGTCTTTGCAATCATGGGTATTTGAATCTCCGTTTTCGGATGCTAGTTCAGACGGCTCTTGAGCGCGTCGATGTGAATGCCGATCTTAAGGCTGGCGGGATCGATCTGGGCGATCTCCTGCAGGGTGAAGGCAACGGAGCTCGAAAGATTGTGGCAGACGGACTTCATGTTGACGCCGTTCTCGAGCACGACGTGAAGATCGACCGTAAGGCCGTTCTCGTCGGCGGAGACAAGCACGCCCTTGCGGAGGCGCTGACCGGCAAGCAGGCGCACGCTCTCGGCGCCCTGGAGCTGTTCGGCCATACCAACGACGCCATAGCACGTCATCGCGGCATAACCGGCAATATCGGCAATAACGTCGTTCGAGACGCTCAGGCTGCCGTTAATGGTCTCAGACACAAGAATCTCCTTATCTGGTGCTCGCGGCACCATCTCGTGGGAGCAATCATTGCATTATTCTACAACGACCGCGCCATGTTGAGGTGGTGGGTCGCGGGATTACATCCTCGACACGAAATGTTGATATGGCAACGTTCGCGCCAGGCGATCGCGGCATGAAAAAACCCGCCGCATAAGTGACGGGTTTTACAACCTGGCTCCCCGGGTAGGACTCGAACCTACAACAGCGCGGTTAACAGCCGCGTGCTCTACCATTGAGCTACCGAGGAATAGGTACGTGCTCTCAAGCAACGAAGTTTATTATACGGACGAATCAGCTCAGGGCAAGAACTTTTTTGAGAATTTTTCCGACCTAGTCGTTTAAGAACGTCCCCAACGACTACATGAAAGCGCCCTCAAGCGGATGTGCTTGAGGGCGCTTCTTGCTTGACTAGCTTTCGATATAATCTTTGAGTTTGCTGGAGCGGCTGGGGTGGCGGAGCTTGGCCAGGGTCTTGGACTCGATCTGGCGGATGCGCTCACGCGTGACGCCAAACTCGCGGCCGACTTCCTCGAGCGTACGGGGATGTCCGTCGACAAGGCCAAAGCGCAGCTCGATAACCTTGCGCTCACGATCGGCAAGCGAGTCGAGCACCTGGGTGAGCTGTTCCTGCAGCATGGAGAAGCTGGCGGCATCGGGCGGAACGATAGCCTGGGAGTCCTCGATGAAGTCGCCCAGCTGGGAATCCTCTTCCTCGCCGATAGGGGTCTCCAGCGACACGGGCTCCTGCGAGATCTTCTGGATCTCGCGGACGCGGTCGGCACTCATGTCCATCTCGGCACCGATCTCCTCGGGGGTCGGGTCGCGACCCAGGTCCTGGAGGAGCTGGCGCTGCACGCGGACCAGCTTGTTGATGGTCTCGACCATATGCACGGGGATACGGATGGTACGGGCCTGATCAGCGATGGCACGCGTAATGGCCTGACGGATCCACCACGTGGCGTAGGTGGAGAACTTAAAGCCCTTCTGGTAGTCGAACTTCTCGACGGCGCGGATCAGACCGAGGTTGCCCTCCTGGATCAGGTCCAGGAACAGCATGCCGCGACCGACATAGCGCTTGGCGATGGAGACGACCAGACGCAGGTTGGCGCTGATGAGCGCCTGCTTGGCCTCGAGACCCACGTTCTCGATACGGGTCAGGCGACGCATCTCGGCGCGGGTAAGCTCGATCTCGCCCGCCTCGGCGGCTTCGAGCTTCTCGGTGGCGTCAAGGCCAGCCTCGATCTTCATGGCCAGATCGACCTCTTCAGAGGCGGTCAGCAAGTCGACCTTACCGATCTCCTTAAGGTACATACGAACCGGGTCGCCGGTCAGCATCACCGTGGAGGCATCGATGCCGCGCACGCGCGAACGCGAACGGGACGTGCGCACGGTGCGCTTCTTCTTGCTCTTGGAAGAACCCATCTCGGCGTCGGCCTGACGGGCCATCTTAAGCTCGTGATCGTCGAGCGAGCCGGAATCGTGCTCGTCGTCATCGAAATCGTCGGTATCGCTATCATTATCGTCATCGTCGACGTCCATGGGGGCGTCGTCGTTTCCGCTCGCGGAGATAATCTGGATGCCGCTGTTGCGCAGCGCGGAATACACCGCGTTGAGCTGCTCATCAGTAACATCGATATCCTTCAGGGCGACCTGAATCTCGTCCTCGGTTACCGAAGTCCTGTTTGAGCCGTTGCCCATGAGCTTTGCAACGTAGGATTCCAGCCCAGTACCCGTGCTCTCACTCTTTTTTGGCACAGATTCTCCCTTCATAGTCCACAGGACTCATTACTTTAGCACACACATTGACGTCTATACCCAAAATTCAGACTGGATATAGGCGCGAATACGCTGGTTGACCACAACATCTAGACCTGGTCGGCGCCCGCCGTCTCCAAACCGATCAAACGGAACGGGTCTGCCACGCCACCGATAGACTTTTGGAGCTCGCGCTGACGCTGAGAATCTTGCATCGCTTGCATCGTCAGCACACGGCGCGCCTCATCGTCGAGCGACCGATCCTGGCGTAGCTTGGCCTGTGCGGCGCGCATGCGGCGCTTGATGGTGTAGAGCTCGAGGGTATCGAGCATAAACACGATGTTCGTCTCGGTGGGGTGCTTGCTCGTCGACGAAATGCGCCCGGCGCTGACAAGCAACGCTGCCTCGGGACACACCGCGCGCGCCGCATCCATGCACGCCGTGGGGTCGGT
>CABUZK010000049.1 GCA_902496115.1 uncultured Collinsella sp. | reverse complement strand
TGTAGTCCTTTGTCGCGACGATGAGGACCAGGCGTCGGAGTCGCAGCTCTAACCGTCGGGACATCGACTACTGGTTATAGATGAAGATGAAAGCCGCCGTAAGGGGAGTGCTCCTTGTGGCGGCTTTGCTGTTGAGCCTGTTGACGTGGTGAGCCGGGCGCTACCAGCTTTTCTCGATATCGCGGATGCGCTGATAGAGCCAATCGTTTTGCGGCACTTGGATATCGTGTTTGACGGCCAGGCGGCAAATGGTGCCCGCGAACTCTTCGACTTCGGTTTTTCGTTGTGCGATGCGGTCCTGCGCCATTGAGGGCATACCGGCGGGGTCGATTCCCTCGATGAGGTGCACCATCTGCGTCAGGTCTGCCTCGGTCAGCTCAATGCCCTCGGCGTTGGCGACCGCAAGCGTTTCGCGCATGGCGGAAACAAAGCAGCGACGCTGCTCGGAGCCCGGCTCCGTGGCGCTTCCGTAGGTCCCGCCGTAGGCCATGCACGTCTGGTTGATGCCGTCGTTGAGCATGAGTTTGGCCCACATGCGGTGCGTAACGTCGCTCTCGACGGTATGGGCGATGCCGCAGCGCGTGTAGAGCTCGTCGATGGCGGTGACGGTTGCGAGCTCGGTGCCGGCCGTCGCGCCAAAGCGGATTTCGCCCGCATTGGTAAAGATGAGCTCTCCGTTGAGGAACACGGCGTCCATGCCCTGGCAAATACCAAGAACGGTATGCTCCCAGCCAAAGCGCTCGGCAATCTTCTGCTCGCTCGTAATGCCGTTACACAGCGAGGCGATGAGCGTATTGGGTCCCACGACGCGCTCCATAGTCTTGAGTGCTTGGTTGAGTCCAGTCGTCTTGATCGTGAGAATGACCAGATCGGCGGGCGTTGCCTCGCTGGCGCGGACGGACTTGAGCGCACAGGGCTTGCCATTGACGGTGAGCGCATCGCCCGCGTGACGCTCAAAACGGGCGTCATCCATAACGTATTCGACGGCGTCGTTACCGAGTGCCTGGGCGATCATACTGCCGTAGAGTAGCCCGACGCCGCCCTTGCCGATAAAGGTGACCTTGTTGATCTGCATGTGAATTATCTCCCCATATAAAAGGCGCCCGCGTAAGGGGCGCCTGATGGATTGTATGCCGCCAGCGCACCTTGTGCATGCAGGGTGGCGATTTTTAAATGAATGGACGCGTGGAGCTTACGCTGCGGGGCAGACCGCGAAAACGCGTGCGGGATATCCAACGCCATCGCGCACCTTGGGGAAGGTGCAGAAGATGACGGCGCCTGTGGCGGGAAGCTCGTCCAGATGGTCCATGACCTCGATCTGATAGCGGTCGACCGAGAGGATGTACTGCTCGCCGGGGTAGGGGTAGGCGTCCTCACGTGTGGTCACGGTCGCTTCCTTTCATCGGGCTTTTTGCTGATGTTAAAGCGGTGTCGTGACGGCTCGATTTCTGCTACGTTACGATACATTCTCGATTGCGATTCCACGATGTTTCGGCTGCGTGACCATTGTGTTTCGCCTTGCCGGGGCGCTGATGGCGAAGGGAGGGGCCGTGCAATACCGTGTTGACCCCAAAAGTGGTAACCGAATATCCGCTCTGGGTCTGGGCTGCATGAGGTTTCCCGGTGCGCCGGGACATCCCGATGCGAAGACGGCCGATGCCATCATTTCCCGTGCGGTGGAGCAAGGGATAACCTATCTGGACACGGCCTATCTCTACCCCGGTAACGAAGCTTGTGTGGGAGCTTCGCTTGAGCGCCTGGGTCTGCGCGACCAGATTTTGCTCGCGACCAAGTTGCCGCACGCTTCGTGCAAATGTGCGGAGGATTTCGACCGCTTTTTTGACGAGCAGCTGCGCCGTTTGCGGACTGACCATATCGACTACTACCTCATGCACAACATCACCTCGCCCGCGCAGTGGGAGCGCGTGGCAGCTTTGGGTATCGAGGACTGGATTGCGCACCAAAAGGCTGCGGGGCGTATTCGCCAGATAGGTTTTTCGTACCACGGCGGTGCGGCGGATTTCCTCATGATGCTTGACGCGTATGACTGGGATTTTTGCCAGATCCAGTACAACTATGCCGGAGAGCGCTACCAAGCGGGAACGGCGGGACTCATGGCAGCCGCCGAGCGCGGGCTCGCGGTGTTTGTGATGGAACCGCTTTTGGGTGGACGCCTGGCGGGCAAGCTGCCTCCGCGGGCCCGCGCCGTGCTCGATGACGTACGCGATCCGTACCTGAAGACGCCGGCTGCTTGGGGCCTTTCGTGGGTGTGGAACCATCCTCAAGTCACGATGCTGCTTTCGGGCATGACCGATACCGCGCAGGTGGACGAGAACGCGGCATTGGCGGATCGCGCACTGCCGGATTCGATGACGACAGAGCAGCTCGATACCATCGCACGCGTGCTGGGAGAGTTTGAGAAATCGAATCGCGTGCCCTGTACGGGGTGCGGCTACTGCATGCCGTGCCCCAAGGGTATCAATATTCCCGGCTGCTTTGGCGCCTACAACGCGAGCTATGCGCATAGTTGGTTTACGGGGCTGTCTCAATACTTTACGGCGAGCGCGGTGCGGACGAACGAGCCCAAGCTGGTGAGCAATTGCGTCAAGTGCGGCAAATGCGCACGTCACTGCCCGCAGCACATTGATATTCCCGAGCGTCTCGACGATGTGCGCCGACGTTTCCAGCCTGGTCCCGTAACGGCCGCGCTTAAAGCCTTTTGCAAAACGCGCTCCTGATGCCCCTTTTATAACTTGCGGTGGAATAGTTCCTGTTTGCGGCAGAATAGGGGCCAAGCAGGAACTATTCCACCGCAACTGAAGGGGGCTGTCGTGGGCCATCGGGATTCATGCGATGATTTGCGCGAGGTTCGTTGGGGCGTTTTGGGCGCTGGGCGCATTTCACATCGATTTGCATCGTCGCTCAAGGAGGTGGACGGGGCACGGCTTGTGGCTGCCGCCGGCCGCACTCCTTCGCATGTTGAGGAGTTTTGCAGTGCGTTTTCGATTGATGCCGCGCACAGTTATGCCACGGCTGACGATAGCGGCGATGCGGCTTATGATGCGCTGATTGCCGACCCCGATGTCGACGCAATCTACTTGGCTCTTCCACATGGCATGCATGCGCATTGGGTCTGTCGGGCGCTGCGCGCGGGAAAGGCCGTGCTGTGCGAAAAGCCGGCCGTTTTGAATGAAGAAGAGGCCCGTGCGATCACCTCCGTTTCCCGCGAGTGCGGTGTGCCGTTTATGGAGGCGATGAAAAATCGGTTTTGTCCGATGCATGCTCGCGTGAAGGACTTGCTTGCGTCGGGCGACCTCGGCCGCATCGTCTCGATCGAAAGCGTGCAAAAACTCGATTACGGCGAGTCTCCTTCGGGCTATCTGCTTGATCCGTTGCAGGGCGGCTGTCTATATGACATGGGCTGCTATGCGGTCGGTTGGTTTGAGGATTTACTCGCGGGCGCGTGCGAGGTTTCGTCTCGTGAAGTTCGCTGGCGTGGCGTATCGGGCGGCCGCGTGGATTGGGCCGATGAGATCCATATGAGTGTCGGCGGTATACCCATTCATATGGCGTGCGACGGCAAAGCAGCATATGAAAGCCGCTTAACGATTGCCTGTGAGCGGGGCTCGTTGGAAATCGAGCGTCTCCATCGCCCCGAGCTCGCCCATGTGAAGTACTCCGATGGACGAATGCTCGAAATAAATGCCCCGTTTGAGGTCGATGATTTCTACGGCGAAATCCAGCATGCGACCCAGCTCATCCGGGCGGGGAAACTCGAGAGTCCCGTTATGTCCCTTGCCGCCACACAGCGCTGCGCGCGTATTATCGATGCAATCCGTCTAGCCCTCTAGGACTTGGCGCTGGCACGTAGGGGATCATGACGCCGGCGACCGTGGTGCTTGGTGGCCAGCATCTCTGATGCCCCTTTTATAAGTTGCGGTGGAATACGGTCTATTTGCGCCAAAATAAGGCACCAATAGACCGTATTTCACCGCAACTGATGAGGGGGAGCTGGAGATGCTGACGATTGGGTGCCATCTTTCGACGACGAAGGGCTATCGGGCGATGGGGGAGACGGCGCTATCCATTGGCGCCAATACCTTTGCATTCTTTACGCGCAACCCGCGCGGCGGCAAGGCGAAAGATCTTGACATGTATGACGTGGCGGCCCTGCGCGAGCTTATGGAGCAAAACGACTTTGGCCCGCTCGTGGCTCATGCCCCGTATACCTATAACCCCTGCTCGGCCAAAGAGCGGGCGCGCGAGTTTGCCCTGGAGGCCATGGCAGAGGACCTGCGGCGCATGGAGGCGCTGCCCGGCAACTACTACAATTTCCATCCCGGTGCGCATGTGGGGCAGGGCCCCGACGCCGGTATTCAGATGATCGTCGACACCCTGTGCCAGGTGATGTTTGAGGGGCAGCAGACGACGGTGCTGCTCGAGACCATGGCGGGAAAGGGTACCGAGGTGGGCCGCAGCTTTGAAGAGCTGGCGCGCATTATCGACGGTGCTGCCGCCAGGCGTCCAGAGCTATCGGACAAGCTGGGCGTGTGTCTGGACACCTGCCATGTGAGCGATGCCGGCTACGACATCATCCATGATCTGGACGGCGTACTCGACGAGTTCGACCGCGTGGTGGGTATCGACCGCTTGCATGCCGTACACATCAACGATTCGAAGAACCCCTGCGGCGCCCATAAGGACCGCCACGAATGCATCGGTAAGGGCTATCTGGGTAGTGAAGAGTTTGGCGGCGGTATGCAGGTTATGCAGAATATTGTATCGAATAGCCGCTTGCGCGCATTGCCATTCATTTTGGAGACACCGAACGAACTTGCAGGTTATGCGGCTGAAATCAAACTGTTAAGGTCGTTACAGCAGTAATGACTGTCACAAAGTGGAGTGTTCCATTCGCGTTATGGGTTTGTTTCAATCAGTTTTCTAATCGCAGATTCTCCCAAGCGGGTGCATAATAGCCATCAGTTTTTGCAGACCTCTGAATCAAACGGGGTCACCGGAAGGAGACTGATTATGAAGCTGAAGAAGCTTGGCGCATTTGCCGCCACGGGCGCCATGGCGCTCGCCCTCGCACTGACGGGCTGCGGCTCGTCCAACGCCACCTCTGGTTCTGATGCCGGTTCCAGCAGCTCTGACGACGCTAAGGTCGAGAAGGTCGACGGCTCCAAGGAGTACGCGCTCGTCAAGGACGGTACGCTGACCGTCGGCACCTCTGCCGAGTACGCGCCGTTTGAGTACAAGGATGACAACGGCGATTATCAGGGCTTTGACCTTGAGCTCATCAAGGCTATCGGCGACAAGCTGGGCCTGGATGTCGAGTACGTCAACAATGACTTCGACACACTCGTACCCGGTGTCGCTTCGGGCGCTAAGTACGACGTCTCCATCGCGGCTATCACCGACACGCCCGAGCGTGAGAAGGAAGTCACTTTCTCCGATTCCTACTACATGGACGATCAAGCTATCGTGACCAAGGTCGATAATACCGACATCACGGCCGATAACTACAGCGAGAAGCTCAACAATGCCGACGCTACCATCATCGTCCAGTCTGGCTCGACCGCCGAGGCCTTTGCCCAGGAGAACTTCCCCAAGGCCAAGATCGTCCCCTACAAGGATGCCACCGAGTGCTTCAGCGCCCTGCAGTCCGATAAGGGCGACGCCGTAGTCACCAACCGCTCCGTTGCCAGCCAGCTGACCGCCGAGCAGTTCAACACCTGCCAGAGCATTAAGCAGATCAGCACCGGCGAGGAGTACGCCATCGCCATCAACCAGGGCAACACCAAGCTCAAGGACGACATCAACCAGGCCATCAAGGACCTGACCGACGACGGTACCGTCGACGCCCTCATGGCTAAGTACAACATCAAGTAAAATAGCTACTTGATTGTGCGCAGGCCCTTTCCGTTTTGGCGGAGAGGGCCTTTGCGCTTCTCTTGACGGAGAGCATTTCCGTCTCGTTTTGCCGGCAACTTCTACGATAGGAGCCACCTTGTCTCGACTGAACAAAGGGGCCGCGGAGCAGCGTTTTCCACTGCCCGCCTTGCTCCAAAAGCTAGCCTGCGTCATGGCCGTGGCGCTCGCGCTGGTGTGTGCGGGGGCATATGCGCCCACGACCGCCCAGGCGCTTGAGACCGCAAAGATTACCGCCCGACCCAATACCGGTTCGGGTAGCGCTGTGGTCGGCGGTACCGAGACGCGCATCACCTGGGAAGTTCAGGCCGATGCCGACGAGGAACTGAGCGGTCTTTCGCTGACGTTTGTCGACGGCACGACGTTTGGTACCGATGACACGCGATTGACGATGCTCTCGGGCGAGGACCTCATGGATCGTACGCCCATGAGGCCCACGTGCAAGGCTGACGGCCAGACGCTCAAGATCGACTTTGGCGAGACGGCGCCTGCCGGCGGCTTTTTCCGTGTCGAGGTCTACGGCGTGACCTTCCCCGTCGAGGGCGGCGATGAGGCCTTCAGCGGTACCTATACGCTCGCCGACGGTTCGACCAAGAAGATTTCCAAGATTCCTTCCGTCGAGATCAAGGGCGTGACGGCATTCGATAACTTCCTGGCCGATCTTAAGGAGCAGCCGTGGGTCGAGGCGTGGAACTCCAATATGTTTCTCCGCCTGTTCTTGAACCCGGTCATTTTGGTTCAAAGCCTGCCGATCGTCTTTAAGGGCTTCCTTATGTCGCTCTCGATCGTGCTTGTGGCATTTCCGTTGGCGATTCCCTTTGGCTTTGCCCTGTCGCTCATGCGTATCTCCAAGTCGCGCATTCTGCGTTGTCTTGCCGGCATCTATGTGAATATCATCCGCGGTACGCCGGCGTTCCTGCAGATCTATATTGCATTTTTTGGCCTGCCGCTTGCCGGCGTCAAGGTGGACGACTACGTCTTGGGCGTTATCGTCATGGCCATGAACTCGTCCGCCTACCTGTGCGAGATCTTCCGCGCCGGTATTCAGTCGATCCCCAAGGGCCAGAACGAGGCCGCGCGCTCGCTGGGCATGAATGCCTTCCAGACGCTGCTCTACGTTATGATTCCGCAGACGTTCCGCAATGTCCTGCCTACGCTGACCAGCGAGTTTATCCTGCTCTACAAGGATACGTCGCTGCTCGCCGCCGTGGGCGTGGTCGAGATCGTCATGAACGCCCGCACCATCGTGGCAACGACGGGCTCCATTACGCCGTATGTGGTTGCTGCCCTGTTCTATCTGGTCATTACCCTGCCGCTTGCGCGCTTGGTGAGCGGTCTTGAGGCGAGGCTGCTGGGTACGGCCGAAACCAAAAAGAAGCGTCCCACCAAGAGCGCCGGACAGGTTGTCGCGACGCCCGCCGATCACATCGCCGGTCTGTAAGGAGGTCCTATCATGAGCGAAACCAATAACTCGAACGAGGTCGTCGTCAGCATCAAGAACCTCCAGAAGGCCTTTGGTGATAACGTGGTCCTGCGCGATATCGATCTGGATGTGCACAAGGGCGAGGTCGTCGTAGTCCTGGGTCCTTCGGGCTCGGGCAAGTCGACGATGCTCCGCTGCGTCAATCGTCTGGAGCATCCCACGAGCGGCTCGATTGTCGTTGAGGGCGTGGACGTGTGCGCCAAGGGCGTCGACCTTAACAAAGTACGTACGCATCTGGGTATGGTGTTCCAGCAGTTCAATTTGTTCCCGCACCTGTCAGTCAAAAAGAACGTCATGCTCGCGCAGCAAAAGGTGCTCAAGCGCAGCAAGGAAGAGGCCGAGAAGATTGCCATTGAGGAACTGACGAAGGTCGGTCTTGCCGAGCGCATCGACTTTATGCCGAGCCAGCTCTCGGGCGGTCAGCAGCAGCGCGTGGCGATCGCCCGCGCCCTGTCGATGAATCCTCACGTCATGCTCTTTGACGAGGCCACGTCGGCGCTCGACCCCGAGCTCGTCCGCGACGTTCTGGGTGTCATGCGTGACCTGGCACGCGACGGCATGACCATGATCGTCGTGACGCACGAGATGGGCTTTGCCCGCGACGTCGCCGACCGCGTCGTCTTTATGGACGGCGGCGTTATCGTGGAGGAGGGCACGCCGAGCGAGGTTTTCGACCATCCCAAGAGCGAACGCACCAAGGCGTTCTTGGGCAATATCTCGTAGCAACGCGTCGAGGTTGTCGATATAACAAACGGGGACCGGATGTGAATATCCGGTCCCCGTTTTTGTTTGGGCATGAGCGAGTGTTGTTGTGCGGTACTCGGCTGTCAGTTGCCTTGCGACTTTCTGACGGCTTCGTTAGGCCAGCTCCGCTCCCAGGGCCTTGCAGGCCGCTTCACCCTTATCATCGGGGGCGTCGTAGCAGATGACGGAATCGACGACGTTGACGCCCGCCTCGTCGGCGTCGGCCTTCCAGTTGTCCATCCATTCGCCCTCGGCCCACGAATAGGAGCCAAAGAGGACGACTTTCTTGTCGCCGAGAGTCTCCTTGACCTCGTCCCACATCGGCTGGAACTCATCGTACTCGAGTTCCTCGGAGCCCATGGCGGGGCAGCCGAAGGCGAAGGCGTCGTAGTCTGCGGTCTTGTCTGCGGAGAAGTCGGCGCAGGAGATGACCTCTGCCTCGGCGCCGGCACCGCTTGCGCCTTCGGCGACAAAGTTTGCCATGGCCTCGGTGTTGCCCGTGCCGCTCCAATAGACGACGGCGATTTTGCTCATGTTGAGTCCTTTCGGTTGTGCGGCGTGCGGCCGCGTTTTGTACGTTCTATCGGGTTGCCTGGACAAGTTGTCCCAGGGTGCGGCCCTGTTGATAGATGTAGGTAAGGTATTGCGTGCATGCGCGATAGGAATCGAAGGTCGTGAGCGCCTGCTCAACGTTTGTGTATACCTTCCATGCGCCAAAGACCTTATAGTTTTCGCCGTGCTGGACGATAAACTGATGGACATCTTCGTAGGGATAGCCCAAAAAATAGCCAATTTCGTGGGGGAACTCGCACATGCACCCCGTATCGCAGTGTCTGTTTTGCGCGAGTGCGCAGACGCTGCCGTCATAGGCGCTTTCTGCGGCATTGCTGCTTGCCAGCGTGATGCGCGCGGCGAGATGCACCAGTGATTCGGGCAGGTTGTGGACATCGTAACCTTCGGCGGCAAGCGCCGTCGCGACGCGGGGGTCGGAGAGATATCGCATGAGGTCCGCAGGGCGGTACACATAGATGAGCGCCCCGCAGGGGCGCCAGACCAAAACGCTCATATGGATCCCGAGTGGCTGAAGCTCGCGGTTGCATTGGGCTATGACGGCGAGCAGGCGAGAGCGTCGCTCTTCGATATGGGCGTCGCCGGGTTTTCCGTTTTGGTTGGCGTAAACGCCGGGATAGGTAAAGAGCGAAGCTGGCTTGATACCTGCGAGCGTAGGGGAGCAGTTGCGCACGACAGCCGTTTGATATGTTGGGATGTCAATGGTTCGAGTCACGATGCTCCTTTCGGGTCCTCAGTTGTTAGCCTAGGAAAACTTATACACGAAAGTAAGCCAAGGTCAACAAAAAAGTTTGAAGCGGGAAACTAATTGACTGAACCGACACGAGTTTGGAGTAAGATGGGAACACCCCATGGGGGTATAGGTATAAGTATTTGGAGGAAGGGGAACGCATGGATGATTTGCTTAACCCCGCGAATGCCATCGTGCTTGCCGTGATTGTCGTTGGTATGTTCTTTGGGCTGCGCCGCATTGCGGCGTCGACGCATGGAAAGAGTTGCTGCAGTGATGGCGCGAGCGGCAAGAAAGCCAAGAGGGTTGTGGTGGCAGACACCGACGAGTCCCACTACCCCTATCGTGAGGAGCTGCTTATCGGCGGCATGAGCTGCGACGGCTGCGCTCAGAATGTGACGAATGCCCTCAATACGCTTGATGGCGTGTGGGCAACGGTAACGTATGTGGACCACACGGCGCGCGTACGCTCGAAGCGCCCGGTTGATCGCGACACACTCGAGACGGCAGTGAGGGGTGCGGGCTATTACGTTATGAAAATGTAGGCGTTGCCCTCTCCGGTGGGTACCAGCCTCCTGCCCATTGTGACTATCGGCATCCAAAAATTTGCGCAAAAATAACCTTTAGGTGCGGCAAAAGTGGAGTTTGGTGACGGTTTGCGCGGAATTCGCTACCAATCGAGCATCTATTAACCCGTCCAAAAAATTACAGGTGTATATTTATACGCTGATTATTGCTGTGCTCAGATTGCAATTAACCGTGGACAGAAATGAAGAATGCTAAAACTGGGCTTTAGGACAGGGGAGGCTATAACCTTATGAGACGAGTGGGAACACTTGGCTTGGTGGCAGCGCTTGCCGCTATCTTGGTATCGCCGCTGCCGGCGCACGCCGAAGACGCATCGGGTGCCGTTACCTACAATGCGGGAAATGGGTATTCCTTTGAGAAGCTCTCGCATCCTACGGTAGGAACGTCGCAGCCGGATGGCATCGTCGACTACCAGGGTGACGGTGCCGTTGCCGTTCCGGGCGCCGACGGTAATACTGCCAACAACGAAGGCGATCGCGGCCAGAGCTACACGTGGGCGGCTGCGAGCTATGGTGACTGGCTTTATGTGGGCACCTGCTATGCGGCGATGGGCAACACGCTTACGCTCATGAACGGCACGCTGGGCGATTCCTTTGATGCCGAGACCATGCGTCTGACGCTGGAGCCATGTTTAACGGCACGTTCTTCTACGGACAGCAGAAGGAGGACGGCACGGCCGACAAGGACAGCGGCGGCATCTTGGTCAAGATCAATACCAAGACCGGTGAGACCAAGCTGCTGCTCTCTGAATCGCTCAATGGCGTCGCTCCTTTGTTCCGCAATGCCGTGAGCTATAAGGGCAAGCTCTATTTCTGCGGCAGCGTCAGGACCAATGGCGGCAAAAGCGGCCTGCCTGCTGTATATGAGATTGATCCTAAGACGGATGAGTACAAAGTTGTCTATCAGGGGCTTTCGAGCATGCAGGATTACGGTGCTGCCTATAAGCAGGGCATTTCTACTGGTATCCGCGGCATGTGTGTCCATGATGGCCAGCTCGTCATCAGTAATGTGGGTAAAGACGCGGCCGGTAACTTTGTGTCGACAATTCTGACGTCGTCTGACCCGTCGAAGGGCCAGGACAGCTTCACCGAGATTGCCAACTCGGGCACGCTGTTTGGCTATCCGGCGATTCGCTATCAGGACAGCATCTACGGCGGTGCCATTTGGGATATGGTCTCGTACAATGGCCATCTCTATGCGACCATCTGCACCGGTACGCCCGAGAACGCTCCCGATGATAATTCCATGCAGTCGTTTGCCATGGTCCGTGGCGACAAGAACGCCGACGGCAGCTATACGTGGACTCCGATTGTCGGCGACCAGGAGGCGGACGGTGCAAGGTACTGCTTTGGCATCGATCCTGCCCGTACCCGTTCTGGCGCTGCCAACCTCATCGTCTACAACGACTACCTCTATATCGGTGAATACAACGACGAGGAGATTGCTCTCGAGCGCATCCTGTTCAACAAATCCAACTCCGAAGAGGGCGGCAAGAGCAGCATGGGCGGCGTTGACTGCTCGTTTGTGAATGCCAATCTTGAGCAGTCGGTCAACATCTATCGCATGGACAAGAACGAGGACATAAAGCTCGTCGTTGGCGATCCCACCGAGATGTTCCCCGAGGGCGGTATTTCCGGCCTGGCTTCGGGCTTTGGCCGAAACGAGAACCAGTACATTTGGCGCATGCAGAAGTTCGACGGCAAGCTGTATATCGGTACCTTTGATACCGCGAGCCTGCTTGAGCCGATCGGCCAGTTCTCCAATGGCGACATTATCGATATGACGCCCGAGGAGTGGAACTCTCAGGTTCAGCGCCTTAGGGACCTGCTCGATCACCTGCTCGACAAGAAATCTCCTGACAAGCCCATCGTTCCCGTGAACACGCCTGCGAACGATGATTCAAACGAGGCCGTCGAGGACGATGGTTCAGACGAGGCCGTCGAGGCCGATGACGAGAAGACCGAGGTCGCTAAGGGCTTCGGCGACCTGAGCGATGCATTGGATGAGGCTGCGGGCGACCTTTGCGATCAGGCCGCGACGATGTCCCAGGACGTTGAAGACGACGCTGCTTATGTTCAGAAAATCGATAGCGAGATTGCGTACTTCAAGTCCTTTGCCGATCAGTATCAGGACATGCTCGATAGCTATGAGAGCCTGAAGCAGCAGTACGAGGATGCCTATGGCACCGAGCTGCCGGGTGATATTCAGGATGCGCTCGATAAGCTGCTGAGTGCGGAGAACCTCAAGAAGTTGCAGAGTGTCCTTACGTGCATGTACTACCTGCGCGATGCCGAGCGCGGCTTTGATATGTATGTGACCGAGGACGGCGTGAACTTTACGACGCTGACGACTAACGGCTTTAACGATCCGTATAACCATGGTCTGCGCACCTTTGCGGTGACCAACCAGGGTCTGTGCCTTGGTACCGCCAACCCGTTCTATGGTTGCCAGGTTTGGATCCAGCGCAAGGAGAATTCGGAGAATCCGATTGATCCCGGTACTCCGGATCCGACGAAACCCACCGATCCTTCGCAGCCGGGTGGCGGCAATCAGCCTGGTGGCAACCAGACGGGCGGCAACGACCAGTCGAGCAGCACCGCGACGACTGTTTCGACGACCACTAAGAAGACTCCGAAGGACGGCTCGCTGCCTCACGCTGGCGACTCGACCCTCACGCTGGTCTTGGGATTGCTGGTTGCAGCTGCCGCAGTGCTTGGCATTGCTCTCGTCTTGCGCAAGCGTTCTCGTTGCTAGGCTCGACCACGCAGCTCGATGCCTTGGATATCGTCGAAGTTGATAGCGATATCCCTGAGTTTGAGCAGCTTGAATGCGGGTAACACTTCGTCGAGAATGCCCGTGCGGCTACGATAACCGTACATATCGTAATAGGTGACGCGCACCAGGTCGCCGCGTTTGAGGCCCTCGAGCTTTTTCGAAAGCTCGAGGGCTTTTTCTTCCGTGAGTTCGCATTTGGGCTCAACAGTGATCTCTTGTTTGCGCACGAGCTCGTAGTATCCCGTGAGGGCGGCAAAGGGCATAAACTGCGCGGCACGGCCGGCGCGGACGGCGCCGTTGGCGGTGAGCTTGGGGTCGGCGGATCGACGTCTTCCCTCGGGGTCCGCTAGACGTTCAAAAGGCGTCGGTGGCCGCATCGGCTGTTGTTGGGACTTAGGCACGATGTCCTCCTACCTGATCGTTGCGTTCGCGTGCGGTGGCGCCGGCGGTGAAGCTTAATCCCTTGACGAGCGCGTTCTTGCCGTACTTGCCCTTCACGGCCAGGACGGCGCGCGCCAGGTCGCGCTCGCGCTCATCGGCCTTAACATCGCTGAACAGGTCGATAGTGGCAAATTCCTCGGGCATGAGGTTGCCAAATCCCAGGTTGATGCGCTTGACCGGTCGTTTGTGATCGACAGTCTGCG
>CABUZK010000048.1 GCA_902496115.1 uncultured Collinsella sp. | reverse complement strand
GAGTCATGAATGTTGCGCTGATTGGCTCCGGCTCCTGGGGAACCGCTGTCGCCGGCCTTGCCGCCGCGCGAGCCGAGCGCGTGACCATGTGGGCCCATAGCGAGCAGACGGCCGCCGGCATTAACTGCAAGCATCGCAACCCGCGCTATTTGGTGGGATACGAGCTGCCGGACAACGTGGTAGCAACGACCGAGCTCGCCCAGGCGCTCGACGGTGCCGATGCGATCATCTTTGCTGTTCCCTCCACGCACTTGCGCGACGTGTGCCATCGGGCAGCGCCGTATATCGATGTCGAAACTTCGGTCCTGTGCCTCACCAAGGGCATCGAGCCCGAGTCCGGCCTGCTTATGAGCGAGGTCATTGCCAGCGAGATCGGCAACGACCGGCGCGTGGCGGCCCTCTCGGGCCCCAATCATGCCGAGGAGATTTGCCGCGGCGGGCTCTCTGCCGCCGTCATCGCCAGCGAGGATCCGCAGGTAGGGGAGACCTTTAAGGAGCTGCTGCTGTCCACGGCCTTCCGCATCTACCTGTCGCAGGATATGACCGGCGTCGAGGTATGCGGCGCCATGAAGAACGTTATCGCCATCGTGTGCGGCATCTCCGCCGGCTCGGGCGCGGGCGACAACACACTTGCCCTCATCATGACGCGCGGCTTGGCCGAGATCAGCCGCCTGGTGCACGCCCGCGGCGGCCAGGCCATGACCTGCATGGGGCTTGCCGGCATGGGTGACCTCATTGCCACCTGCACCTCCGAGCATTCGCGCAACCGCACCTTTGGCTACGAGTTTGCCCACGGCGTTTCGCTCGACGAATATCAGACGCGCACGCATATGGTGGTGGAGGGCGCCGTCGCCGCCCGCAGTGTGAGCGAGCTCGCCCGTTCACTGGGCGTAGACATTCCGCTCACCTTTGCCGTGGAGCAAACGCTCTACAACGGTGTTACTTTGGATAGGGCGCTCGAAATCCTTACCGACCGCGTCCCTTCTCAAGAGTTCTACGGACTTACCGACTAGCGCAGAAAGGCTACTACCATGGGTTCCATCAAAATCGCTCCGTCTGTCCTTTCGGCCGACATGGCCAACCTCAAGGGCGAGCTCGACAAGATCGCCGGCGCCGACTACGTGCACTTTGACGTCATGGACGGTCACTTTACCGGCAACCTCACCTTTGGCGTCGATATCCTCAAGGCCGTCAAGCGCTCCACCGACGTGCCGGTCGATGCGCACCTGATGGTGTCGAACCCCGACGAGACGGTTGATTGGTACGCCGATGCCGGTGCCGATATGATCACTGTGCACTACGAGGCCTCCACACACCTGCACCGCACGCTCACGCACCTGCAGCAGCGCGGCGTCAAGGCCGGTGTGGTGCTCAACCCCGCCACGCCCGTCTGTGTGCTCGAAAGCATCATCGATGTTGTCGACATGGTGCTGCTCATGAGCGTGAACCCCGGCTTTGGCGGCCAGAGCTTTATCCCCGGTACCATTGCCAAACTGCACGAGCTCAAGGCCATGTGCGAGCGTCACGGCGTTTCGCCACTCATTGAGGTCGACGGCGGCATTTCTTCCAAGAACATTGCCGAGGTCGTTAAGGCTGGCGCAAATGTCCTGGTGGCCGGTTCCGCCGTATTTAAGTCTGAAGATCCCGCTGCCGAGGTTGCGCTGCTGCAGAAGCTGTGCAACGAGGCCGCACAGGAGGCATAAACCCTTATGACCGCAGGTCAAAACCGCATACCCGTGAATCTTGACTACGCCGCCTCGACGCCTATGCGCGCCGAGGCGCTCCTTGCGCAGCGCGAGTACGACGACAGCGAGCTTGCCGGCGTCAACCCCAACTCGCTGCACTCGCTTGGCCGCAAGGCCGCCGCACGCCTGGAAGTCGCCCGTCGCGAGATCGCCCGTAGCTTTGGCGCACGCGTTCGCCCGTCCGAGATCATCCTTACCAACGGCGGCACCGAAGCCAACCAGCTGGCGCTGCTCGGTCTTGCCGAGGGCGCTCGTCAGCGCGATCGCATGCGTAACCGCGTGATCGTATCTGCCATCGAGCACGATTCGATTCTGGACAACCTGCCGCTGCTGCGTGCCGCCGGCTTTACCGTCGACCTGGTGCAGCCCTGCCGCGTGGGCTACATTGAGCCTGCCGCGCTTGTCGAGCTGCTAGGCGACGACGTGGCGCTCGTGAGCATCATGGTTGCCAACAACGAGACCGGCGTGGTGCAGCCCATCCGCGAGCTTGCCGCGGCCGCGCATACCGTGGGCGCCCTGTTCCACACCGATGCCATCCAGGGGTATCTGCACATTCCGCTCGATGCCGCCGAGCTGGGCGTCGATGCCATGTCCGTCGCCGCCCATAAAATTGGCGGTCCTGTGGCATCCGGCGCGCTTTACGTTAAGACCCGCACGCCACTGCGCCCCCGCATTTTTGGCGGCGGACAGGAAGCCGGACGTCGCGCGGGCACGCAGGACCTGCGTACACAGCTGGCTTTTGCCGCCGCCGCCCGCACGCTGGCGCCCCATGTGGCCCAGGAGCGCACAACGCTACAGGCCTTATCCGATAAGCTCTACGCCACGCTTACGGCCCATCCTCGCATTCACGCCACGATGGGCGACTACGCGCAGGCCGATCGTCTGCCGGGTATGGTTTCGATCTACATTGACGGCATGGACTCCGAGGAGCTCATCATCAAGCTCGACGCCGCCGGCTTTGAGGTATCGGCAGGCTCGGCATGCTCGAGCGGCAGTATGGACCCCAGCCACGTTTTGAGCGCGATGGGCATCGGTCGCGAGCAGGCATTGGGCGCACTGCGCATTTCCTTTGATGACCGCGTGAATCCGAGCGATCTGGACGAGTTCGCCCAGACGCTGCTCTCGATCGTGGGTGCCGCATGATCGTCGCCGAGCTTGAGCGCGCGCTGCTGGCACGCTATCCCAAAGCGGACGCCGAGGGCTGGGATCACGTAGGACTCTCCGTTGGCGATCCGGCCGCGGAGATCACCGGCGTTGCCTGCGCACTCGATGCGACCGAGGCTAATGTTCGCCGCGCCCAAGAAGCCGGCGCCAACGTGCTGCTGACGCATCATCCCATATACATCAAGGCACCCGAGGCCTTTTGCCCGGCGGATGCCACACGACCCCAGTGCAGCGCGGCCCTCTACGAAGCTGCCCGCTGCGGGGTGAGCATTATCTCGCTCCACACCAACCTGGACCGCTCGCAAGAAGCCCGCATCTGCCTGAGCGAGCTGCTGGGTGCCGCACCCGTGAGCTCACTGGAGCACGTGGACGACCCCGAGACCACCGGCCTGGGCGCGCTTGCAACGCTCAACGACCCGTGCACGCTGCGCGATCTTGCCACCCGTGCTGCCACGGCCTTCGGCAGCGACCCGCGTGCGTGGGGCGAAGCCGAGCACGCATGCCGTACCGTCGCTATTTTAGGCGGCTCCCTGGGCGACTTTGGAGAGCTCGCCATCGCCGCGGGCGCAGATGTCATCGTGACGGGCGAGGCGGGCTACCATGTGGCGCAAGACCTTGCCTTGCGCGGGCTACCGGTGATCTTGCTCGGCCACGACCGCTCCGAGGAGCCGTTCGTTGATATATTGATGAACTCTGCAGTTGATGCCGGGGTCAACCCCCGTCATGCGATTAAAATACTGAACCCTTGCCAATGGTGGACTGTGACAAAAGGAGAGAACTTATGAGCGCCGGCGCTACGCTACTCAAGCTGCAACAGATCGATTTGGAGCTCGCCCGCAACAAGAGCGAACTTGCCAATATGCCGGAGCTCAAGGAGCTCGCTTCCAAGCGCAAGACCTACGTTAAGCTCAAGTCCGAGATGACCAAGCTCTACGCCCAGCGCAAGGATCTGGACATTGAGCTCGACGACCTCAACACTACCGAGATCCAGACCAATAACGCCATCGAGGCCGCCAAGAAGCGTCACGTTGACGGATCTGACTACCGCGAGGTTCAGGACCTGGAGAACGAGCTCGCCACCCTGGCCAAGCGCCTAGACAAGATCGAGCACACCCGCAAGGACGTCGTCGTCGCCCACAAGGAGGCGCTCGACCGCGAGGCTCGCGCGCAGGCCATCATCGCCAAATTCGAGGAGGGCGTGAAGGCAGATACCAAGGCTGCACGCGCCAAGGCCGCCGACCTCCAGGCACAGATTGATGCGGCCATCAAGGAGCGTACCGCCCTTGCCGCCACGCTGCCGACCGACGTGCTCACCGACTACGAGCGTCTGCTCAAGCAGTTCCGCGGCCTGGCCGTCGAAACCATCAAGGGCAACATTCCCACCATCTGCCACACCGCACTGCAGGCATCGTCCATGAGCGACCTCAACCACGACGGTAGCGAGATCGCGCACTGCCCGTATTGCCACCGTCTGCTGGTGCTTCCCAGCAAGGAAGCCTAACGATGACGGCGGCACCCGACAATTCAATGCAACTTGAGGGAAAGACGATCCTGCTGGGCATTACCGGCGGGATCGCCGCCTATAAGTCGTGCAATATCGTGCGCCTGCTGCAAAAGCGCGGAGCGCGCGTTAAGGTCGTTATGAGCGAGCATGCCACCGAGTTTGTGGGCCCGCTCACCTTCCGTGCGCTCACCAACGAGCCCGTTGCCGTGGGCCTATTCGACGATCCCTCCGACCCCATCCACCACATTTCGCTGGCGCAGGAGCCCGATCTGGTGGTCGTGGCGCCCGCGACGGCCAATATCATCGCCAAGATGGCAAACGGTATCGCCGATGACCTCATCTCCACCACGCTGCTTGCCACGCTGCGACCCATCGTGATCGCCCCCGCCATGAACAACGGCATGTGGAAGGCGCCGGCTACGCAGGCCAACATGGCCACATTGCGCGCCCGTGGCGTCCATGTGGTGGGACCCGGCAGCGGCTACCTTGCCTGCGGCGACGTGGACACGGGACGCATGAGCGAGCCCGAGGACATCGTCGAGGCCGTATGCGAGGTGCTGAACCCCGTCCCGCAAGACCTGGCGGGCAAGCGCATCGTAATCACTGCCGGCCCCACGCACGAACCGATCGACCCTGTACGCTTTATTGGCAACCGATCATCGGGCAAGATGGGCATCGCCCTGGCGGGGGAGGCTGCACGCCGCGGCGCTGCGGTCATGCTTGTGCTGGGACCGACATCGCTCGATGTTCCCCGCGGCGTGGAGTGCGTGCGCGTGCAGACCGCCGCAGAGATGCTGCAAGCGGCGCTGAGCGCTTTTCAGACGGCCGATGCGGCCATTTGTGCCGCAGCCGTCGCCGACTACACCCCCGCAGCCCCTGCCGACCATAAGCTCAAAAAGGCCAACGAACGATTGGATCACATTGAACTGATTGAGACGGTCGATATCTTGGCTGAGCTTTCGCGCCAAAAGGGAGAGCGGTGCGTGATCGGCTTTGCGGCAGAGACTGATAACGTCGTGGAGTACGCGCAGCGAAAGCTCGACCGCAAGGGTTGCGATGCGATTATCGCCAACGATGTCTCGCGCGCCGATTCGGGCTTTGGAACCGATACCAACAAGGCTTGGATCGTGAGCATGGCGGGTACGCAAGAACTTCCCGTACTAACAAAGCCCCAGCTCGCAGATACAATTTTGGACTTGCTTCAAAATTTGTAAAAAAGTTCTTGCACAAGGGCAAAGTTTCGGGTTAATATACTCCCTGTTGCGAGCGAGAGCAGAGCAACAAACAAAAGCTTCGGGACGTGGCGCAGCTTGGTAGCGCACTTGACTGGGGGTCAAGGGGTCGCTGGTTCGAATCCAGTCGTCCCGACCAGAAGTTTGCAGGTCAGGCACCTAGTGCCTGACTTTTTTTGTTTTAAGCAATTGCTTAATTTTGATTAAGCAACAGGGTGCCAATAATCTACCTACGCGATAACTGCCTTTTGCGGCTACTTGCGCGTTTTGCACGCGCTTGAGCCGATTTATTAACGCGATATGAATCTACATACGCGTAGCTGGTATACAGACGAGTACAGGCTGTATTTATCGCGGCGATTTACGCAGATATAGCGACTGTAACGAACAAGCGTGTCGCTGTATTTATTCCAGTAGTTCACTTGATCGGTGGACAAGTGGGCTGTTGCAACGAAACGCCAAGCAGGACGGGCTCTATACGAGGACGCCGCAGAGGTAATGGCGGAGGAGTGCGGCTGGCGCTCTGAGAGCCGCTGTATGACCCTATTTCTCCTCAACCCGAATACCTGCCGCGAACCTAAACCGTTCGTACACTTGCCAAAAGATAGGCCCGCGCGGAGTCGCGCGGGCCTTGCACTAGAAAATCTAGAAGCACCAAGCGGGAAACACGTTGCCGGCACTGTTGGCACTACCGCTGCTCCAGCGACCGAAAGGGTCAACATAGATAAAGTCCGTTGAGTCACTCGGAGACACGGAACGAGTGCTGAAATAGCACACAATCTCAGGTCCAGAATACCTCGACGTCGCATAGTACTCGTACTGGGCGCCGTCAGACTGGAGGTCTCCGTAAATCTCGGTCGTCGAGAGGATGAAGACCTTGTCATTCGTTGCCGTCGGAGTGCCGGCGCTACCGCCGCCCTCGTTGTCCGTCATCTTCGTGACGGCCTTCGCCTTGGACTGGAGCTCGGCCGGCAGGAGCGCCCAGAGGTCACCGGAGTTCAGGCGGGCGCGGAGCTTAGAGGACCTCCAACCGCCGACATTGGTCTTTGTGTCGTTCCAGATGTGTTTGTATAGGACATCGTTGGTCGTCTCAAACGTCAGCCCCGCCTTGCCGCTACCGTCGGCGAGGTCGTCATGGTTGATACCGATGATGCGGTATCCGGGCATCGTGGTGTCAGCACTGCGAATCTCTCATAGAAGATATGCAACAACTTGATAATTTCGCAGCCTTAAGGAAGAACCTTTTCACTGTTTCCGAGGACAGCACAATTGAAGAAGCCTCGGTCCATGAAGGAGACTTTCCCATATACATAGATTAAGATAATACCGTGTATGACCAATATGAACTTGAGCATATTCCGTCCGTATTCATACTGGATGATCAAGGAAACATCATCGGCTTATCCGAAGGAGAGGAAGAACCTCTTGCCTTATTAAAGAAACACGCCGAATACAACGGATATAAAGCGGAAGGAGGCGACATCGAGTAACTATCAAAGGCCAGATTAAGGAGCCAGCCATGAAGAAATGCCTGCCCTCCATCGTCTCAGCAGCTCTTTGCCTCTCACTTGTCATGACACCATTTGTGCCCGTTGCGGCAGCCTATGCCGACGAGGGATCTCCCGCCGAGAGCAGCGAGATCTACGTCGGAGACAACTACGACGAAAATTACGATATATCCCTTTTGAGCGCGGACGCTGCACGGATTCATATTCCAAGGCGTGGTGCAATTCTCACGGATCTGCAAATAACCGCCCCGTCCCTCACAAGGTCAAGCTGAACGCGAAGGAGGAGGCTTGCCTGCGCGATCCCTACCTTGCTGGCACCGCTGAAGTTATCGCCGGTCTCGTGACAACCGGTCCTAGCGGCGGCTTTTTTGCAACCGCAATGACATCGTACCGACTTTTCATTTGCATGTTCTGAAAGGAAGTTGCCATGTTGTCGCAAAATCAATCGAGATACTTGAACACAATCGGCTTTGCCCTGCTTGCATTACTCTTTGCTAGCGACCTTTTGCTGAAACCGCCCAAGGAACTCGTTTTGCTTGCCATAGACTGCATTTCCGCCCTTTACTTTACGGCAACCCTATTCGTCGGACTAAAGGAGAGGAAAAAAGGCGTAGTCGTTGCATCTGCCGTAGGCGTGATCATAACCATTGCCTCATTCTTTATCTGACACATTGGTGATCTAGGGGCGATATCGTAGGAATACGACCGGGAGAGCCGGGACCAGATTGCCCGGGTTGCCCGGTCGGCTCGCGCGACGGTGCGGCGGTTCCACAGAAAGCTCTCCGGACTTCACGCCGTTTCTGATCGCATTGTAGACAGCCATCTCGTCTTCGCAGTCGGCGAGCACGCGGTGTGCGTCGTCGTTTTGGATGTCCAGTAAATCTCGAAGGTCCTCCATGCGCCAGCGTCCGAGATTTGGCCATGCGCGTTGCGCGAGCTGATAAGTGTCGATTGCGATGTTGTAGTTAAAGTCCAGGCCAAAGCCGTCCCAGGCAGAACGGCTTTGTTTCCTTGATTATCAACTTCATCCGGACACTTCCCGCATTCATCCGTGTGTGTACGGATGAATGCGGTGTTCAATACCCCGGCGGCCTGATCGGCAGACCGCCGGGAACTCTCACTCCTCGATAAAAGCCGGCACTCGGTTAGTCCTGCGCATCTTGAAATCGCCAGTCTCGTGGGAGACGTAGAGAATGCCGTCCATCCCATCTCGCGATGCATATGAAAGGTGAACAGAACCGCAATCCGCTCCATCATTGTCGAGAAGATCGAACGAATTCGGGTCGCTCGTTGCGGCCAAACGACCACTCAGACAAGAGCCATCGTCATTACAGATTTGCCATTCCATGTCTTCGCCTGCAAGAATCGCCATAGACGGCCTGGTCGCGCCATCGTTGACATACATCCCGTCTATGCCAAACCCATTTTCAGCGCCATCGATGAACGACTGCTCGGACCTATACCTCGCAAATGATGCACATAGCACCATTGCAAGACAAAGTACAAAGCCAACAATCGCTATCTTTGCATAGCTCTTGCCTATCATGTCATTCACTTCCCTCGTATGTATCGAGGTATTCCTGCTTGAGCGTCTGCGAGGACGACTTGATCTTTTCCACGAGCGTGCCGGCTTCGATGAAGTAGAACGAGTTGGTGAGGTCTGCCAGGTCGTCGAGTAGATGGCTTGAAATGAGCACGCTGCGTCCCCGCGCCACCTCGCTGCGCATCGCGTCGCAGGAGGTTTTCCGTTTTCCCGGATCGAGGCCGTTCAGCGGTTCATCGAGGATGAGGTACGGGCAATCGGTCGCTATCGCCATGGCAAGCTTTACCTGCTGCTTCATTCCTGTCGAGAGTTTACGGGTCGGCTTGTCGAGATATGGGGAGATTCCGAGGGAGTCGCAGAGCGAGTCGATGTCGGCGGCCGATTTCCACGCCTCCCTAACGAAAGCAAGGTGCTCGAGGGCCGATAGCGTGGGATAGAGATCCGTGCCGCCTGAAGAGCTCAGGTAGACGAGTTCTGCAAATTCGGCTGATCGACGTTGGCAGATTCCGTCTGCCGCCAGGCTTCCCGAGCGGATGCGGGTGGGAAATTGGCCCGACAGCGCTTCAAGAAGGGTGGTTTTCCCCGAGCCGTTGGGAGCAACGAGGCCCGCCGCCGTTCCCGGGCTCAGGAAAAGCGACCCGATTGAAAGTATCGTCGTGCTTCCGTATCCCACGCTCGCGTCCAGAAGCTCGAGCCCATGGTGCTTTTTCGCGGGTCCAGGCTGTTTGGGCGAACGTGTCGCAACGGCGCCGACCGCAAAAAAGACCGCGACGTATATCAGGGCCACGGCAAGCATCGATGCACTGCCTGAACCGGAGCCGATGAATTCTGTCGGGAAGCATCCTACGTAACCCGTTGCCTCGATAGGCGAGAATACGGCCAGCGGCAGGAGATTGAGCGCGGCGTTATGCTCCAGTGCCGAATCGGACAGTAACGGGAATACCGGGGCCGCGACAAGCAGCGCGGAGGTAAGGGGGCCTGCGAGGACGCGCCTCGTTGCGGTCGATAGGACGGCGGAGCAAACGGATATCAAGGTTCCGCCCGCAAGAAGCGCGATAAGCAGGGCTGTGAAGACGTTTCCCGCAGTCGTGGTGGTAAGCGCGCCGTCATGGAAGAGGGCGATCGGGTACCCGATTTACCCGAAGCCGTTTAGGGCCAAGGCGTAAATGCCCCCGGGTGCGAGGCCGGCGAGGAGCATCGCGGTCCCCGCGGCGATTATCGAAAACACGATCTGGATAAGGCGCCGGAATTTGGGCACGGGCGCCTTTGCCGCCAGGGTCGCAGGCCTTGTGGCGCCGAGCACGAGTATCGACGAGAGAAGGAAGGGGATGAAGGGAAGGAAAGACGGCGCCGTGGCAATGGCGTAAGGCAGGAAGGAAAGGAATGGCAGGTCGTTTGCGGAGGCCGGGATATCCGTGATGCCGGAGCTGCTCAGGGCACGGCAATATGCGAGCGCCGCGTCATTGGTCTCTCGGTCTCCCACGATGGATCCGGATTGGAAGCCTTCGCCCATGAGCGCGTAGTAGCTCTCGGCAGAATCGAGAAAGGCGGCGTCGGTTTGAGCGGCGAGGGCGGCGTTCGCGTATCTTGCAAGCTCCGCGTCGACTTGCTGCTCTGGCGATAGGTCTGTGCCGCTGGCCTGGGGCGCGCGCGTATTGAATGCGTCGACAAAGCCCTGCATGCCCTGTTTCATAAAGAAGGGCCCGTAGATGGGTGAATTGAACGCAATGGGGACGGAAAAGGCTGCAGCGAGAACGAGCGTACAAATCCATACGGCCTTGTCTCTTAGGATTAGTTTGAGAAGAAGTCGACAGTACATTTGGAAGCACCTACATTTCTCAAATCATCGTTAGATTAATAATGACAGACCGGATGAAGATGCGTAAGATGGGGGCGAGGCGAATGGCTGAACGGTATCGATACGCGGGTTCAACGGTATCACATTGGCCACATAGATTTTTAACTTGCATTTCTAACAGTTAAGGAGACGGGTGCTTTCCAGCACACTCCTTCGATGATGCCTTCCGCTAGTTGCTATGCCGGTTTCAGCCAACAAAGAATGTGCCCGGGCGCTCAGGTTCACCGTTAGCGTTGGCAACATATGAGATGAGCCAGACCCTTGCCGCGCGCCGATTGCGCGAGAGGTGTCGGGCTCCATGTTTATTCCACCTGCTTGTTATCAACCAGCTTCGTTCAACGTTAGACATTCAAGATGTCAGACGTCGAACCTGCGCCAAAGACGCAGCTGGGGCTACTAGTTGCCTACAATCGCTCGCGAAGCTCGCCTGTTCGTGCGTGAATATCTGACAGCTCCGTCAGACATTGTCGGACATTTGATTGTTCGACAAATGCGCACGTGGTCGCGTTCGCAAAGAATACTGAACGGTCGATGGGTGCGTTGAGACCGGAGCAAACGGCGGATGCCAGAAAAATGGCCTCACAGAATCGCACCCATGGTTGATAAAATTGACCGCCCTGGCGCAAATACCCGGGCGGTCAATTCATCCCCTCGTTCGCGATCCTGTTGGGTTTTGGGGCTTTGACATGTTGTTGACGGATGGATCAGCCGTACAGCTTGATCTCCCGGGGTTCCATGTGGTCGTCCCCCAATAAGACGTCCCTGATGTAGCTCTGCGGCAGGAACTCGACGGGCAGCACTGGGTCGTCGACGTAGCCAGGCACGGGGAGTAGGCGTGGCCTTTGGATATAGCGTGGCCGCCTGCCGGCGGTCGGACTGCCACTTCAGTCAAAAGCTCAGGCGCGCGCATTAAAATAATGGATATATCGCTTGATAGGCTTTTGACCAAGCATGAACATCGCAGGTAAATCCGTGTACCAATTTTTGGTATACGAATTTACCTACGGTTTGCTGAAAGCTCTGACATGCGCTGTCGACTTCATTAAAATCGATTGCCGATCAAGTCTTCCTATATATGCGAGCCCTGAGAAACTGCGCTGTGAACCTGAGACCGCTATCGATCGGCCCGGTGCACCGGGCCGCTGTCCTCGAGCCGGCATCAGCTTGCCGGTCTCAAAACGTATACTTGATTTAAGGCGGAGTGGAATGTGGACGCGCAAGGAGATGCGGAATCGATGAGAGCCTCAAAAAAAATTACTGCAGTGTTATCATCTTTCATCCTCTCTATTCTTCCATTTCTGATTCTATGGGCGGCTTGGTCAGTCCTCCCTGATACAATTCCCGCTCATTGGAGTGGGGGTGCGGTTGATCGATGGGGTAATAAGCTTGAATTGCTGGTTGTTCCGCTGTTTTCTCTGATTGGTTCTATTGCAATTTCTGTGTACCTTATTGTTTCCACGCGGCGAAGAGAGTTCGCGGATTTCTCTGTTCGAATGCGCCGGGACTTTGTTGCGTGCTATATTTCTAGTCTTCTTTTATCGACAACCTGCTCAGTGATAATTGCCGTTTGGGTTCAGTTGATTCTTACGCAAAACACTGCGGTTGATGGGGGGCTTGGACTATCGATCCTGTATTCCCTTCCCGGGCTATATGTGATCTTGTGCGCTTTGCCGCCTTTTTATGCGAGCGGCGAGAGCAAAAAGGCAGAGCGCCTGATAACAGTTCTTATTGGCGGCGCGGAGATTGTTCTTTGTGGAATAGTGCTTGAAGGTTCGGCTGCCTCTTATGCGATGATTGGACTGATGATTCTGTTCTGTGCGTTTGAGATTGTGTCACAGGTAAGGGATAGCCGGTCCTTATGAGTTGAATTACGCGCGTGCGGATATAAAGGGTGGCATGTTAAATTTGTTGAAAACTCTGACATGCGCTGCCGACTTCATTAAAAACGATTGTCAATCAAGTCTTCCTATATATGCGAGCCCTGAGAAGCTGCGCTGTGAACCTGAGACCGCTATCGATCGGCCCGGTGCACCGGGCCGCTGTCCTCGAGCCGGCATCAGCTTGCCGGTCTCAAAACGTATGCCGTCCGGTACGACCAACAGCCGAGTCTTGCGCCCAGTTCGAGCAGCGCCAGAGCCCCGTGCCGGAACCCACGCAGCCGATGGCAGGGGAATTCAGCCGCGGCCATCGAGGAGCCGACCCAGGGACGGCGCCCCCAGTCCTCGAAAGATTTCCACCGCCCCCTACAGGCCTGGATTGATTTAACAGTTGATTTAATCCGGCTGAACAAGCCGAGCATGGGCCGGTTGACAAAATGTAAGGTAAAAAAGCAGATACGACCGTACGCCGGTGCGGGGTTCGGGTGATGTGATAGAAAGTAATACACGTATTACATCTAACCGGGAGGTGCATCATGGCAACCGCCACCGCAGCCCTGAGAACCCCCGAGGACCTCGCGAACAGGTACGACCGCCTGGCGAAGTCGACGGGCCGCACGAAAACCTTCTACATGACGGAGGCGCTTGCCGCAGAGATAGGCAGGCTCGAATACGAGTACGGCCTCATGAATTATCCGGGAAGCGTTTGGTTGCGAGGTATGCCAGTGTGCGGGGCCTGATTCGTCAGGCCCCGCACAGGGGGACCGCGATGGTGGCCACCGCGCCGCCCGAGGGGCTGTTAGCGAGCGAGACGGAGCCCCCGTGGGCGCTCGCGGCCTCGGAGGCGACGTGGAGGCCGAGCCCGTAGTGGCGGCCTCCGTCGCGCGAGGAGCGGGAGGAGTCGTCTGTGAAGAGGCGCTCGCAGCCGCGTTCGAGGGCGGCGGGAGAAAAGCCCGGTCCGTCGTCGGCAACCTCGATGACGAGGCGCCCGCCCGCGACGTCGCAGGAGACAGCCACGCGCGAGCGCGCGTGCTCGGCG
>CABUZK010000047.1 GCA_902496115.1 uncultured Collinsella sp. | reverse complement strand
TCGACGTGGTGATTCAGGCCATGCGTGCCAAACCCGCCTATCTGGGCTGCTTGGGCTCGCGTCGCAAGACGGCCTTTGTGCGCGCCCGCCTGGAGCAGGAGGGCTTTACGCAGGACCAGATCGACGAGCTGCACCTGCCGATCGGCGTTGCCATCGAGGCCGAGGATCCCGAGGAGATCGCTATCTCCATTGCCGCCGAGATGATCCACCTGCGCCGCACTAAGCTCGTCCCCCGCAAGCGCTAATCGCATTCCCACCAATAAGTTGCGGTGAAATACGGATTGTTTAAGCCTGTTAGGCCGCCCAACAGTCCCTATTTCACCGCAACTGCTTGTTGGGACCCATTTGTGCGGGGGAGTTGTGGAGTTGTGCAGGCAGACGAGGTTTTTCTGGAAATACGCTCCCGATGCGCGTATAGTACCGATTGTTTTGTCGGCTCCTGCTGCGTCGAGTCCAAACCGTGAAATGCCATGAGCGGCGCGGATGCAGCCAGGAGGCACGAGGACAACCCATCGTGGCCACGCCCCGTGCTTAAAACCCCAAGAAGGAGTGAACAATGGCAGAAGAGAAGTATGTGCCGCGTCTGAAGACCAAGTACAACAACGAGGTCAAGCAGCAGCTTCAGGACAAGTTCCAGTACGAGAACGTCATGATGATCCCCAAGTTTGAGAAGATCGTCGTGAACATGGGTGTCGGCGAGGCCGCTACCGATTCCAAGGCCATCGACGGTGCCGTGCGCGACCTGCGCGCCATCACCGGCCAGCAGCCGATGATCACCCGTGCCCGCAAGTCCATCGCTACCTTCCGCCTGCGCGCCGGTATGCCGATCGGCTGCAAGGTTACCCTGCGTGGCGACCGTATGTGGGAGTTCTTCGATCGTCTGACCTCCGTCGCGATCCCCCGTATCCGCGACTTCCGCGGCATCTCCGCCAAGAGCTTCGACGGCCGTGGTAACTTCTCCATGGGCGTCACCGAGCAGCTCATCTTCCCCGAGATCGACTTCGACTCCGTCGATCACCAGCGTGGTATGGACATCACTTTCGTGACCACCGCCAACACCGATGAGGAGGCCAAGGCCCTTCTGGACGCCTTCGGTTTCCCGTTCAAGAAATAGGTTCACCTGCCCTATAAGCGCCGTTCCCACAAGGGGGCGGCGCTTGGGGCGAACAATACTCTATGTGAGGAGGATATAAGTGGCTAAGACATCGATGATCGTCAAGTGCAATCGCAAGCAGAAGTTCTCTACTCGTGAGTACACGCGCTGCCAGCGCTGCGGCCGTCCGCACTCTGTGTACCGCAAGTTCGGCCTGTGCCGTGTCTGCTTCCGCGAGCTTGCACTCAAGGGCGAGCTTCCCGGCGTTAAGAAGGCCAGCTGGTAAGTCACTACCAGCGTTTCAAGCATCAGTTTGGAACAGGGAAAACGCGCTAAAAAGGCTTTGCCGTTAAGGGCGGCGAAGAACCAAGAGCACGTGTTCATCAAGAACGAAGGAGAATCTGTATGAACCTTACAGACCCGATCGCAGATATGCTTACGCGCATCCGTAACGCTAACTCTGTGAACAAGGCCACGGTCTCCATGCCGAGCAGCAAGAAGCTCGTCGAGATCGCTCGTGTTCTGCACGAGGAGGGCTACATCGAGGGCTACGATGTCGAGGACACCGTTCCCCAGAAGACTCTGCACATCACGCTTAAGTATGGTCCCAAGAAGGCTAAGGTCATCAACGGCATCCGCCGCATTTCCAAGCCGGGCCTGCGTAAGTACACCGGCGTTGCCGACATGCCCCGCGTCCGCGGTGGCCTTGGTACCGCCATTATTTCCACCAGCCATGGCGTCATGACCGACCGCGATGCTCGCAAGCACAACGTCGGCGGCGAGATCATCGCTTACGTCTGGTAATTCGCTCGGTAGGTAGAAGGAAAGGAGATCACCGTGTCTCGTATCGGTAATAAGCCTGTCCAGATTCCCGCCGGAGTCGAAGTGGCAGTCAACGGCAACAACGTTGTCGTCAAGGGCCCCAAGGGCCAGCTCGAGCTCGATGTCTTTGAGAAGCTCGCTATCAACGTCGAGGACAACGTCCTCACCGTTTCCCGTCCCGACGACGAGCGTGAGACCCGTGCCCGCCACGGCCTCACCCGCGCCCTCATCCACAACATGGTTGTTGGCGTTTCCGAGGGCTTCGAGAAGAAGCTCGAGCTCGCCGGCGTCGGTTACCGCGTCCAGCAGAAGGGCAAGAACCTCGAGTTCTCCCTGGGCTTCTCGCACCCCGTGATCGTCGAGGCTCCCGAGGGCATCACCTTCGAGGTTCCCGACAACACCCACGTGAACGTCAAGGGTATCAACAAGCAGCAGGTCGGTCAGATCGCCGCTGAGATCCGCGGCCATCGTCCTCCCGAGCCTTACAAGGGCAAGGGTATCCACTACGTTGGCGAGCACATCCGCCGCAAGCTGGGTAAGGCCGCCAAGTAGTCGTAACCGACTCACTCGCATAAGACCAGCACCCCGTCAGGTGCTGGCAAGATCAACCTTTTTAGGAGTTTACGTATGAACAAGCATAAGGCGAAGCTGGAAGGCCTCAAGCGTCGTCAGCGTCGTGTTCGCGGCAAGGTCTCGGGTACCTCCGAGCGTCCGCGTCTTCGCGTGACCCGTACTAACGCCAACATCTATGCCCAGATCATCGACGACAGCAAGGGCTCCAGCCTGACGCTCGTCTCCGCCTCGACCCTCGAGGCCGAGTTCAAGGGCACCCACACCTCGAACAAGGAGGCTGCGGAGAAGGTCGGTCAGCTCGTTGGCAAGCGTGCCATCGAGGCCGGCATCACCAAGGTCGCCTTCGATCGCGGTGGCCGTATCTACCATGGCCGCGTCAAGGCCCTCGCCGACGGTGCTCGTGCCGCCGGTCTCGAGTTCTAGGAGGTATGTAGCACATGGCTCGTAATCAGAAGCAGCAGCGCGAGGCCTCCGAGTTCGAGGAGCGCGTCGTTTACATCAACCGCGTGTCGAAGACCGTCAAGGGTGGTCGTCGCATGAGCCTCGTCGCTCTCGTCGTCGTTGGCGACGGCAAGGGCAACGTCGGCGTTGGCATGGGCAAGTCCGCTGAGGTGCCCATGGCCATCTCCAAGGCGTCTCTCGATGCCAAGAAGAACATGTTCCACGTGCCGGTGACCGATCAGGGCACCATTCCGCACGAGGTTCTCGGTCACTTTGGTGCCGGCCGCATCATCATCAAGCCCGCTGTCGAGGGTACCGGCGTTATCGCCGGCGGCGCTGTGCGTCCCCTCTTCGAGCTTGCTGGCATCAAGAACGTCCTGTCCAAGTCCCTCGGTACCGACAACGGCCTCAACATCATCAAGGCTGCCGTCGAGGGCCTCAAGGAGCTCTCCAGCCCTGAGGACGTCGCGGCTCGCCGTGGCCTGACGGTCTCCGAGATGTTCGTCGGTAAGGAGAACTAAGCATGGCTGACACCATCAAGATCAAGCAGGTCCGCAGCACCAACGGTTGCAAGCAGGACCAGGTCCGTACTGTCCGTGCCCTCGGTCTCCACAGGATCCGCGAGGTTCGCGAGATTGCTGACAACGAGTCCGTCCGCGGCATGATCTTCAAGGTCAAGCACCTTGTCGAGATTGTAGAGGAGTAGCAAATGCAGCTTCACGATCTTACTCCCGCGCCCGGTTCCACCAAGAACCGCAAGCGCGTCGGCCGTGGCAATTCTTCGGGTCACGGCACCACTTCTGGCCGCGGTCAGAAGGGCCAGGGTTCCCGCTCTGGCGGCACCAAGGGTGCCGGTTTCGAGGGTGGCCAGACTCCGCTGGCTATGCGCCTGCCCAAGCTTCCGGGCTTCCGCAACCCCCGTCGTATCGAGTACACCGCTGTTAACGTTGAGCGTCTCGAGCGCAAGTTCGAGGACGGCGCTGTGATCGACGGTGCCGCTCTTAAGGCCGCTCGCATCACCAAGAGCGAGTTCGAGCCCGTCAAGGTGCTCGGCAATGGTGAGCTCACCAAGAAGTTCACGGTCAAGGTCGACAAGGTCAGCGCTTCTGCGCAGGCCAAGATCGAGGCCGCCGGCGGAAAGGTCGAGCTGCCGTGCTAAATGGTCTTAAGAATGCTTTCCGCATCAAAGAATTGCGCGAAAAGATTCTTTTTACCATAGCTATGCTCGTCGTGTACCGCATTGGTGCGCACGTTCCTGTGCCCGGCATTCCCTTCCAGGGGATGCTGGGCCTTTTCTCGACCGATAACAATTCGGTCGCCGCAGGTGCTATGGCCCTCCTGAATCTTTTCTCTGGCGGCGCTTTGAGCTATGTGTCGGTGTTTTCGCTGGGCATCATGCCTTACATCACCAGCTCGATCATCCTCCAGATGCTCCAGGCCGTCGTGCCTTCCCTGCATGAGCTTGCCCGCGAGGGCGAGGTCGGTCAGACCAAGATTACGCAGTATTCGCGTTACCTCACCCTGGCTCTGGCAATCCTCAACTCCGTGGGTTACCTCTTCCTCTTTAAGAGCTTCGGCATTAGCTTTAATGGCGCCGGCGCTCCCGAGATCATCTTCGACCTCATGGTCGTTGGCACGCTTACCGCGGGTGCCATGCTGATCATGTGGATTGGTGAGCTCATCAGCCAGCGCGGTATCGGCAATGGCATGTCGCTGATCATCTTTGCGAACATCATGGCCGGTCTGCCGCAGGCGATCTTCTCCAGCACCGAGGGCAATGCCGGTGGCATCATCACCATGGTGATCATCTGCGCCATCATCCTGCTGGTTATCCCGCTGATTGTTTTCCTTGAGCGCGGCCAGCGCCGCATTCCGGTCTCCTACGCCAAGCGCGTCGTAGGCCGTCGCATGATGGGTGGCCAGACCACCTACCTGCCCATCAAGGTCAACACCGCGGGCGTCGTGCCGATCATCTTCGCTTCGGCGCTGCTGTACTTCCCGGCCCAGATTGCCGTGTTCTTCCCCGGCATCGGCTGGATTCAGGCAGTTGCCTCTGCGCTTTCGACCGGTTGGCTCAACTGGGTGCTTAACGTTGTTCTCATCGTGTTCTTCGCGTACTTCTATACCTCCATGGTGTTCAACCCCGATGACACGGCCGACAACCTTAAGAAGCAGGGCGGCTTTATTCCGGGCGTGCGTCCGGGTAGGGCTACCGCGGCCTACATCAAGAACGCGCTCAACAAGATCACGCTTCCCAGCGCTGTCTTTTTGGCGCTCATCGCCATCGTGCCTTCGATCATCTTCTCCTTCACGGGTAACCATCTGATCCAGGCATTTGGCGGCACGTCCATCCTCATCATGGTCGGCGTCGTGCTCGACACGGTCGATAAGCTCGAAGGCCAGATCAAGATGTATGATTACGATGGATTCTTTAAATAGGCTAGAGGAGGATTGCTCATGAACCTCGTATTGCTCGGAGCTCCGGGTGCCGGTAAGGGCACCGTCGCACAGGAGCTCGTCGCCGAGTTTGGCGTCGCTCACATTTCCACGGGCGACCTGCTGCGTGCTGCCGTCAAGGGTGGCACCGAGCTTGGTATTCAGGCTAAGAAGTACATGGACGCTGGCGAGCTCGTTCCCGACCAGCTCGTGATCGACCTTGTCAAGGAGCGCCTTGCCGCCGATGACGCCCAACAGGGCTTCATCCTCGACGGCTTCCCGCGCAACACCGCCCAGGCTGTGACGCTCGATTCCGAGCTTTCCGCCATGGGTCGCGAGATCGACTGTGCCCTTCTGGTCGATGTGGCCCCCGAGGTCATTATCGATCGTCTGTCTTCGCGTCGCACCTGCCGCGCCTGCGGTTACACCGGCACCGCTGCTGATGCTACCTGCCCCAAGTGCGCAGGCGAGATGTATCAGCGCGACGACGACAAGCCCGAGACCATCAAGAACCGTCTCGACGTCTACGAGAAGTCCACGAGTCCGCTCGTCGACTACTATCGTGGCCAGGGTCTGCTCAAGTCGGTCAACGGTGACCAGGCTCGCGAGACCGTGTACGGGGATGTCAAAGAGGCTCTCGGTCTATGATCAAGATTAAGTCTGCAACGCAAATCGAGCAGATGAAGAAGGCAGGAGCGCTATCTAAGATGGCGCTCCGCCACGTTGGAGCCATGGTGCGCCCCGGCGTTTCGACTTTTGAGCTCGATCAGCTCGCGGAGCAGATTATCCGCATGCATGGCGGCACCCCGGCCTTTAAGGGTTACGGCGGGTTCCCGGGGACCATTTGCGCATCAATCAACGATGCCGTGGTCCACGGTATTCCCAACCCCGACATGATCCTGCGCGATGGCGATATCATCTCCATCGATACGGGAGCCGTTGTCGACGGTTGGGTCGGCGATAACGCTTGGACGTTTTTCGTCGGCACCCCCACGCCCGAAGCCAAGGCTTTGTGCGAGGTCACGCGTGATTGCCTTAAGGCTGCCATTGAGCAGGCTGTTCCCGGTAACCATATCGGGGACGTCGGTTATGCCGTTCAGTCCCTCGCCGAGTCTCACGGTTACGGCGTGCTTCGTGATTATGTGGGCCATGGCATTGGTCGCGTAATGCACGAGGACCCCAACGTTCCTAACTATGGAAAGAAGGGGAGGGGCGTTCGCCTCCAGGCCGGCATGGTCATTGCCATCGAGCCGATGGTTACGATGGGTTCCAACCATGTGAGCACGGGCTCCGACGGTTGGATCGTCACGACCAACGACCACCTGCCCGCCGCGCACTACGAGAACACCGTCGCCATTACCAATGACGGTCCGGTGATTCTCACCACGGATGCCCAAGGTGCTTGGTGTTCGCTCCAAGGCGGAGAAATGTAACAAGTTCCACTTAGTTGTGGAGCCATTACGAAGTTATTACGATGCGTGCATACGTGTTGTAGAATACTCAATCGCTGTCGTTTTCTAGAGAAAGATGATTGCTTGTGAAGAAGGAAGACGCAATTGAGCTCGAGGGTACGGTAAAGGAACCGCTGCCCAATGCCATGTTTAAGGTCGAGCTCGAGAACGGTCATTCGGTTCTGTGCAACATTTCTGGCAAGATCCGAATGAATTACATCCGTATTCTCCCCGGTGACAGGGTTGTCGTGGAGCTTTCCCCGTACGACCTGACCCGCGGCCGCATCACCTATCGCTACAAATAGCGGCACGCATACACGCACTCCATTTCCGACTGCAGGCTTAGCTCAACCTACGGTCGGATTGTGTGTGAAGACCAGCCATAGTTTTAAACGCCTGCGGCTGGGCGAGTAGATAGTAGGGAAGTAGTTTGAGCGCTACCGAAAGGAAGAACGATGAAGGTACGTCCTTCGGTCAAGAAGATGTGCGATAAGTGCAAAATCATTAGGCGCCATGGCAAGGTCCTCGTCATTTGCGAGAACCCCCGTCATAAGCAGCGTCAGGGTTAAGAGAGGAGACTACGTTGGCCCGTATTAATGGTGTCGACCTCCCGCGTGAGAAGCGCGTTGAGATCGGTCTGACCTACATTTACGGCATCGGCCGCACCACTGCGACGAAGATTTGCGTCGAGTGCAACGTTAACGTGGATACGCGCGTTAAGGACCTCACCGAGGATGAGGTTAACGCCATCCGCGATTATATCGATAAGAACCAGATCATGGTTGAGGGCGACCTCCGCCGTGAGCGCAACCAGAACGTCAAGCGCCTTATGGACATCGGCTGCAACCGCGGCCTTCGTCACCGCAAGGGCCTCCCGGTCCGCGGCCAGCGCACCCACACTAACGCTCGTACCCGCAAGGGCCCGAAGCGTCAGATCGGTGCTAAGAAGAAGAAATAAGGAGCGCTAGATAGATGGCTACTGCTAAGAAGAACGTTCGCGCTGCCCGTCTGAAGCGCGCGGACCGTAAGAACATTTCCGTGGGCCAGGCTCACATTCGTTCTACGTTCAACAACACGATCGTTTCGATCACCGATCCCCAGGGCAACGTCATTTCCTGGAAGTCGGCTGGCCAGGTGGGCTTCAAGGGCTCCCGTAAGTCCACGCCGTTCGCTGCCCAGATGGCTGCCGAGGCTGCTGCCAAGCAGGCCATGGAGCACGGTATGAAGAAGGTTTCCGTCTTCGTCAAGGGCCCCGGCTCCGGTCGTGAGACCGCCATCCGCTCCCTCCAGGCTGCTGGCCTCGAGGTCTCGAGCATCCAGGACAAGACCCCCATTCCGCACAACGGCTGCCGCCCCAAGAAGCGTCGCCGCGTGTAACTGAAAGGATCGTATCAATATGGCAATCGACAGGACTCCTGTTCTTAAGCGCTGCCGTCAGCTCGGGATCGATCCCGCTGAGCTCGGTTACAGCAGCAAGAAGGAATCTATCCGTCAGCCCAAGCGCCGTCGCAAGGAATCTGAGTACGGCATGCAGCTGCGCGAGAAGCAGAAGGTCAAGTTCATCTATGGCGTTCTGGAGAAGCAGTTCCACGGCTACTTCAACAAGGCCCGCAAGATGAACGGCGTCACCGGTGAGAACCTCATGATCATCCTTGAGTCTCGCCTCGACAACGTCGTCTTCCGTCTTGGCTTCGCCCGCACCCGCAAAGAGGCTCGTCAGTCCGTCCGTCACGGTCACTTCACCGTGAACGGCAAGCGCGTGGACATCCCGTCCTACCGCGTCAAGGCCGGCGACGTCGTCGCTGTCGGCGAGAAGTTCCGTGACCTCCTCCCCATCAAGGAGGCCCTGATTTCCTCCGAGCGCTTTGAGGTCCCTGGCTGGCTCGAGGTCGATATCGAGAAGCTGTCTGGTAACGTGCTCGCTCTGCCGACGCGTGAGCAGATCAGCGGTGATATCAACGAGCAGCTCATCGTCGAGCTCTACTCTAAGTAGTCCATCCGGGCTGCTGAGGCTGGAGGTAATACATGTCAGAATTCATTAGGCCTCAGGTTCAGGTCGAAGAGATCAACGAGACGTCTGCTCGTGTCTCCGTCGAGCCGCTCGAGCGTGGTTACGGCGATACGCTGGGTAACTCCCTTCGTCGCGTTCTTCTGTCCTCGCTCGAGGGTGCCGCCGTCGAGGCTATTCAGATCGATGGTGCGCAGCACGAGTTCATGACCATCCCTAACATGGTCGAGGATGTCACCGACATCGTCCTGAATGTCAAGGGTCTTGTCTTCAGGGCTCTCGGCACGACCGACGAGGCGACCGCCACCATCTCGGTTGACGGCCCCTGCGAGGTCACCGGTGCGGACTTCTTTATTCCGTCCGAGTTTGAGCTGGTCAACCCCGAGCAGCACATTGCTACGCTCACCGAGGGTGGCCATCTCACCATGAGCATGCGCATCGGCTATGGCCGCGGCTATGTTTCTGGCGAGGCAAACAAGCGCGACAACGATCCCATCGGTGTGATCCACGTCGACTCGCTGTACTCGCCGGTTTCCCGTTGCGCCAAGCTCGTTGAGGCTTGCCGTGTCGGTCAGCACACCGACTACGACCGCCTTGTCCTCGAGATCGAGACCAACGGCTCCATCGCCCCGCGCGACGCCGTGGTCCAGGCTGCCAATATCATCAACCAGCATATGGCCGCCTTTATGAACCTTGCCGAGACCCCCGAGGTCGAGGAGGAGGCTTCGATCTTCGCTCCCGAGGTCACCAACGACAACGCCGAGCTGGACAAGCAGATCGAGGATCTGGACCTTTCCGTCCGTTCCTACAACTGCCTTAAGCGCGCCAGCATTCACTCGGTCCGTCAGCTCGTTGAGTTCTCGGAGAACGATCTGCTCAACATCCGTAACTTCGGTGTTAAGTCGATCGAGGAAGTGAAGGACAAGCTTGAGTCCATGGGCCTGAGCCTGAAGGCTTAATGCTTCGCATATTTGAGGAGAAACTAGACCATGCGTCACAACGTTAAGAAGGGCCTGAAGCTCGGCACCGATGCGAGCCACACCAAGGCCATGAAGAAGAGCCTTGCTAAGGCCCTCTTCGAGAACGACCGCATCAAGACCACCGTGACCCGCGCTAAGGCGCTGCGTTCGGTCGTCGACCCGATCATCACTTGGGCCAAGAAGGGCGACCTGCACTCTCGTCGTCTGGCTATCGCCAAGCTCGGCGATAAGCAGCTCGTTGCCGAGATCTTCGACAAGGCTGCCCAGGGCATGTGGCAGGACCGCAACGGCGGTTACACCCGCATCATGAAGCTCGGCAACCGCAAGGGCGACAACGCTCCCATCGTTATCATGGAGCTCGTCACCGAGCCTTGCACGCCTAAGGCCAAGAAGGCTGCTCCGGCCCCCAAGAAGGCCGCTGCTCCCAAGAAGGTCGAGGCCGTCGAGGAGGCTCCTGCTGAGGAGACCGCTGAGTAGACTTTCCGTCTGCATAGGCTATATTCGAGGGGTACGTTCGCGTACCCCTCTTTTTTTGTCGCGATACCGTTACTTGTTTGTTGGGAGCGCCCATGACTGCCCCGTCTGATTTCAATTCGATTTCCGAGCTTGACGCCACGCTCGTATTTCGTGTGGCCTATGATGGCTCGTCGTATAGCGGATTTGCCGAGCAGCCGGGACAGACGACGGTTGCGGGCGAGCTACGTCGAGCCATCGAGACGCTGCTTCGCCGCCCGATCGATTTGACGTGCGCGGGGCGTACCGATGCCGGCGTGCATGCCGTGGCTCAGTACATCAGCGTTCCCGTAACGGACGCTGAGCTCGCGTGTACGCGCCGTAGGTGGCTGCGGGCTATGGATGCCCTGCTGCCCAAAGATATCGCCATAAACGAGGTCTACAGGGCCCGTAAGGGCTTTTCTGCGCGCTTTGACGCGCGCTCTCGCACTTACACCTATCGCATTGCCGATCGTGATGCGCGGCCCGTGCTGTCACGCGGTGCTGTGTGGTGGTATCGCTATCCCCTCGACGTCGATGCGATGGCGGCCGCCTGCCCTGCGCTTTTGGGCGAGCAGGACTTTAAAAGCTTTTGCAAGGTTGCCTCTGCCGTGGGCAAACCTACGCACCGCTGCGTAATGCGCGCCGAGTTTGGCCATGAGGTTGCGTTTGGCGAGGACATCCTGACGTTTACCATCGAGGGCAATGCGTTTCTGCATTCGATGGTCCGTACGATCGTTGGCACGCTTGTCGAGATTGGCATGCATCGCCGTGAACCCGAGTGGATGCGCGAGGTCATCGATGCTTGCGATCGTACCGCTGCGGGCCCCACGGCTCCTGCCTGCGGCCTTACGTTTATGGGCGTGGATTACGATCCCGCCGAGCTTGTCGTGCTCGACTAGGGGAGGGCTCGACGCGCCGTTCGTCGGCACCTGTCATCTGTGGGCTGCGCGTGTGCAACATCTGTTCTTGGCGTGCAGTGCAACCGGTGTCTCATTGCTTTTATTGCCGGGGTGTACCATGAACGACAGTTTGATTCATTGCTGTCGAGAGGACGGATAACTTGGTTCGACGTGGCTCGCATCCGCGACTTTCGGTGATCCTTGTGGTAGAAGGTTCGCCCAGCTATGCGATGCGTGCGCTCGAGAGTATCCAGAACCAAGACCTCTACGATTTGCAGATTGTCGTTGTCTGCCGCGATGCTGCGCCCGGTGTGCGCCATTCGCTTCAAGTTGCTGCCGACAGGGACATCCATATTGATTTGATTGACGTCGAGGACGCGAAGCGCGGCGCTTGTCTTCGTGCCGGTTTTGATGCCTCGCGCGGCTCTCACATCATCGCCATGAACGCCGATGAGTGGTTTGCTCCGCAGGCCCTTTCCAAGATGGTCGATATCGCGTGCGATACTGCGGCAGACATTGTGCTCCCCTCGGTGTCGCTCGATCGATACGATGCGCATCGCGAGCGTCATTCGCGCGTCTTGGATGCTGCCTCTATTGCCATAGAAGACGAGTCTTCTATGGTGACTGGGCTGCCCCAGTTGATTTTGGGCGGCCTAGTCGCTCAGACCTCTGGCGTGATGTATAGCCGTCCGCTGTTTGAAGCATGCCTGTCGCGTGGCAAGGCGTACCGTACGGTTGAGTTTATGGCTTATGCGCTCTCACAGGCACGATTCGTGTCCGGCTGCGGCGACGCTTGTTTCCACGCGGTGGCACCTAAGCTTACAGATGCCTTTGATCCCACCATGTATGCCAGGATATCCGATGACACTCGAGCGCTCGACGAGCTTGCGGACTCACTCTCGGAAGCAGATAGCGGTGGTCGGCTCAAGCTGGCAAGCCAAAAGTTCTACTTTGCCGGACTGGTCGGCTGCATCGAGAATTTGTGTCTGAGCCCGCATGGGGTGTCGTCAATTGAGCGTTCCGCCCGCATGCGTGATATGCTCGAGGCGCCTCGAACCCGTCAGATGGTCGCCGCGCTCAAGGACAACCATCGGGGACTCGGTCTGTTGTTTGGGCCGATCGCCAGCGCCAAGCCCACGCGCTGCGTGATGTGTACGCATCTGGCAGCTTTTCTTAACCGGACGGGTGCAAAAACCGCCTAAACGGCTCATTTCGAAACAAATTTGCATAGAATTGTTTCGAAATGCGTTCTTATACACAAAAGCCTTCAAATAGCGTTAAACTATTCAATCACTGATTGATTGTCTCCGCCATCTTTTGGAGAGAGGGTTTGTATGGCTAAAAAACGCAATGGGCGCCAGGATGCCATTAGAGATATTGTGCGCAATAAGGACGTCCGTACGCAGCGCGTGCTGGTCGATGAGCTCCGTGCTATGGGCTTTGATTGCACGCAGGCGACTGTCTCTCGCGATATTGCCGATATGGGGCTGCGTAAGCTCCCCGAGGGTATCTATGTTCTGGCAGAGGACCTGCACCTGCAGCGTATGGTTTCCGAGCTCGTAACGGGCGTTTTGCGTACCGATAATCTGGTTATGATCAAGGCTCAGCCTGGCACGGCTTCCGGCATCGCCGCCGCCGTTGATGCGGCAGAGTTGCCCGATGTGCTTGGCTCGCTTGCCGGCAACGATACGATTTTGGTTATTGCCCAGACGGCCGAGGACGGCGAGCGTCTTGAGGCGCTGATCAATAAGCTGAGCAATTCTCGCAAGTAGGCGTGCGGGTCGTGCGCTCTGCACTGTGTGCGCTGACATCGTGGCTTGTAAGGGGGTATCGACGTTGGTTGGTACCCCCCCCCTTTGTTTGCCGGTATAAAGACCGCCCACCAGGCCGCTTCAAACTAAAAGGCCCCCGAGCAGTTCAAATAAGCTGCTCGGGGGCCTTGTTGCTTATGGCCGGATGAATTTCTAGCCGACCGTATCGTCAGGCGTGGGCGAGGGGTCGGGAGTGGGCGTAGGCGTAGGCGTGCCGCCATCGCCGCCGGTCGAACCACCAGTGGAGCCGCCCGTCGAGCCACCGGTCGTACCGGTGCCGCCGGTGGTGTCGCCACCCGTGGTCTCGGTGGTCGTGGTCGTCGTGGTAGTCGTCGTGGTGGTTTCCTCTTCGTCTTCGTTCTCGTCCTTGTCGTCGTTCTCCGTCTTCTTGGTGTTGTTGGTGCCGTAGAACTTCCAGACGCTGTTGTTCTTGTAGGTGGGCGCCGTTCCGGTCGCAAACTCCTCGCGCTCGGTACCGGTCAGAACGGTGTTCATAAACCGCTTGAAGACAGGCAGGTTGGTGCTGTCGCCCAGCAGGTCCGTGCCGTATTTTTGGATGGGGATCTCGCCCGCGGAATAGCCGGTCCACAGGGCGCACGCCAGCTGCGGGGTATAGCCGCAGAACCACAGATTGGTGGTGTTGTCGGTGGTGCCCGTCTTGCCGGCATAGGGCTGGTTGACGCTCAGGGCGCCGGCAGCACCCGTACCGCCGCCCTTCATGACGCCGGACAGGACATCGGTGACCGCGGCGGCCTCGCCCTCGGTCAGCACCTGCTGAGGGTTATCGGTGTGCTGGTACAGGACCGATCCGGTACGCGAGTCGATCTCGGTAATGGCGATCGGCTGGCGGTATTTGCCTCCGTTAGCAAACGTCGCGTAGGCGGACGCCATCTCGAGCGGAGAGATCGAGCCGGTACCGAGCGTCATGACGGGAACGTCCTCGATATTGTCCTTAGAAGGATCGATGCCGAGTTTTTTGACGAGCGAGATAATCTTGCTGTTGCCGACGGCCTCGGCCACCTGGATATAGCCGGTGTTGGAGGAGTATGCCGTCGCCTGCTTGAGCGTGATGTTGCCATAGCTCTGGTTGGCGTAGTTTTGGACCTCGGTCGTGGTGCCCTTAGCCTTGAGCGGCGAGTTGCAGTTAAGAGTGACGTTGGGATTCATGCCGTTTTGGATGGCGGTGGCGAGCGTAAAGGCCTTAAAGGTGGAACCGACGGGGCGCTTGGCCGTGGCGTGGTTCACGTGGTTCTCGTCGGCATTGTAGTCGTAGCCACCCACCATGCACTTGATGTAGCCGGTCTTGGGGTCGACGACGACCATGCCCATGTCCAGGCCGTCGAGCGAGAGCGTGTCGAGCTGCTCGCGAACGGCATTCTCTGCCACCTGCTGCATCGTGGGGTCGATGGTGGTCTTGACGGTCAGGCCGCCCTTAAAGAGCACGTCGGT
>CABUZK010000046.1 GCA_902496115.1 uncultured Collinsella sp. | reverse complement strand
TATCGTCGAGATTTATGGCCCCGAGTCTTCCGGTAAGACGACGCTTTCGCTCGAGATCCTTGCAGAAGCACAGGCCATGGGCGGCGTCGTGGCATTTATCGATGCCGAGCACGCGCTTGATCCCACCTATGCCGCGCGCATCGGTGTTGATATCGATGAGGTCCTCATTTCCCAGCCCGATACGGGCGAGCAGGCGCTCGAGATCGTCGATATGCTTGTGCGCTCCGGTGCCATCGACGCCATCGTCGTCGACTCTGTTGCCGCCTTGACTCCACGTGCCGAGATCGAGGGCGAGATCGGTGACACGACGGTGGGCCTGCAGGCTCGTTTGATGAGCCAGGCACTCCGTAAGCTCGCCGGTTCGCTTGCCAAGTCCAACACGACCTGCATCTTCATTAACCAACTGCGCGAGAAGATCGGCGTCATGTTCGGTAACCCCGAGACCACCACGGGCGGCCGCGCGCTCAAGTTCTTCTCTTCTGTGCGAATCGATATTCGCAAAATCGATACCATCAAGCTCAAGGACGAGGTTATCGGCAATCGCGTGCGTGCCAAGGTCGTTAAGAACAAGGTGGCGGCTCCGTTCCGTTCGGCCGAGTTTGACATCATGTATGGCACCGGCATCTCCAAAGAGGGCTCGATTTTGGATATGGCTGTTGAGTGCGGCATCTGCAAAAAGATGGGGTCCTGGTTTGCCTATGGCGAGGACAAGCTCGGTAACGGTCGCGAGGCCGCCAAGACGTTCCTACGCGAGCACCCCGATTGCGCCGACGAGATCGAGCACAAAGTTCGCCTTGCCTGCGGCCTTGAGTATGACGATGATGCCCCCTCCGAGGTTGAGTTGACCGACCAGCCTGCCCCCGAGGAGTTTGATGAACTGTACGCCATCGATGGCTCCGCGATGCTCGACGATGACGACGAGTAGCGGATGCCGACATGTCGTATACGGTGACCGAGGCCACGGTCGTCTTTCCTGATAAGAAGGCGGCCTCCTCGTTCTCGAGCGGTTATGCGTCTAAAAAGCCCTGCGCGCATATCGATTGCGATCTCGAGGGCGGATTTGAACGTTCCATTTGGATTCCCGTGCGCGTGGCGCGCCTGTACGTTAAGAACCGCCCCGACCTTCCCTGTGATTGGGATGACTTTCGCGAGGCTGTGCAGCTTATCGAACGTAAATGTGCGCTCACTATGGTGACCGAGATGCTTTCGCGCCGCGATCATGCCACGGGCGAGGTGCGCGATAAGTTGGCGCGCTATGGCTTTCGACAGCCTGCGATCGATTTTGCCGTTGCTCGAGCGACCGAGTATCGTTTTTTGGATGAGAACCGCTTTTGTTCGTACTTTATTGAAGAGCGTAAGCGTCGCGGCTGGGGACAGCGTAAGATCGAGGCTGAACTCAAGCGCCGTCATGTCGTACTTGACGATATCCCCGGGTATCCAGAGGATTATTTTGCCGTGGATGACGACTTGGCTCGTGCGTCGGCCTTGCTCGCTAAACGTCGCGTTCCCGAAGTACGTGCATTCGAAAAGCTCGTCAGGTTTTTGATGGGTAAGGGCTTTTCGTATCACATCGCCGCCGATGCCGTTAAGGTGCGGCTCGATGCCTCAAGCGAGGAATGCGCCGTGTAAGCGTGCACATGGTACGCCCCTGCCGTTCACCGCTTGATAGGCGCCGTGCCGGGTGCGTTTATTTGACAGTTGTTGCGGTTCAACGTAGGATAAATACTGTCATTTGCTTTGTGATATGTGCTCATCTGTGATGAGTTTGTTTATTTGTTTATCTGTATCCGACCCGCATAAGCTGCGCCCATATTACTCAAATGTCGCGAGCCGTTCGTAAGGACGGTTCGCTTTGCTGTGTAACGAATCCATAAAAAGGAGTGAGCATGCCTATCATTGCAGCGCTCGTTGGCCTCGTTTTGGGTGCCATCGCCGCCATTGCCTACATGCGCACCGCCAAGCAGGGTAGTCTTCACGAGGCCGACGAAAAGATTCAGTCGGCACACGCACAGGCAGAGTCCCTGATCGGTGATGCAAAGCGTCAGGCCGAGACCCTCAAAAAAGAGGCTCTGCTCGAGGCTAAGGAAGAGATCATCAAGAACAAGCAGGCCGCCGAGGCCGAGGACAAGCAGCGTAAGAGCGAGATTCGCACGCTCGAAAACCGCGTGATGCAGCGCGAGGAATCGCTCGATCGTCGCAACGATGCGCTCGACAAGCGTGAGCATCAGCTGTCCAGCCAGGCTGGTCAGGTCGAGAAGCGCTCTCGCGAGCTTGAGGAGCTCTGCGCCAAGCAGACTTCCGAGCTTGAGCGTATTGCCGACCTTACGCGCGAGGACGCTCACAAGGAGCTGCTCGACAAGGTCCGCGGCGAGGTTACCCACGAGGCGGCCACCATCATCCGCGAGTCCGAGCAGCAGGTCCGCGCCGAGTGCCACAAGACCGCTCAGGAGATTCTCTCCCTGGCGATTCAGCGTTGCGCCGCAGACCATACCGCCGAGGTCACCGTCACTTCCGTGCATATTCCTTCCGATGACCTTAAGGGTCGTATCATCGGTCGTGAGGGTCGCAACATCCGCACCTTTGAGCAGGTGTCCGGTGTCAACCTCGTGATTGATGACACCCCCGAGACCGTTGTGCTTTCGAGCTTCGATCCGGTCCGTCGTGAGACTGCCCGTGTGGCGCTCGAGAACCTCATTGCCGATGGCCGCATTCACCCCGCTCGCATCGAGGAGATGTACCACAAGGCCGCCGACTTGGTTCAGCAGCGTGTGCGCGAGGCCGGCGAGCAGGCCGCCTTCGATACCGGTATCCACGACCTGCATCCCGAGATCGTCAAGACCCTGGGCGCTTTGCGCTACCGCACCTCGTTTGGTCAGAACGTGCTGCAACACTCGCTTGAGGTCTCCGACCTGTGCGGCGTTATGGCCTCCGAACTTGGCCTGGACGTTGTGACTGCCAAGCGCGCCGGTCTTCTGCACGACCTGGGCAAGGCCATCGACCATGACGTTGAGGGCCCGCATGCTGTGATTGGTGCTGAGCTTGCCCGCCGTTATGGTGAGAAGCCCGTTATTGTCCACGCGATCGAGGCCCATCATGCCGACGTCGATCCCAACACGGTGCTCGACGTTCTGGTCCAGGCTGCCGATGCCGTCTCCGCTTCTCGCCCCGGTGCCCGCCGCGAGTCGGCCGAGAACTACATCAAGCGCCTTGAGAAGCTCGAGGAGATCGCCAACTCTCACGACGGCGTCGAGCGTACCTATGCCATGCAGGCCGGTCGCGAAGTCCATGTCATGGTCCAGCCGGATAAGATCTCCGATGCCCAGTCCACGGTGCTTGCGCACGATATCGCCCACCAGATCGAGGAAGAGATGGAGTATCCCGGTCAGGTGCGCGTTGTCGTGATTCGCGAGAGCCGCGCCGTCGATATCGCTAAATAACATGAACGACGCGAACGAGCTCATCTCATTTATCGCGTCGATGTCGGGGGAGGGCAACCTTCGCGTCGAGGAAAACCTTGGCGAGGGGTATGTCCGCCTCCGTGTTTCGGAGGCCGAGCGCCGTCAGGCCAAGCATGACATTCAGCATGTAGAGGACATTGTCATCGAGATGCTGCGCAATGCTCGCGATGCCGGAGCCGATAAGGTCTATCTTGCCACGACCAAGGAGGAGGGTGTTCGCACCCTCCTCTTCCTGGATAACGGTTCGGGTGTGCCGCAGGATATGCAGGAGCGTATCTTCGATGCCCGTGTCACCTCCAAGCTCGAGAGCATGAAAATGGACCGTTGGGGTGTTCACGGTCGTGGTATGGCGTTGTTCTCTATCAAGCAGAACACGGATGAGGCACGCGTTGTTACCTCGGGCGTCGATTTGGGCTCCGCGTTTAAGGTGTGTGTTGCTACCGATCGCTTGGGTGAGCGCGCCGACCAGTCGAGCTGGCCTCAGGCGGTTAAAGACGAAGACGGCCGCTATGTATGTGCTCGCGGCCCCCACAACATCATTCGCGCAGCCTGTGAGTTTGCCCTCGAGGAACTGCGTGGCTGCGATGTGTATCTGGGCTCTCCGTCCGAGATCGCTGCGACCCTGTACGCTCAGGCTTCGAGTCGTCTCGATACGTCGCGCCTGCTCTTTATCGATGACGAGTGCGAGCTTCCGGTTATCGATCGTTTGGGCCTTGCCTCGGATGCCGAGGACTTTATCCGGATCTGCTCCGGGTTGGGTCTTGAGATGTCCGAGCGCACTGCCCACCGTATTCTTTCGGGACAGATTAAGCCCGTTCGCGGCGTGACCGCGCGCCTGCTGCGCGAGCGTGATTCCACCTCGCATGCGCCGGCTCCCGTCGATCTTGCCAAGGACCGTCGAGGTCTTCGCATCGCCAAGGATGATATGGCGCAGTTTTCGCGTGCGGTCGAGCGTGACTTTAACGACCTCGCTGCCCGGTATTACCTCAATCTGTGCGGCGACCCTAAGATTCGCGTTTCGCGTGATCGCATCACGGTGACGTTCGATCTTTCCAAAGAGGAATAAAATCTTTACCGAGTCCGCTCGGTACGATACAGTTATTGCAGTTAAAACGTACTTTTAAACGCAGGAGTTTCTTCATGGATTGCCTGAAGGTATCAAGCAAATCATCGCCCGCGTCCGTTGCCGGCGCCATTGCCGGCATGGTCAAAGATGGCGTCCCCGTCAACATTCAGTGCGTCGGCGCCGGTGCCGTCAACCAGGCCATCAAGGCCGTTGCCATTGCGCGCGGCTTTCTGATTCCGACCGGCTTTGATGTCTCCTGCGCGCCGGTGTTCTCCGACATCCTCATTAACGGGGAGTCGCGCACGGCAATTCGTCTCTCTATCTACGTTCACCAGATTAATCGGGCTGCTATGGATAACGTCGTCATGGACGACGTTAAGCCTGTTGCGTAAACGAGCCATCTGCACGCTTGTAGCACCTATGCGCCCCGTCGACACCATCGTTAGGATGTAAGCTCATGGACCAGCGTTCCGTACGCGATATTCTTGCCGGTAAAACCTACTTTATCCGCACATTCGGCTGCCAGATGAATCAGCACGACTCCGAGCGCGTGAGTGGCTTGCTCGATTCGTATGGCTGTCTTATGGCGCTCGATCCCGAGCATGCCGATATTGTCGTGTTCATGACGTGCTGTGTGCGCGAGGCTGCCGATACTCGCCTCTATGGTCAGTGCAATTCCTGCAAGAGCCTGCCTCCTTCGCCTTCGGGTAAGCGTGTGGTCGCCGTGGGCGGCTGCATCGCCCAGCGCGATGGCGAGGGCTTGCTCACCAACGTCGATAACGTCAACGTCATTTTCGGCACCCATTCCATTGCTCACGTGGCCGAGCTTATCGCCGAGGCGTTTTTGGATGGCAAGCGCCATATCCGTACGAATGAGCATGAGGATACCGACGCCATGAGTATGCCGTGGCATCGCGAGACGCCGTATCACGCCTGGGTGCCTATCATGACGGGCTGCAACAATTTCTGCACGTACTGCATCGTGCCGTACGTCCGTGGTCGTGAGAAGAGTCGTCCCTTCGAGGAGATTGTCGACGAGGTTACCGGGCTTGTGCGTCAGGGCGTGCGCGAGATTACGCTGCTGGGCCAAAACGTTAACTCCTACGGTCGCGATCTCTTTGGCAAGCCGCGTTTTGCCGATCTGCTGCGCGCTGTGGGCGATACGGGTGTCGAGCGTATCTTCTTTACCTCTTCGCATCCCAAAGATCTGCTGCCCGAGACCATCGATGCTATGGCCGAGACGCCTGCCGTCATGCCGCAGCTTCACTTGGCCGTTCAGTCGGGTTCCACGCGCATCCTTAAAGAGATGAATCGTCGGTATACACGTGAGGATTATCTGGGCCTGGTCGATCGTATTCGTAACCGTATGCCCGATATTGCGCTTTCGACCGACATCATCGTGGGCTTCCCTGGTGAGACCGAGGAAGACTTTGAGCAGACGCTCTCGCTTGCCGAGACGGTGCGCTATGCCCAAGCCTACACGTTTATTTACTCCAAGCGCGCCGGTACCCCGGCCGCCGAGATTTATGATCCCACCCCGCATGAGGTTATCCTTGAGCGCTTTAACCGTCTGGTCAAGGTTATCGAGACGACGGCACACGAGTATAACCAGGGCGAGCTTCACACCGTGGTGCCTGCGCTCATTGAGGGCACGAGCAAGAAGAATGACGCTGTCCTTCTGGGCAAGAGTCCCAAGAACCAGACGGTGCATGCGCCGATTCCTGCTGGCTATAGCATCGATCAGCTCATCGGTAAAATCGTTGATGTTGATATTGATGTCGCCAAGACGTGGTATCTGTCTGGCTCCGTCGTGGGCGAGCCTCGCTAATGATTTCTCCCGGTGCAAGCCTTTCTGCCGTAGCGATTGTCGGTCCGACGGCGGTCGGAAAAAGCGATGTTGCCGACCGCCTGGCCGCTCGTCTTTCGTCCGAAGTGTTGTCGTGTGACGCGATGCAAATCTATCGCGGCATGGACATCGGTACGGCCAAAATGATGCCTGAGGAGTGCTCGGCACCTCTGCGCCTTATCGATATCGTGGATCCCGGCGTCGCGTATTCTGCTGCGCTCTACCAGTCGGACGCCCGAGCACATGTCGAGCGTTTGCTTGGCGAGCAGCGTCTTCCGGTTTTTTGCGGCGGTACGGGCTTGTATCTCAAGGCCGCTCTCGATGAAATGGATTTTCCTTCGGGAGAACTCGAGGACGAACGCCGCGTGGGCTATCAGGAGCTTGCCGAGCGCATTGGCGAGGAAGCATTGCATGCCCTGCTTGCCGAGCGCGACCCCGAATCAGCTGCCGTGATTCATCCCCATAACGTGCGTCGTGTGATTCGTGCGCTCGAGATGCACGATGATGGCGTGTCATATGCCCAGCAGAAGTCGAAATTCAGTGTTTCGCGTGAGCGTTATCATGCCTTGTGGTTTGGTCTGACGCGTAGCCGTGAAGTGCTCTATGAGCGCATTAACCAGCGTGTCGACCTTATGTTTGAGCGGGGACTGGTTGATGAGGTCCATGGCCTTATGGACCAGGGCCTGGGCGATGCGCTCACGTCGATGCAGGCAATTGGTTACAAAGAGATTATTGATACCTTGCGTGGCGCTATTACCATGGATGAGGCCCGTGAGCTTATCAAGATGCGTTCACGTCGCTATGCCAAGCGCCAGCTTTCCTGGTTTAAGCGTGACGATCGCATCGTGTGGTTCGATATGGATGAGTTTACGATCGATGAGGTCGTTGATGATATTTACCGTCGCATCGAGGCTGCCTAATGGCTCGTTTCCCTTTGGTCCCCACGGCGCCTGAACCTGAGCGCGCCATCTTGGTTGGTGTCGAGTGGCGCGATAACGCGTGGCCGCTCGACCGTTCGCTCGACGAGCTCGAGCGTCTAGCCCACACTGCTGGGGCCCAATGCGTGGCACGCTTGTCTCAGCGCCTGGTCAAACCCTATCCCAAATCGTTTATCGGTTCTGGCAAGGTCGAGGAGCTGTGCGGCTTGGTGCATCGCATGGATGCGGATGTTGTTATCTTCGACGACGACCTGACGCCCTCACAGCAGTCCTATCTTGAGAAAGCCGTGGGCGAACCGGTCAAGATTATTGACCGTACGGCGTTGATTTTGGATATCTTTGGCCTGCATGCCCAGACGCGTGAGGGCCGCTTACAGGTTCAGCTGGCACAGTTGCAGTATCTGCTGCCTCGTCTGCGAGGTATGTGGAGCCATCTTGCCAAGGAACAGACGCGTGGCGGCATTGGATCGCGTTTTGGCCAGGGCGAAAGCCAGCTCGAGGTCGACCGTCGCCTGATTCGCAATAAGATCGCGGCGCTTCGACGCGAACTGAAACAGGTTGAACAACGTCGCGATGTGCAATCGAAAAGCCGTATTGAATCGCCGGCGTTTCGCGTGGCGTTGGCTGGCTACACCAATGCCGGCAAGTCGACGTTGCTTAATCGTTTGACGGGATCCACGGTACTTTCGCAGGATAAGCTGTTTGCCACGCTCGATCCTACGACGCGCTCGTACCGTTTGCCCGGTGGCCGTGGCATGACGATCACCGATACCGTCGGCTTTATTCAAAAGCTGCCCCATGGCCTGGTCGACGCGTTTAAATCTACGCTTTCCGAGGTGCTCGGCGCCGATTTGATTCTTAAAGTTGTGGATGCTTCCGATGAGGATTACGAGCGCCAGCTCGAGGCGGTTGATCGTGTCCTTGACGAGATCGGTGCCGGTGAGCGCCTGACGCTTACCGTGTTCAATAAAATTGATCTGCTCGATAGCGTCGACCGCTTGAGTTTCCGCCGGCGCTATCCCGAGGCGGTGCTGTTCTCGGCTCAGACGGGTGAGGGTCTTGATGATTTAGTCGACCGCATCGCTCGTGAAGCGGCCGCTACGGACGTATTGCTCTCGGCCGATATCCCGTATCGAGAGGGCGCGTTAATTACGCTCGTGCACGAACAGGGAACCCTTCTGCACGAGGAATATCTTGAGGGCGGCGTTCATATTGTGGCAAAGCTTCCGGCCCGTATCGCACCACGTCTTGAGCGTTACCGAACGGAATAAATCAGCTCCAGTACACCCAAGATAACCGGTTGATGAAGCAGGTAGAACGGCAGCGCATGGCGTCCGAGGCTCGCGAGCGCCGGGATGGGATCTTCATAGGCCCATACTGGTGCCTCGCAGTTTGCTTTCTGTGCCTTCCTGGCGGCAAAGAAGCCTGTGAGATACATAAATAAGAATGGTATGAGCGGATAGTAATCACCGGAGACAAAGTCTGGACCTGGGAAACCCAGCCAAGCTAGATAGGGGATAGGGTAGACCGCTTTAGGAATGCTCCAGGTACTGGTAAAGAGTATGAGGCAAATGGTAATACCCCATACTGCCGGCACCCTATAGAGAACCGGGCGCGTGAGTGCGACAATGGCGGTGCACGCCGCCATGCAGAAAATGATGCCGAAGTTCACCGAGTCATCGACCGAGACGAGCGTAGTTGCGACCCATACAATTAAAGCGGCAACGGCATATTTGGCGGCACGCTTGATGTTGTTGCGCGAGAGAGTGCACATCCAGCCGGCAATAAACAAAAATACCCAACTGATGCTGGCGCGCCAGATGTCTTGGAAGATGGTCTGGGTAAACCAGGGCATCTTCCAACCATATAGGTAGGCAAGGTCGTAGCAGGCATGAAATCCCGCCATTGACAGCATGGTAAACCCGCGAATGGTATCAAAGATCGTGATGCGTTTTTGCATTACGAGAACCGGCGCATCAAGCCGACGACCTTGCCCAGGATTGTGGGATTTGTCGCATAGATAGGCTCCATAGTGTCGTTTTCGGGCTGCAGGCGAACGCGTCCCTGTTCCTTATAGAACGTTTTGACTGTTGCGGAACCATCGATCATGGCCACGACAATCTCACCATTCATGGCGCTTTTCTGCTCCCGAACGATGATGTAGTCGCCGTTATAGATGCCGACGTTAATCATCGAATTGCCGTGGACCTCGAGGATAAAGGACCCCTGGTCCGTTGCGATCTCAGTTGGGATGGTAAAGGTGTCCTCGATATTCTGCTCGGCAAGGATGGGAATCCCTGCAGCGACACGGCCTACGAGAGGCAGCGATACGGTGCCTCGGGGCGCCGTGGGCTCATCGGACTTTGAGATGGAGACGGAAGATCCGTCCTCGTCAAAGAGCTCGAGAGCGCGAGGCTTGGTGGCATCACGCTTGAGCAGGCCGCGTGCTTCCAGCGCGGAGAGATGCGCATGTACGGTGCTAGGGGAGGAAAGGCCCACGGCCGAAGCCATCTCGCGCACACTGGGCGGATAGCCCTTCTCCTGCTGATATTCCTTGATGAAGTCGTAAATTTGCTGCTGACGCTTGGTAATTTTGCGAGCCATCAGGGATTCCTCTCTACCCATACCAAACAAATGTTCTATTTTTGCTTGATAGGAACAACTGTTCGAAGATAATAATAACCGAACACTCGTTCCCGCGCTAGACTTTTTTGTCCCCGCGGCTTGATAAAACAGTTCTCGTCAAAACAAACGAGAGGAGAACAGAATGAACGCAGCGGATATGGTCCAGGGAAACCTCGCTCTTAAGCTCGAGGCGCCCGCCTCGCCTGCCTTCACGGTCGTGAAGGGCGGCCGGTCTCATTTTCAGGCCGTTGCCACTAAACCCGTCCGTACCCAGCGTGCGTCCGTTGTTTTGGCTCCTGTTGCCCTGAAGGCCTCGACGATTGTTGCTGTTGCTGTAGCGTTCACCCTGTTCTTCGTGCTCGCCACGTCAGTCTTTTCTGCTCGTCACGCAGCATATGCCGATTCCGTAGCCAACGTCACCTTCGAAACGGTTCGTGTGCAGTCCGGCGATTCTCTGTGGTCGCTTGCCCAGGAGCATCCCATCGATGGCCTTTCCACGCAGGAGACTTCCGACATGATTCGTAGCGTCAATCACCTCGATCGCAGCTCTCTTGATGCTGGTGCAGTTCTGAAAGTTCCGGCTCGTTCGTAAGATTTCCGCTCGGTCGCATGGTACCCTTGTTATCGTTTAAGAGGAGGTACCATGCGCTGTCCCAAATGCGGCAAAGCACATACCCGCGTTGTCGATTCCCGTATGCAGGAGTCGAACAACACTATCAAGCGCCGTCGTGAATGTTGTTCGTGCAATTATCGTTTTACGACGTTCGAGCGCTGCGAAGATCCCATCGAGGTTATCAAATCCGACGGATCAAAGCAGCGGTTCGATCGTAACAAGCTGCTGGTCGGCCTGATGCGCGCCACGATTAAGCGCGATATCGATACGAAAAAGCTCAACGAGATTATCGATGATATCGAGGTGGAACTGCGTTCCCGTACGCTGACGGCTGTTACGTCCCACGAACTTGGCGATATGGTGCTCAAGCGCCTGGCCAAGATCGACAAGGTGGCCTACATTCGCTTTGCCTCGGTCTATCGCGATTTCAAAGACGTCGACGAGTTTTTGCAAGAGCTCGACAAGCTAAGGTGATTTCATGTCCAACATTACCGTTAACATTAAGCGTCTCGATCCCACGGTCGAGCTTCCCAAATACGCTCATCCCACAGATGCCGGCCTTGACCTCCGCGCCAACGAAGACTGTACCCTCAAGCCCTTTGAGCGACGTTTGGTCTCCACTGGCTTGGCCATCGCCCTGCCCGATGGTTACGCCGGCTTTGTCCAGCCCCGCAGCGGCCTAGCCATTAAGCAGGGCCTGTCTATAGTCAACACGCCCGGTCTCATCGACGCCCACTATCGAGGAGAACTCAAAGTCATCTTAATCAATATGGATCCCACCAACAATATCCAGATCAACAAAGGCGACCGCATCGCCCAACTCGTCATCCAAGAAGTCCCCACGGTCAGCCTCGTAGAAGTAGACGAGCTAGACAAAACCGACCGAGGAGCCGGTGGTTTCGGTTCTAGCGGCGTCGCCTAGGGGCACTCGTATCCCTCCCGCCCGCCTCTCACACATATCATTCCATGCTCAAACATTCTCGCGTCGCTTCGCTCGCTGCGAAACTGCGCGTGGAACGATATGTGAGAGAGGCGGGCGGGCGGCTACTCGCTTGAATAAATATTTACATTCTAGTTAGCCGACGCGACAAAGGAATAGTCTCTTTGTCGCGTCGGCTAACTGTATTTTCCTTTTCCGGTTTCGCCTTTGCAGGTTCTAGTGGCGGGGAATCTGGCATAGCTGCTAGTGCATAAACGCAGCTTACCTGTGGGAGGCCCCTATATATCGTCCCGCGCGCAGTTTCGCAGCAAAGCGAGAATGTTTGAGCACGGGATGATATATAGGGGCCTCCCACAGGTAAGCGGACGCTAAGCAGCTACCTGATATGTGCAGGTTTTCCGCCCCAGTAGAAGCGGCAGAAGGCTCGTTTACGTTTTTGGGGTTTGCCTGCGAGCTCCATGGTTGCGATGGCGATATCCTCGGCTGCGCGTGGACGGCGCAGCACTTCGCCGTTGATGAGTAGTGCCTTGAGCGATTCGGGATGATCGTGGAGATGGCGCAGTGTCACGATGAGCTCGCGTGCGGTGGTGACATGCATGCTGGCGCCCATGCCGGTGAGCATGGTGGTGTTGGCCTTTTCCTGGCCATATGACTTGCCCAATAGGATCATCGGCAGGTGTGCGCACAGGCATTCGGTAACAGTGAGTCCGCCAGATTTGAGGATTGCCAGGTCACAGCCGTGCATAAGCGCTGCCATGTCATCGACGTAGTCAAGAACAGTGACGTTCTCGAGTTTCATGGCATCGAAAAGCGTTTTGAGACGGGTGGCATATTCGGCATCCTTGCCCGGCAAAAAGACAAAGTGCATGTCCTCGAAGCTGCGCAGGAAGGGGAGGGTGCGGTCCATCTCCGCGCGAAAGCGAACGTACGGTTGAGGCAAACTGGCGCCGGCCATCACCAGCACAACGAGCTTGTCTGTGGGGAGATTGAACTTCTCGAGTTCTTCCTCGCGGTTGTAGTCCGTATCAAACCCGGCGCGAATGGGGATGCCCGTAATGCGGATCTTTGCCTCGGGAACCTTGCGGGGTCGGAGTGTTTCGGCCATAAACTCGTTTGCTACGCAGAATAGGTCGGTGTCCTTATGGGGCCACCAACCCTCGACCTCGTAATCGGTCGGTACGCAAATGACGGGATAGTCGATGCCCGTAATGACGCGCGCGCCGACGGCGACGTTGGCTGCCGTGATATGTGTGGCTACCACGGCAACGGGCCTGCGAGTTCGAACGTATTCGTTAAATGCGGGGAACATGATGCGCGACCATGCCGTGCCACCGCCCCAAAGCAGGTGTCCGGTAAGGGTATAACGCCAGGTCAAGTCATAGATTGGGCGCGTGGCGCCGGTAAACGAGGCGGCCGTTTTGTTGCCGTCGAATTTTATGCGTCCAAAATCAAGGATATCGAGCACTTCAATCTCAACATCCTCTGGGATGCCATTGGTGCCGCGGATGAGGTCGAATGCCTGCGCAATCGCATTTGCGGCGGCCTTGTGGCCCGAGCCGACCGAGGCGTGCACGATAGTCACGAGAGGTTTTTGCTGAGCCAAGAGCGTGGTTTGTTCCGATTGGGGAGTGCTGTGCGTGAGCAGGGGAGCGTCGTCGCTCGTCTGCGTCTGATCCATCGATATCTCCCCTTCATCTTTGTTTCACAGAGAATCATTGTAGTGCATGAGTGTCACGTTCGCATAAATTTGGGTATGAGCGCAAAGAACGCCAATCTTTCGACAGGAGGTCTCTTCATGACTACTCATCAGCCGATCGATGTTGCGATTATCGGCGGCGGGCCTGCGGGCTATGCTGCAGCCATTTACGCGGCGCGCGCCAACCTAACGACGACCGTGATTGAGCAAGGTATGTCGGGAGGACAGATCGCCACAACCAATGAGGTCGAGAACTATCCGGGCATTCCGCTCTTGAGTGGCGCCGAACTCGGCGAGCGGTTTCAGCAACATGCAGAGGGCCTGGGGGCACAGGTTGCATGGAGCATGGTTACGGGTATCGATTACGATGCGGATGCGGCGCTGTTTACGGTGCATCACGATATGGGCGATACGCTGGCCTCGAGCGTTATCGCTTGCATGGGTGCCACGCCGCGATCTGCTGGTTTTGTTGGCGAGGATACGTATCGCGGTCGTGGCGTTTCGTATTGCGCGACGTGCGATGGCATGTTTTTTCGCGGTAAACAGGTTTTTGTCATCGGTGGCGGTAATGCTGCCTGCGAGGAAGCCCTGTTCTTGTCAGAAATCGCCAGCCGCGTGACCATCGTCTTGCGCCGCGATCAGTTCCGTGCCCCCGATGGCGTGGTTCAAAAGGTTCTCGCAAAAGATAATATTTCAGTTAGGTACCAAACTAGTATCGTTGAACTATCGGGCGAGGCCATGCCCACGACTATCACCTTCAAGGAAAACGCTACCGGTGAAACCTATTCTGAGTCCTTTGATCCTGGTTCGTTTGGCATATTTGTCTTTGCTGGCACGCAGCCCCATACCGAGCTTGTAGAGCATCTGGTGGATCTGGCGCCCGACGGCGGTATTGTGACCGACGAATCGATGGCCACCCGCACGCCTGGCTTATTTGCTGCCGGCGATATCCGTTCCAAGCGTTTACGCCAAGTTGTGACCGCCGTTTCGGACGGAGCCATAGCGGCTACCAGCGCATACGCTTTCCTACACGGATAAGTACGATAATATATCTTATGTAAGGTTGTTATCTTCAAACAAAGTGGTTGGGCAGTGCATCAATGTGCTGTCAAACCACTTTTACTTAGCGGCTATGTGATATGCAAAACTAGATGACCTAGAATACAATATAGATAACGAACGGAGGATCCTTATGAACCACGTCAAACATGTTATCCCGATGTCCGATACATCGGTCAGCATTAAGCCGGGGGATATTCAGCCGACGGTGCTGCCGGATGCATTTATTCAGTCCGATATGGTGGGTAAGCTCAACGCTTTGAGCC
>CABUZK010000045.1 GCA_902496115.1 uncultured Collinsella sp. | reverse complement strand
GTCGTGCCCTCCGCCGAGCTCTCCCGCGGCCGCGGCGGCCCGCGCTGCATGAGCATGCCCTTCTGGCGCGAGGACCTCTAAGGTCTTCAAGGACCCGTACAGGTCATAATACATACATCTAGCTGCCATTAGATGTCTCCCATTGGGGCGGTGCGGGTTTTCGCACCGCCCCAATCTTGTATGAGGAACGTCAACACGATTGGATGACTGCTTTTGTAAGGAGCTTGGCCATGGACATCAAGACGATTGGCGTTGAGGAATGGCTCAACGTTTGGGAGAAGAGCGCCACGTGGGACATCGCCCAGTCGACGATCTCGTCGCTCACCATGGGCGAGCTGCGCGCGCTCGATGAACAGGACGGCGCCACGTTCTACGAGCGCCTGGACCGCGAGAAGATGAACTACGGCTGGATCGAGGGCTCGCCGGAGTTTAAGGCCGAGGTTGCCAAGCTGTATCGTCGGGAGGTCAATCCCGATCACATTCTGCAGACCAATGGCTGCACGGGCGCTAACCTCAACGCCATCATGGCTGTGGTCGAGCCCGGCGACCATGTTATCGCCGAGTGGCCCACCTACGCGCCGCTCTACGAGATTCCGCGCACGCTGGGCGCCGAGGTCGAGTATTGGGAGCTTCGCGAGGAACTCGGCTGGAAGCCCGATATCGAGGAACTCAAGCGCTTGGTGCGTCCCAACACCAAGCTTATCTGCATAAACAACGCATCTAACCCCATCGGTACTGTGCTCGATGCCGATATGCTCGGCCAGATTGCCGAGATCGCCCGCTTGGTTGGCGCCTACGTGCTGTGCGACGAGGTATATCTGCCGCTCGAAAACACTGAGTCCTTTATGTCGATGGTCGACGTGTACGAGAGGGCCATTGTCACCAACTCGTTGTCGAAGACCTATTCGACACCTGCGGCCCGCGTGGGCTGGGTCCTGGCCGACAAAGAGGTGTCCAACCGCATCCGTACCTATCGCGATTACACCATGATCTGCGGCGGCGTGTTCAACGATGCTCTGGCGACCTATGTGCTTGAGCACAAGGATAAGATTCTCGAGCGCAATCGCAAGATCGTGTTTGGCAACCGCGATATCGCGCAGGCTTGGATCGATACGCAGCATCGCGTTTCCTGGACGGCCCCGCAGGGCGTGTCCACCTCGTTTATCCAGCTGGATATTCCCGAGGATGACGAGGAGTTCTGCAGGCGCCTGCTGTCCGAGAGGGGAGTGCTGCTGGTCCCCGGTAGCCGTTTTGAGCTTCCCTGCGGCGCACGCCTGGGCTACTGCGCGAGCGAGGACGTTCTGCGCGAGGGCCTGAGGCTTTTGGGCGAGGCACTGGCGGAGTTCGATCGCTAGGATTCCGATGGTCTTCGGGGGCCTTATCCAAATTAGCCGAAGATAATCGAAAACGGACCCGTTTCCCTAGGGGAAGCGGGTCCGTTTTTCTATACCGAGAAGTCAAGTTGTTACAAATGGGGCCGTAAAGCGAGGCGGTATCCGCTGGGCCTTATACTGAGTTTCCGGTGAACGGTATCAAGCGTCTGGTAAACGGTAATTTATTTATCAGAAATGAATAGGACAAACTTTTTTCTGAATAAAAATGAAAATGGTTGAGACGCGGTGTGAACCGCTAATTCTATTCATAGCTTTATTGGAAATATGCAATTTGAGGATGGTTTAACAAAGTTTAGTTCCATTTGATTTTAGGATTAAAACGCGTTTAAGCACGTAAATACGCTTTATTAAGATGAAGTGTGCCATGCGTGAAGTATATGTGTATGCCGTTCACCCCCTATAAAAAACCGTTCGGGGGCAAGGTGGAAGTATGAGCTGATTTTGGATATAAATATGTCGTCAGCAATAACGCCTCACACGGAGGGGCGCTAACGAATCGGCCCTGACAAGGGCCCGAAAGAAAGGTAGGAGGCCATGACGAAAGGTCTGCACGTGCCTTCCGAGATCGGCAAGCTCAGGAAGGTCTGCCTGCACCGTCCCGGCGACGAGCTCCTCAACCTGCCGCCCGACGAGCTCGAGCGACTCCTGTTCGACGACGTCCCGTTCCTGGAGGTCGCGCAGCAGGAGCACGACACCTTCGCCCAGATCCTGAGGGACCAGGGCGTGGAGGTCCTCTATCTCGAGAACCTCGTCGCCGAGGTGTTCGACCAGGTCCCCGGCGCCCGCGCCGAGTTCACCGACCAGTACATCGCCGAGGCCGGCATCCGCGGCCAGCACATGCCGCAGATCGTCCGCGAGAAGCTGGACTCCATCGAGGACAACCTCGAGTTCGTCAAGAAGACCATGGCCGGCATGACCAAGGCCGAGATCGACCTGCCCCTCACGGCGTCCACGACCCTCGACTCCCTGGTCAACTCCGAGTCCGAGTCCGACCTGATCATCGACCCGATGCCCAACCTCTACTTCACCCGCGACCCGTTCGCGGTCGTCGGCGAGGGCGTCAACCTCAACCGCATGTACTCGGTCACCCGCAACCGCGAGACCCTGTACGGCAAGTACGTCTTCAAGTACCACCCCGACTACAAGGACGTCTCGCTGTACTTCCGCCGCGACTGCCAGTTCCACACCGAGGGCGGCGACGTGCTGAACATCAACGAGAAGACCCTCGCCGTCGGCATCTCCCAGCGCACCCAGGCCGCCGCTATCGACGTCATGGCCCAGAACATCTTCTGGAACTCCGACTCCAAGGTCGAGCGCATCCTGGCCTTCGACATCCCGGTCTCGCGCGCCTTCATGCACCTCGACACGGTCTTCACCCAGATCGACGTCGATAAGTTCACGATCCACCCCGCCATCATGGGCACCCTGCGCGTCTACGAGCTGACCGCCGGCAAGAACCCGGGCGACGTGAACATCCGCCTGATCGAGGACACCCTCGAGCACGTCCTGGAGGACGCCACCGGCGTCGACCAGGTCAAGCTGATCCCCTGCGGCGGCGGCGACCCGATCGCGGCCTCCCGCGAGCAGTGGAACGACGGCTCCAACACCCTGTGCGTCGAGCCCGGCAAGATCTGCGTCTACGCCCGCAACACCGTCACCAACGACGTGCTGTACAAGGAGGGCCTGGACCTTCTCGTCGTGCCCTCCGCCGAGCTCTCCCGCGGCCGCGGCGGCCCGCGCTGCATGAGCATGCCCTTCTGGCGCGAGGACCTCTAAGTCTTTCCGTTTCCGGTGCGGTCTCCCTACAACCGCACCGGTTTCGCCCGTCAAACGGGCAACACTGATACTTATGTAATTCATTTCTTCGAAAGGATTCGAACCATGGGTGTTAACCTCTCCGGCCGTAGCTTCCTCAAGCTCCTCGACCTCACCACCGAGGAGATCGAGTACCTGCTCAAGCTCTCCAAGAACTTCAAGGACATGAAGCGCGCTGGCGTTCCGCACCGCTATCTCGAGGGCAAGAACATCGTTCTGCTCTTCCAGAAGACCTCCACTCGTACCCGCTGCGCCTTTGAGGTCGGCGGCATGGATCTGGGCATGGGCGTCACCTACCTCGATCCGGGTTCGTCGCAGATGGGCAAGAAGGAGTCCATCGAGGACACCGCCCGCGTTCTCGGCCGCATGTATGACGGCATCGAGTTCCGTGGCTTTGCCCAGGATGACGTCGAGGAGCTCGCTGCTAAGTCCGGCGTGCCCGTGTGGAACGGCCTGACCACCGAGTGGCACCCCACCCAGATGCTCGCCGACATCCTGACCGTCCAGGAGAACTTCAACTACGACATCAAGGGCAAGACCCTCGTCTTCATGGGCGACTGCAAGAACAATGTCGCTCGCTCCCTCATGGTCGTCTGCTCCAAGCTCGGCATGAACTTCGTGGCCTGCGGCCCCGAGGAGTGCATGCCCGCCGACGACGTCATCGAGGCCTGCAAGCCCATCGCCGAGGCCAACGGCTGCACCATCAAGCTGACCACCGACGTCAAGGACGGCGTCACCGGTGCCGACGTTATCTATACTGACGTGTGGGTCTCCATGGGCGAGCCCGACGAGGTCTGGGCCGAGCGTATCGCTCAGCTCACCCCGTATCGTGTTACCTCCGAGGTCATGGCTATGGCCAACCCGGGTGCTATCTTCCTGCACTGCCTGCCCAGCTTCCACGACACCAACACCACCATTGGCGCCGAGAAGTGCGAGCAGTTCGGCATCACCGAGCAGGAGGTCACCGACGAGGTCTTCGAGAGCCCCGCTTCCAAGGTCTTCGACGAGGCCGAGAACCGCATGCACACCATTAAGGCTGTCATGTACGCCACGCTCAAGTAAGAGCATCTAGCATCTCGCTCGGGGTGTATTGCTGCACACCCCGAGCGGTTTTATCTGGTAATAATCTCGCATCAAGCGGCAGGCACGGCACGGAAGAGCCGCTTCTGGCGAGATCAGTAAATGATTTATGAAGGGGGGATGAGAACTATGACTGAGACCGCTAAGAAAAAGCGCGGTATGCCTTCATCGTTCACCATTCTTCTTGCTCTGCTGGCAATTGTCGCAGTGATTACCGTTATCGTCTCCGGCACGTCCGGCGGCGCGGTTACTGCCGCCCGTCTGAGCGATTTCTGCACCGCCCCGATTAAGGGCTTCGCTGACGCTCTGCCCGTCTGCCTCTTCGTTATGATCCTGGGCGGCTTCCTCGGCATGATGACCGAGACCGGCGCTCTGGACAACGGCATCGCCGTTCTGGTGCAGAAGCTTAAGGGCAACGAGATTATGCTCATTCCCGTGCTGATGCTCATCTTCTCCCTCGGTGGTACCACCTATGGTATGTGCGAGGAGACCGTTCCCTTCTACGCCCTGCTCGCCGCTACCATGATGGCCGCTGGCTTCGACCCCATGGTCGGTGCCGCTACCGTCCTGCTCGGCGCTGGCTGCGGCTGCCTGGGCTCCACGGTTAACCCGTTCGCCGTCGGCGCTGCCGTCGACGCTCTGACCGGCGTTGGCATTGAGGTCAACCAGTCCATCATCATCGGCCTCGGTGCCGTCCTGTGGATTGTCACTACCGCTATGTCCATCTTCTTCGTGATGAGCTACGCCAAGAAGGTCAAGGCTGACAAGGGTTCCACCATCCTGTCGATGCAGGAGCTCAAGGACGCCGAAGAGGCTCACGGCAAGGCTGCTTCCGAGGTCCACAAGGAGGTCAAGCTCACCGGTCGTCAGAAGGGTGTTCTGATCGCCTTCGCCTTCACCTTCGTCGTCATGATCGTCGGCTTCATTCCGCTGGCCGACCTCAACGAGGGCGTCGCCAACTTCTTCGACGCTGGCGCTGTCTACGACGCCGACGGTAACGCCGTCGTCCAAGGCTGGTCTGCCCTGATCACCGGCCTGCCCATTGGCCAGTGGTACTTCGACGAGGCTTCCACCTGGTTCTTCCTCATGGCCGTCCTGATCGGTATCATCGGTGGCCTGTCCGAGAAGCAGATCGTTAACACCTTCATCACCGGCGCCGCCGACATGATGTCCGTTGTTCTCGTCATCGCCCTCGCCCGTGGTATCTCCGTCCTCATGGCTAACACCGGCCTCGATGTCTTCGTCCTCGACGCTGCCGCCAATGCCCTGGCTGGCCTGTCCGGCGTTATCTTCGCTCCCATGAGCTTCCTGGTCTACTTCGGCCTGTCCTTCCTGATCCCCTCGACCTCCGGTATGGCCACCGTCTCCATGCCCATCATGGGACCGCTGGCTGTTAAGCTCGGCTTCTCGCCTGAGGTCATGGTCATGATCTTCTCCGCCGCCATCGGTGTCGTGAACCTGTTCACCCCGACCTCCGGCGCCATCATGGGCGGTCTCGCCCTGGCCAAGATCGAGTGGACGACCTGGCTCAAGTTTGCCCTTAAGCTCATCGTCGCTCTCTCCGTCGTCTGCGCCGTCATCCTGACCGTCGCCTGCGTGCTGCTCTAAGTACCCAACGGGTACCCCACGGAAACCTTGACGATCCTGTAGAGGATCACCTGGTCATCGTCTGTCCGGTGGGGTAAACCCACCGGTAGACTCCTACCTTTAGCCCCCTCCCGTTCCGTGCGCGGGAGGGGGCGCTCTTGTGTTCCGGCGTTTTACCAAACGCCGGAACCACTCGACGCTGCGCGCCGTCCAGAACGACAATTTGTCATTCAAAAGGCAAGGCATGACCAAAAGGTCTATGCCTTGCCTTTTTCATGCCAACTTGTACGTTCTGGACGGCGCTCGCTGTCCGTCCTCTGCCTGCGGCGCTTTCCATTGTTGGTGCAGAGGGCGCTTTGCCTACTCTGGCGGGCTTTCGCTGGCTTATGCTCAACCTGCGACGTTCCCCTTGTTTGTGCAGGGGGTAGCTTGCTCGCTCTGGTGCCCGTTCGCTGGCTTTGGCTCTGCCAGCGACGTTTTCATTGTTGGTGCTGAGTGCCTTGTTTCCCGTCCCAAATGAGCTACCCCGGGTCCCCGGTGGTTGCGGTGGGCGTGTTTGGTTGGTGCCTGTTGATGGTCTGGGTATCGGGGAGGGCGGGCTCCGTTATAATCGCCTAGAACATTAAATGGAAACGGGACGGGAGCCATATATGCGCCAGGGTTTCGACAACGCGAAGTATATCGAGCTGCAGGCTGCTCACATTAAGGAGCGCATCTCGCAGTTTGGTGGCAAGCTCTATTTGGAGTTTGGCGGTAAGCTGTTCGATGACTATCATGCGAGCCGCGTGCTGCCGGGTTTTGAACCGGACAGCAAGTTCCGCATGCTCAAGAGCATCGCCGACGATGTCGAGGTTATCATCGCGATCAACGCGAACCACATCGAGAAAAACAAGGCTCGTGGTGACCTCGGCATTACCTATGACGAGGATGTGCTGCGCCTGGTTGACCTGTTCCGCGGCAACGGCTTTGCTGTCGCGGCTGTGGTCATCACCCAGTACGCCGGCCAGCCCGCTGCCGATGTGTTCCGCAACCGCCTGAACGCGCTCGGTATTCCCGCCAAGCTGCACTATCCCATCGAGGGGTATCCGCACGATGTCGATCTGATCGTGTCCGACGATGGCTACGGCAAGAACGAGTTTGTCGAGACCACCCGACCGCTCGTCGTGGTCACTGCCCCCGGTCCTGGCTCGGGCAAGCTTGCCACCTGCCTGTCTCAGCTCTATCACGAGCACAAGCATGGCACGGCCGCCGGCTATGCCAAGTTCGAGACCTTCCCGGTCTGGAATCTTCCTCTGACGCATCCGGTCAATATTGCCTACGAGGCCGCCACGGCTGACCTCGACGACGCCAATATCATCGATTCGTTCCACCTTGAGGCCTACAACAAGACCACGGTCAACTACAACCGCGACGTCGAGGCCTTCCCGGTGGTCCGTGCCCTGATGGAAAAGATCCTGGGCAAGAGTCCCTACCAGAGTCCTACGGACATGGGCGTCAATATGGTCGGCTTTGCCATCACCGATGACGATGCCTGCCGCGACGCTTCCAAGATGGAGATCGTCCGCCGCTACTTTACCGCGGTCGAAAATGTGCGCCGTACCGGCGTGGGCGATGAGCAAGTCGACCGTCTCAAGATTATTATGAAGAAAGCCGGCATCGATAAGAACTACTCACCGGCGCGCTCGGCGGCCCTCACCAGGGAGCAGCTGACGGGTGGTCCCGTGGGTGCCATGGTCATGCCCGATGGCTCCGTGGTGACCGGTAAGACCTCCACGCGCCTGGGCGCCGCAAGTTCGCTCATTATGAACGCTCTCAAGCATGTTTCGGGCGTCGACCTTGAGCTTGAAGTCATCAGCGACGAGGCGATCGAGCCCATCAGCAAGCTCAAGACGCATTTCCTGGGCAGCAAAAACCCGCGCCTTCACACCGACGAGACGCTTATGGCGCTGTCGATCACCTCGGCTACGAGCGAGACGGCCGCTCGTGTCCTTTCGGGCCTGGAGCAGCTGCGCGGTTGCGATGCCTTCTTTAGCGTGATTATCTCGCCGACGGACGAGACGGTGTTGCGTAAACTGGGCATCAACGTGTGCTGCGAGCCCAAGTTTGAGCGTCGTGGTTTCTTCCATCGCTAAGTTTGAAGTACCGCGGTAATTGCATCGCCTTTTGGCCGTATCGGGTTAGCGCCCGGTACGGCTTTTTGATCAATAAAGCGTCTATTTCGGCGAAAAATAGCCGTTTACCTGCCTAAAAACAATTTGGGCGGTATACAATAATCGTAACTGTTTCATCCTTAGCGGGATGCCGCATGATGGATATTACCTGCCATCGTGAGGTGTGTCGGTCGTGCACGGCGCGCTGGATGCTCGTGCTCGGTTAGAGGAGGCTGCCATGGCGGGCAAGGGTCGTGCGAGTGTCAACGATATGAAGCGTGTCGAAGTGCTGGTGTTGATGGAGATTGCCCAGCAATCCGAAAGTGGCGGGACATATGGCTTCTCGCGCAAAACGCTTGCGGAGCACGTTGGGGTGTCTCCGTATCGAGCCCGCGCCGCAATTGAGCGCTTGGATTCTGACGGTTTGATCGAGGTCGTTTCGCGTTATAGCGAGGATGGCGGCCAGCTTGCAAATGGTATTTGCCTTACCGAGCGTGGCGGGTGGTATCTGAAAGGCATCCGCGCGGGTATGCTCGTTCGGGATATGCTCAGGGACGAGCTTGCCGATCGGTAGCGATCTGCCGCCTAAGTTGTTGCTACGCCGCTCGGGTCCCGGGCGGCGTTTTGTTTCGAGATGGAGAAATGCAAGCACTTTGGTGAAAAATGGCGAACTGCTTCTTTCTCGAGTATTACAATGAAGACCCGTAAGATGTGTATGGACAACTTCTACGGGAAGCGCAGGTAATTCAATATGACTAAGCATGTGTTTGTGACCGGCGGCGTGGTTTCGTCTTTGGGCAAGGGCATTACCGCGGCATCGCTGGGCCGTTTGCTCAAGTCGCGCGGCTACAAGGTGACGATGCAGAAGGCCGACCCGTATCTGAACGTCGACCCCGGTACCATGAGCCCGTTCCAGCACGGTGAGGTCTTTGTGACCGAGGACGGCTACGAGTCCGATCTGGACCTGGGCCACTACGAGCGTTTTATTGACGAGAACCTGACCCGCGATTCTAACTTTACGACGGGCGCCATTTACAAGAGCCTGATTGCCCGCGAGCGTCGCGGTGACTTTTTGGGCGGTACCGTCCAGGTGATCCCGCATGTCACCAATGCTATCAAGGACAAATTCCGCCGCATTGAGGAGCAGACTGGCTCCGACGTTGTCATTACCGAGCTGGGTGGCACGATCGGCGACATCGAGTCGCAGCCGTTCGTGGAGGCTATCCGCCAGTACCGCAAGGAGGCCGGTCCCGAGAACGTCTGCTACATCCACGTATCGCTCGTTCCCTATATCGCCGCCGCCCACGAGGTTAAGACCAAGCCCACGCAGCACTCCGTCAAGGAGCTGCGCAGCTTTGGTATCCAGCCGGACATCATTGTGCTGCGCTCCGATCACCATATTGATGACGCTATCCGCGGCAAGATCGCGAGTTTCTGCGACGTCGACACCGACTGTGTCTTTACCAACGAGGATTGCGCGAGCATTTACGACGTGCCGCAGCTGCTCGCGGAGCAGGACTTTGACCTGCGCATTTGCGAGCGCCTTGGCCTCGATCCGCGCGAGCGCGATATGAGCGCATGGAATGAGTTCCTGCGCAAGCAAAACCATGCCAACCATCACGCCGATAAGGTTAAGGTTGCCGTCGTGGGAAAGTACACCCAGCTTCCCGATGCATATCTGTCGGTTATCGAGGCCCTGCATCACGCGGGCGTTTTCTACGATCGTCACGTAGATGTGCAGCTGGTCGATGGTGAGAGCCTCGATGCCGAAAACGTCAATGAGGTTCTGGGCGACGCATCGGGCATCCTGGTTCCCGGCGGCTTTGGCAAGCGCGCCCTGGAGGGCAAGATCCTTGCTGCCGAGTTTGCTCGCGAGCACAAGATTCCGTATCTGGGCATTTGCCTGGGTATGCAGGTTGCCGTGTGCGAGTTCGCCCGCAACGTTGTCGGCCTTGCCGGTGCCAGCTCCTCCGAGTTTGATCCGGACGGTCCGTTTAGCGTAATCGACCTGATGAGCTCGCAGGAGGACGTGACCGAGAAGGGCGGCACCATGCGCCTGGGCGCCTATCCGTGCAAGCTCGCTGCCGATACCCTCGCGCGTGAGGCGTATGGCGAGGAGCTTGTCTACGAGCGCCACCGTCACCGTTTTGAGTTCAACAATGCCTTCCGCGATCAGCTCGAGGACGCCGGTCTTGTCATCTCGGGTCTTTCGCCTGATGAGCGTCTGGTCGAGATGGTCGAGCTGCCGCGCGATGTGCACCCGTGGTTCGTGGCCACCCAGGCTCACCCCGAGTTTAAGAGCCGCCCCACCAATCCTCAGCCGCTATTCCGAGAGTTCGTGCGTGCCTCGATTGGCCAGCATGAGGGCGTCGATCGCCTGCAGGTGACGCCCATGAATCGTTCGACGGACTAAGGTTGCCGGCGAACCGGGAACATATCGGAGAAGCTCCTTCGCCGCTCGCTGTGGCGGCGGGGGAGTTTCTTGATTACCTTGCAGTCGAGCGGGGCTTGGCGCGTAACACGATTGCCGCCTATCGCCGAGACCTGACGACCTACTGTGCCTATCTGGAGCGGACGGGCATTGCGTCCTTTGAGGACGTGAGTCGGCGGGTCATTGAGGACTTTATCGCCGATCGGCGCGATGGGGGCTATTCCGATGCCTCGGTGGAGCGCGCGCTCGCTGCCGTCAAAGGCCTGCATGCCTTTTTGGTGCGCGATGGGGCCGTGACCCAAAATCCTACGGCGGCGTTGCGTTTGCCAAAAAAGGCCGAGCGCCTGCCGGAGTGCCTTTCGGTGGAGGATGTTTCGGCATTGCTCGACCAGGATTTTCCGGATGGTGAGATGGGTCTGCGCGATCGCGCTATCTTGGAAGTGCTGTATGGGTGCGGCCTGCGCGTGAGCGAGCTGGTGGGGCTCGATGTGAGTGATATCCATGCCGATGACGGCTTTGTGCTGGTTCGCGGCAAGGGCTCCAAGGAGCGTCTGGTCCCTTTGGTGGGAAGCGCGGCGCGTGCCCTGACGCACTATATATGTGATGGGCGCCGACTTCTGGCGGCTCATGCTCGTGGGACAGAGACGCCGGCGGTCTTTTTAAACAAGAACGGCGGGCGTCTGTCGCGTCAGGGTGTTCACGTCATATGCGAGCGCTACGGACGCCAGGTGGGGTTGGTGGGACTCCATCCGCACACGTTGCGCCATTCCTTTGCCACCCATATGCTCGCGGGCGGCGCGGACCTTCGCGTGCTGCAGGAGATCTTGGGACACGCCGATATATCGACGACGCAGGTCTACACGCATGTCGATCGTACGCAGCTGACTGAGGTTTACCTGGCGGCCCACCCGCTGGCACATCGCTAATACGCTGCTGAGCTGCGATTACATGCTATCCGAGGACGGACCCCCGATTGCTGGAACGTGCTGTTGCGCACGTTTTGGCAATCGGGGGTCCGTCCCATTTTGCGCCACCGGCCAATGGCGCGGCGGGGTGCACATGCCGCGCGTGGGAGAGTTTGGGGGCGATGTGAACGGGATGTAAAGGGACGTAAAAATCGCCTCAAGGTCAACTTGAAGGTTGAGGTTGAAAGGCGGGGTGCTACAGGTGGCATCCCGCCTTTGCGTTAAACACAACATATTGTGTTTTCGAACATATGCTCGGGGGTGGCGCCCAATAGTTAGGGGGTGGAGTGGTGGGGTAGGGTGGGGGAAGGGGTGGGGAAAGGTGTTGAAAAATGGGGCAGTTCCCCATATTATTAATGACGTCGACAGGCGGGGTGGTTCCCCGCGTACGTGCCATCTGAGTAACCGAGGGGAGGGCGCACATGGGAATGACTGGTGCATACGAGCGCAATCTCGATGCAAAAGGTCGTCTGTCCCTGCCTGCACCCCTTCGCGAGGAACTTGGAGAGCACGTTCGCGTGTTCAAAGCCCTGGATGTCGATGCTCTGTACGTGTTCTCTGCCGAGGCCTTCGATAAGTGGGTCGAAGGACTCTTCGCGGGTCGTGAGGGCCACGAGGGTTTTAACCCGCGTGACATCAACGACCAGAAGCTCATGAGGGCGATCAACAAGCGCACCACGTCGATGGATGTGGACAGCGCCGGTCGTATCGGTCTTTCTGAGTCTCTCCGCAAGCAGGCGAACCTTGACCGCGAGGTCACGGTTGTGGGCAACTACGACCACCTTGAGGTTTGGGACCGCGCCGCGGCCGATGAGGACGATGACGACGAGGCTCTGCTTGACCTCTTCTTCTCGTAAGGGCAAGGCACGAGTAACGGATGGAGCGTGGGATCTTGACACAAGAATATCGGCATGAACCTGTCATGCTCGGCGAAGTGCTTGAGTCGCTGCAGCTCAAGAGCGGCTCCGTTGTCTGCGATTGCACCCTTGGCGGTGCCGGTCATTCGGTAAAGATGGCCGCGCAGGTGGGGGAGACGGGCCTTTTGCTCGGCGTCGATCAGGACGACATGGCCCTCGAGGCCGCTGGCGCCCGTCTGGACCGCGAGGTTCCCGGCGTCCCGCACCAGCTGCTGAAGGGCAACTTCGGCGACTTGGACGAGCTGCTTTGCTCGGCCGAGGTGCCCGGGGTCGATGGCTTCCTGTTTGACTTGGGCGTTTCGTCACCGCAACTCGATATCCCTGGCAGGGGCTTTTCGTATAACGAAGATGCCCCATTGGACATGCGGATGGATCCGGGTAACAACACCCTAAACGCAGCTGAGGTCATCAACACCTATAACGAACACGACCTCGCCCGGATTCTACGCGTCTATGGCGAAGAGAAGTTCGCCTCGCAGATTGCGCGCGAGATCGTGCGCCGTCGCGAGCAAGAACCGATCGAAACCACCGGTCAATTTGTCGAGATCATCAAGGCTGGCATTCCGGCTGCCGCTCGTCGGCATGGTGGACACCCGGCCAAGAAGAGCTTCCAGGCCATTCGCATCGAGGTCAACCACGAGCTCGATGTGCTCGAGAGGGGGCTTGACGCCGCCACCAGGTGGCTCAACCCGGGCGGACGCATCTGCGTCATCTCGTATCACTCGCTCGAGGACCGTATCGTAAAGAACCACTTTAAGGAGATGAGCCAGGGGTGCACGTGTCCGCCGGAGATTCCGGTGTGCGTGTGCGGCAACGTGCCGATACTCAAGGTCATCACCCGCAAACCCTTGGTTGCCCAACCCGATGAGGTCGCGCGCAACCCTCGGGCGAGATCAGCCAAAATCCGCGTGGCGCAGCGCCTGTAGGCGCGACCGCGCGAAATTGGACCTCCCGCTCGCACCATAAACGAAGCTTAAACACACTACCAACGTACTCGGGATGGGAGGCGGCATATCATGGGCTATAACACCTCAAACGCAGCACTCGCCTATGATATGAACGCCATGCCCGCCTACCGCGAGGCATCGCAGGCGCCCGTTGCCCCTCGTGAGCAACGCACGCCGCGTTTTGATGTCTACACGGGCGCGGGCCGTCAGGCAAACCAGGCGGTAAGCCCGGTTTTCATGAGCGTTCTTAAAACGGTTTGCATCATTGCGGCTGTCTTCATGACGATCGGTGTCGCGCGCGTGGCGCTTGCCGGTGTTACGGCCCAGGTGCTTAACGGCAACGCAGAGCTTACCAACACGCTCGAGAAGGCGACCGACGAGAGTTCTGACCTTGAGGTCATGCATTCGGTCTATGGTGCCGACACGCGTATTCGCGATCTTGCGGGCGCCTATGGCATGGTGGAGCCCAGCGAGAGCGTTACGCTTGACTTTTCGCAGGATGCAGCCGCGGGCGCTAGCTCGACTGCGGCCGCTCAGTAAATAAGACGGTAGCTGAGTATGACAAATGACTATCGCCGCGGTTCCGACGGGGACCACGGGTCTGGACGTCCCTCCTCGCGGGGACGTTCTGGTTATCAAGGAACGGGTCGGCCATCTTACAACGCGGGGCCGTCCTATGGCAACGACCCTGCGTCGCGTCTTCGTGGTTCGGGCGGACCTCGGGTGCGCAATACGGGCGCGCGCAAGGGGTCGTCGTCTGAATGGGTTACGGGAACGCCGCTGCCTCGCCGCGATGTCGTTATGGGCTGTATCGGGGTTGGCCTTGCCGCGGGCGTCTTCCGTCTTGCCGAATACCAGATCGTGAATGCTGACAAGCTGCGCGAGCGCGCGGACGCGCGTCGTCTGCTTTCACAGACGCTCTATGCCAAACGTGGCACTATCTACGACCGCAACGGCAACGTGCTGACGTCGTCAGTCGAATGCCGCAATGTCGCCGTGAACCCTCAGCTTGTCGAGGACGTCGACAAGACGGTCTCGGCGCTGGTCAAGGCCACCGGTATCGATAAAAAGACCTGTCGCAAGCTGGTACTGTCTGATGGTTCCTGGGTGTATATCAAGCGCCAGGTCGACGAGGATGACGCTGCCGCCCTGGAAAAGAAGAATCTACCCGGCGTGCTCTTTGAGCAGGCGATGAAGCGGGTTTACCCGTATGGAAACCTGGCTTCTCAGGTGCTGGGCGTCGTGAACGTGGACAACGCTGGCCTGACTGGACTCGAAAAACAATACGATGAGCTTCTGACCGGAACGAATGGCTCTCTTGTGCGCGAGCGCGCAAGAGATGGCGGCTACATCGCGGGCGGTGCCTATAAAAAGGTTGCCGCGATTGATGGCGTGGATATCGTGACGACGATCGACGTCAACATTCAGCGCGCCGCGGAAGATGCCTTGGCCGAGGCGGTCGAGAAGACGAAGGCCAAAAACGGGTCGGCCCTGGTGACCGACCCGACGACTGGAGAGATCCTGGCCGCCTGCTCGTATCC
>CABUZK010000044.1 GCA_902496115.1 uncultured Collinsella sp. | reverse complement strand
CCGACCTCATGGGTCGCGAGGTGACCGACGAGCGCTTTGGCTCGCTCGGCACGATTGTCGAGATCATGTCGACGCCCGCCAACGATGTTTGGGTTGTCGAGGGCGATCGGTACGGCGAGGTGCTGATTCCCGTGATCGAGCAGGTTGTGCTCGATCTTCCCGATCAGGGGGCAATTTCCGTCCACGTTATGGACGGTTTGATCGATATGGACAAGTAGGGAGGAAAACATGCTGATCGAGACCCTTTCGGTCTTTCCCGAGATGTTTGAGCCCGTTATGTCCACGTCGATCTTGGGCCGCGCCCGCAAGGCCGGCCTTTTTGATTTTAAGGCCTATAACCTGCGCGACTGGACGCACGACCGTCATCGCACCGTCGATGACGAGCCGTACGGCGGCGGGCAGGGCATGCTCATGAAGGTCGAGCCTATTGCCGAGGCCATCGAGGCTATTAGCTCCGAAGGTCCCAAGCCCACCGTGGTGTTCTTTACACCCTGTGGCGAGCCCTTTACGCAGCATGTGGCCGAGCGCCTGCTCAAAAGCGAGCGTCTGCTGTTTGTATGCAGCCGCTACGAGGGCGTCGACGAGCGCGCGTATGCGTATGCCGACGAGCGTCTGTCGATCGGCGACTACGTGCTCACGGGCGGCGAGCTTCCCGCCATGGTCGTTGCCGATGCCGTCGTGCGTCTGATTCCCGGCGCCCTTGGTGACGAGATGAGCAACGTCGATGAGTCGTTCTCGACTGCCGAGGATGGTGGCCTGCTCGAGTACGCGCAGTACACCCGCCCCGCCGAGTTCAACGGCGAGGGCGTGCCGCCGGTGCTCGTGAGCGGCGACCATGCGAAGGTTGACGCCTGGCGCCGTAAGAATGCCATCGAGCGCACCTGCCGCTGGCGTCCCGACCTGATCGAGACGGCGCGGCTTACGCCCGAGGAGCGCGCATACGCGCAGGACATCCTGGACGCATCGTATTCGCAGAGCGAGGAGTGAGAATGGTTCCATCGCAGCATTCCGTGCTAAAGGGTGCGTTTGAGTGGATCGCGGTCGTCGCGATCGCACTGGTCGCTACCTTCCTGATTCGCTCGTTTGTGGTCGAACCCTTTGTGGTGCCCACCGGCTCCATGGAGTCCACGATCGAGATCGGCGACCAGATTTTGGCGCAAAAGGTGAGCCTTGAGCTCGGCCAGCCCGTCAGCCAAGGCGATATTGTGGTGTTCCACAACCCCGATGGCACCTCCGAGCATGATGTTCTCGTCAAGCGTGTTATTGCCACGGCCGGCCAGACGGTCGACCTTCAGGACGGCAAGGTGGTCGTTGACGGCCAAGCGCTCGACGAGGGCTATACGACCGGCATGAGCTGGCCGCTTTCGGTCCAAGCTCCCGGCGCTCAGGTAAGCTACCCCTACACCGTCCCCGACGGGTGCGTGTGGGTGATGGGCGACAACCGCGAAAACTCTGCCGACTCGCGCTACTTTGGTCCCGTTGATCGCTCTGATTTGATCGCCGTGGCGCTTGTGCGCTACTGGCCGCTCAACCGCATCGGCACTATCGACTAAAAACCGCTATAGTACAGTACCTAACCGTGTAATCGTTTCGACGAGGGGATATTAGAGGCATGAACGCTTCATCGCTTTCCTTCCAAGACATCATCCTGCGCCTCCAGCAGTACTGGGGCGAGCAGGGCTGCGTCATTATGCAGCCCTATGACTCCGAGGTCGGTGCCGGTACCTTCCACACCGCGACCACGTTGCGCTCGCTCGGTCCCGCCGAGTGGCGCACCTGCTATGCGCAGCCCTGCCGCCGTCCCGCCGACGGCCGCTACGGCGAGAACCCCAACCGCATGCAGCACTACTATCAGTTCCAGGTGCTCATCAAGCCCTCGCCGGTCAACGCTCAGGAGCTCTACCTGGGTTCGCTGGCCGCCATTGGCCTGGACCCCAATGACCATGACGTCCGCTTTGTTGAGGACGACTGGGAGAGCCCGACCCTGGGCGCCTGGGGCCTTGGCTGGGAGGTCTGGCTCAATGGCATGGAGGTCACGCAGTTTACGTACTTCCAGCAGGTGGGCGGCATCGAGGTCGACCCCGTGCCTGTCGAGATCACCTATGGCCTGGAGCGCATCGCCATGTACGCCCAGGGCGTCAACTCGGTCTACGACCTGGTGTGGAGCTACCTGCCCGACGGCACGCCCATGACCTACGGCGACGTGTTCCTGGAGAACGAGCGCGAGTTCAGCGCTTATAACTTTGAGGTCGCCAACGTCGAGATGATGCGTCAGAAGTTTGACGACTACGAGGCCGAGTGCCACTCCTGCCTGGAGCGCAAGCTGCCGCTGCCGGCATATGACTGCGTCATGAAGTGCAGCCATGCCTTCAACCTGCTCGATGCCCGCGGTGCGCTGTCCGCAGTCGAGCGCGCCAACTACATCCTGCGCGTCCGCGCCGTCGCCAAGGCGTGCTGCGAGGCCTATATGGCCGAGGTCGCCGGAATCAACGAGAATGCCGATCAGGAAGGCGAGGTGGCGTAAGCCATGGCAGACGCTAAGGATTTCCTGTTTGAGATCGGTACGGAGGAAATGCCCTCTGCACCGCTGAACAATGCCGTCAAGCAGCTTGGCACTATGATCGCCAAGGGTCTCGATGAGGCCGGTCTGGCCCACGGTGAGGTCCGCGTGATCTCGAGCCCGCGTCGCCTGGCTGCGCTCGTGGCTAACGTCGCCACCGCGACCGATGAGGTTCACGAGGTCAAGCGCGGTCCCGCGGCCAACATCGCCTTCGATGCCGACGGTAACGCCACCAAGGCCGCCCAGGGCTTTGCCCGCAAGTGCGGTGTGGCTGCCGAGGACCTGGTCCGTCGCGAGGACACCGACGGCCGCGAGTACGTGTTCGCCGAGAAGAACATTCCCTCCGCTCCGGCTACGCCGATCCTGACGTCTCTGTGCGAGAAGACTATCGCCGGCCTGCAGTGGCCCAACTACCGCAGCCAGCGCTGGGGCCACGAGCACGCTACGTTTGTTCGTCCGGTCCGTTGGATCTGCTGCCTTTTGGGCGAGGACGTCGTGCCCGTGTCGTTTGCCGATGTGACGAGTGGCAATACCACGCGCGGACATCGCGTTCTGGGCCCCGGTGACCATGTGGTCGCCAGCCCCGCCGTCTACGAGCAGGTGCTCGAGGATGCCGGCGTGCTCTCTGCCGAGCGTCGCCGTGAGGCTATCCTTGCCGGTATCGCCGAAGTCGAGGCCGCTCGCCCCGGCTGCCATGTCGACACGCCCAAGAAGGTCTTCGAGGAGGTCATCAACCTCTGCGAGTGGCCGACGGTGCTCGTCGGTACCTTTGACGAGGAGTTCCTCAAGGTCCCGCACGAGATCATCTGCGAGTCCATGCTCACCAACCAGCGCTACTTCCCGATCTATGACGGCGAGGGCAAGCTCACACGTGAGTTCGTGGTCGTTTCCAACAGCAAGCCCGAGAACGCCGAGCGCGTGATCGACGGCAACGAGCGCGTCGTGCGCGCCCGTCTGGACGACGCAAAGTTCTTCTACGAGGAGGATCTGAAGATCTCCCTCGATGAGTTCCGTGAGCGTCTGGCCAAGGTTGCCTTCCAGGAGAAGCTCGGTAGCGTGCTCGCCAAGTCCGAGCGTATTGAGCAGCTCGCGCTCGCCATCGCCCGTGAGGCCCATCTGGGCGCCCACCTTGCTGCAGACGCTGCTCGCGCTGCACACCTGTGCAAGGCAGACCTGGTATCCAACGCCGTCGTCGAGTTCACGAGCCAGCAGGGCGTGATGGGCGGTTACTACGCTATCGCGATGGGGGAGAACGACGAGGTCGCCCACGCCATTCGCGATCATTATCGTCCCCGCTTCGCCGGCGATGAGCTGCCCGAGGGCACCGCTGGCTGCATCGTGGCCTGTGCCGACAAGCTCGATACCATTGCCGGTATTTTTGCCATCGGCGAGCCCCCGACCGGCTCGTCCGACCCGTATGCGCTGCGTCGTGCCGCTATCGGCATCATCAACATCCTGCGCGATCGTCTGCCGATTGACCCCACGTCGCTGATCGACTTTGCCCTTGAGCTCTATAGCGAGCAAGGCATTGAGTTCGACTCCGCCGAGGTCGCCCAACAGGTCCGTGACTTCTTCCATGGCCGCCTGGTGAGCATGGCCCGCGACGAGAAGATTCCTGCCGATACCGTCGCCGCCGTCTCTGCGGTGCACATCATCGCTCCGTCCGTCTTCTTCGCCCGCTGCGCCGCGCTCGACGAGGCTCGCAAGAACGATGCCGAGACCTTCGACAACCTGGCTACCGCCTATGCCCGTGCCGCTCACATCTCCAAGCCCGAGCTGGGTGCGGAGTACGACCGCAGCCTGATGGGCGAGGCCGAGCTCGCGCTTGCCGACGCCTCCGAGTCTGCTCAGACCGCTGTCGATGCTGCCCTCGCTGCCGAGGATTACCCGGCCGCATTTGCTGCCCTTGCCGCCTTGCGTGCCCCCATCGACCGCTTCTTCGACGAGGTTATGGTCATGGACAAGGACGAGCAGCTCCGCGATAATCGCCTTAAGCTGCTCAACCGCTTCGAGGCCGTATTCTCCGGCATCGCCAACATCGGTGAGCTTGCCCGCAAAAAGTAAGCCAGCCTGCGCATAAGCGCAAAAGGAGCCCCGCATGGATTGCCCGGTCACCGCTCGTCCCACCGTTATCGTTATCTCCGACTCACTCGGTGATACCGCTTGTGAGGTGGTGCTTGCGGCGTCCGGGCAATTTGATGAAGGGGCTTTTCATCTTTTGCGCCTGCCCAAGGTGAACTCGGTGGAGCAGGTCAAGTCGTTTGTGGGTCCGCGCGTCGATGCGGACCATCGCGATATTGCCGTGTTCCACACCATTGTCGATCCGGCGCTGCGCGCCCGCGTGCTCGATTACCTGGGCATGCTGCATATCCGTTCGGTCGACCTGATCGGTCCGACGCTCGCTGTGCTGTCGTCGCTTATCGGCGTGCCGCCCAAGGGCGTCGCGGGCGTGATTCACAAGACCGATGACCGCTATTTCCATCGCATCGAGGCCATGGAGTATTTTGTTGAGCACGACGACGGGCGCGGTTGCGACGATCTATCGGGTGCCGATATCGTGCTGCTGGGCGTATCCCGCACGTCCAAGACGCCGTTGTCGATGTATTTGGCCTATCAGGGTTACAAGGTTGCCAATGTTCCGTTGGCACATGGCATGGAGCCGCCGAAGTCAATTTATGAGGTCGACCCGATGCGCTTGTTCGGCCTGATTTCGACCGTCGATGTGATCTCCGGGATTCGCGATAGCCGCTTGGGCGATGATTACACCCGTGCCGTTGCCGGCTCCTATGCCGAGCCCGAGAGCGTACGCAGCGAGCTCGAGGAAGCCCGTGCCTTCATGAAGCGTCTGGGCTGCTTTGTGGTGCGTACCGATGGCAAGGCGATTGAGGAGAGCGCCTCCGAGATCATCAGTCACTTGGAGGAAATCCAAGAAGCCCGTGCCCGCTGCGCCGCCCGCCGAGCCCAGCAAAGCTAACTCATTGAGGTGGCTAAAAATTCACCGTCCTTAAAATACTATCTAAAAATAATGCACGATATTGGTAAAGCGATTTAGCAAAGAACTTGCATTTGACCTGCAATTCTCTTGCATTGGTATCTTCATAATGTGACCACCTTTACCTACCGTTTACCGCCACATTTACCTCGTTTACCAAACCCCGCACCCTCTACGCAAGCCCGCTCAACGTCCGCCGTATAGTTCCCTCACGGCCCGCATCCGACGGGTCGATTCGTCACCACGGTCGTGCGCGAGAGCGCATGGAAGGGGAAGTATCGTGAGCGATTGCAAGAGGGTTTACCGTTTTGGAACCGACGCCCAGGGCACCTGTGTCACTGAGGGCGACAAGTCCATGAACTTCGTGCTTGGCGGCAAGGGCGCAAACCTTGCCGAGATGAGCCGCATCGGTCTGCCGGTTCCCGGTGGCTTTACCATTACCTGCCAGACCTGTGTCGAGTACTCCGGCGCCGGCAACGTCTGGCCCGAAGGGGCACTCGATGAGATCGTTGCCGCCGAGGCCGACCTCGAGGCTCGCTGCGGCAAGAAGCTCGGCGACGCCTCCGATCCGCTGCTCGTGTCGGTTCGCTCGGGCGCTCCGTTCTCCATGCCCGGCATGATGGACACGGTCCTCAACTTGGGCCTCAACGACGATTCCGTTCAGGGTCTCATCGCCCAGACGCAAAACCCGCGTTTTGCCTGGGATAGCTACCGACGCTTTATCCAGATGTTTTCCAACGTCGTTATGGGTGTTGACGCAGACCTGTTCGAGAACGCCCTGACCCAGGCGCGCCTGGTCGCCGGCGTTCGCGTCGATTCCGAGCTTTCGGCCGAGGACCTGCAGGAACTCGTCGAGATCTTTAAGGGCATCTTCTCCGACAACGTCGAGGCCGCCCTGTATCCCGAGCTCGAGGTCGCGGACGGCAAGCCCGTCTTCCCACATGATCCTGAGCTTCAGTTGCGCCTTGCCATCCAGGCCGTTTTTGGCAGCTGGATGAATGAGCGCGCCTGCATCTACCGCAAGCAGCACGGTATTTCTGACGAGCTCGGCACCGCCGTCAACGTGCAGGCCATGGCGTTTGGCAACAAGGGGGAGACCTCTGCGACCGGCGTCGCCTTTACGCGCAACCCGGCCGACGGCACCAAGGAGTTCTACGGTGACTTTTTGGTTAATGCCCAGGGCGAGGACGTTGTCGCTGGCATCCGCAACACCGAGCCTATCGCTGACCTCAAGACCACCCCGGGCCTCGAGTCTGCTGGGGAAGAGCTCGAGAGCGTTTTCCTGACGCTCGAGGATCATTACCGCGATATGTGCGATATCGAGTTCACCATCGAGCAGGGCAAGCTCTGGATGCTCCAGACGCGCGTGGGCAAGCGCACCGCCACCGCCGCCCTGCGTATCGCCATCGAAATGGTCGAGGAGGGCCTGATCACCCGCGAGGAGGCCGTGGCCCGTATCGATCCCGCGCAGCTCGACCAGCTTCTGCACCCGCAGTTTGATGCCTCCAAGAAGTACGAGGCTCTGGCCAGCGGTCTTAACGCCAGCCCTGGTGCCGCCGTGGGCGAGGTCGTGTTCTCGAGCGACGATGCCGTCGCGCGCGCCAACGAGGGCTGCAAGGTCATTTTGGTTCGCTGGGAGACCAACCCCGATGACCTGAAGGGCATGGTCGCCGCCGAGGGTATCCTGACCAGCCACGGTGGCAAGACGAGCCATGCCGCCGTTATCGCTCGCGGTATGGGCACACCCTGCGTCTGCGGCGTCGAGCGCTTCCACATCGACGCCACCGAGAAGGTCGTACGCATCGAAGGCAGCGATCGTGTGCTGCACGAAGGCGATGTCATCTCCATCGACGGCACCCAGGGCATCGTCGTCGACGGCGCCGTTGATCTGGTTTCCGCCGAGCTCACCGGCGACCTGGACACCATCCTGTCCTGGGCCGACGAGATTCGTCTGGACGAGACCTGTGGCCACGCCAACCATGTGCGCGTCAACGCCGACAACCCCGAGGATGCCGCGCTCGCCCTCGAGTTTGGCGCCGAGGCCATCGGCCTGTGCCGTACTGAGCATATGTTCCTGGGCGACCGTAAGAACATCATCCAGAGCTTTATTCTGTCTGACGATGAGGCCGTGAAACAGCAGGCCCTGGCCGACCTGCTCAAGGTTCAGACCGAGGACTTCCTGGCGATGTTCAAGACCATGTCCGGTCGCGATGTGGTCGTTCGCCTGCTCGATCCGCCGCTGCACGAGTTCCTGGATAATCCGCGTGAGCTCGAGGTCGCCATCACCAAGAAGGAAGCCGCTGGCGCCAACGAGGAAGAGCTTGCCGCTCTGCGCACCCGCCTGCGTCGTATCGACGGCATGGTCGAGTCCAACCCGATGCTCGGCCTGCGCGGTGTGCGCCTGTCCGTTGTCTTTGGCGACCTGCCACTCATGCAAGTTCGCGCCGTGGCCACGGCTGCTGCCCGCCTTATCAAGGAGGGCGTCGACCCGCGCCCCGAGATCATGGTTCCGCTCGTTTCCATTACGGCCGAGCACGTTCAGACTCGCGAAGTCATCGAGCGCGTGATCGCCGAGGTTTCCGCCGAGGAGGGCGTCGAGCTCAATATTCCCGTGGGCACGATGCTCGAGCTGCCGCGTGCCTGCATGGTGGCCGACGAGATCGCGCAGCACGCCGACTTCTTCTGCTTTGGCACCAACGACCTCACGCAGACGACCTTCGGCTTCTCTCGAGACGATGCCGAGGCCAAGTTCATCCCGCTGTACATGCACAAGAAGATCTTGAAGGACAACCCCTTCGAGACCATCGACACGGCGGTACTGGAGCTGGTGCGCATGGCCGTCGAGAAGGGTCGCACCACCAACCCCGGTATGCACTTTGGCGTGTGCGGCGAGCACGGCGGCGACCCCAAGTCCATCAAGGCCCTGTTTAACGTGGCCGATGTGGACTACGTGTCCTGCTCGCCCTATCGCGTGCCCCTCGCGCGTCTGGCTGCCGCTCAGGCCAAGCTCGAGGCGAAGCGTTCCGCTTAACTGAGTCGCGTTCCATTTGCGCCTTTTACGCCCCCCTTCGCGCCGTCGCGCCCCCCGTGGACGCGGCGGCGTTTTACGTTGGTTCAATACATTGGCAACTGACGGGAGGACTGCGATGAAAAACCTCACCAGGTATTTGCAACGAGCGCGTCGGGGGGCACAGATGACCCTGTGCTGGGTGGTCGTTGCGGTCACGGCGCTTTGCGGGATGCCGACAGCCGGTTTTGCCCTTCAGGATGATTCGCGCGACGAGCTCTATGGCGACGTGGTCAACCCGCTCACCATTACGGTCAACGATCGCGACTGCACGTTTGTAGACATCGATGACGGCAAGCTCGAGGGCCGTACCTCGATGTACGACAACGTCTCGTTCTACACGGCCGCCGTCAAAAAGGTGCTGCCCAACTGGGCATCGCTAGCCTATAACATCCTTGGCTATGGTGGAGGCGACGACTCCGGGGACTTTTTGTACTGGGACCACGCCGGCAAGGGCTTTGAGAAGGACTTCGGTAAGGGTCACTATATCTATCTGTATGATGCGCTTTCGGGCGGCAACGGTGAGCATTCCGATGGTGCCGACAAATCGAAGCAGAGTGGTCTGACATCTGCAAAAAGCCTCAATGCGGTCTACGAGCGCTTGACCGACGATATCGCCGGCTGTATCGGTCACAAGCTGGAGGGCTCCGATTTCCGTAAATACGTGCCGCTCGACGGACTGTCGAAAGACACGACTGAGCAGGACGTCATTTATGCCACCATCGCGTGTGTGGACAAGCTCGGCGGCACCTACCAGTACGATTTCAATGGCTTTGGCATCGCGTTCTATAACTTTAGAGTTCAGCAGCTCAACAGCGTGAACAAGCTTAACTGTGCGCCCGAGGACGCGCCGGGCTATTCCTTTGTCGATTCTAAGACTGAGCAGGAGCTCGTTACCTCGGCTCTTAACGTCGGCTATGAGGACGCCTCGCAGAGCATCACGCTCGCCCGCGGTACCGAGGAGACGGTCGGCACGAGCACTTCTGAATCCGCATCGTATTCCAAAGGTGGCTCGTGGGGCGCATCGGTGAGCCTCAAGGAGTCGCTGGGCGTGCCCGCAACAGCGAGCGAGGAGATCGAGACGTCGTTTTCGGCCGAAACCACGATGTCCCAGTTGTGGGAGGCGAGCAAGACCGAGGAACAGTCGATCACCACAACGGACAATCAGTCGGTCACCGTCAATATGACGATCCCGGCGCACACGCAGGTCAATAGCAAGCAAACGAGTTCTACCACGACGCTGTCTGAGGACTATGACCAGCCGGTGGGCGTGACGTTCGACGTGATCATCTTTAACATGAACGGCGAGTGCTACGACGACAACGCCGCCGTGCAGGAGTTCCATACCGCCGGTTATGACCAGCGCTCGTTCTACACCACCTTTGGCGATCAGTCGACCGATGCCGTGCAGAACCTGTTCCTGCGCTCAATCGCCCATCGTGGCGACGACGGGTACGATACCACCGCCGGAAACGTGACGAGCTGGTCGTATCGCACCAACAACCACATGGTGCGCGCCATCGATTGGAATTCGGTCCTGGCCGATCGCGAGGTGCCCTCGCGCAACGGCGGCGCCCCGCGCACGTGCAACGTGCTCAATGACATGGCCGCGACCTATCCCATGTCCATTACGGGTTCCAATCTGTCGTTTGAGTCGGTGACGGTCGATACGCAGTTGGGCACGCCGCAGCCCATTAAGCCCATCTCCAAGATTCTCGTGTCGCTGCAGACCGATAAGACCCGAAGGCTTACGGTTGGAGACGAAGACCCCATCTCTTCCTATCGCGTGCGTGCAAGGGACGAGGACGATGTTGATTACTACGGCTTTGTGAAGTCGTCGGGCGACTGGCGCGTGGTCGATAAAAAGGGCAAGGAATGCAAGTCCGACGTAATCGAGATCCAGACCGACCCTGTCACCCACGAGCAGGTCGTGGTGGGTAAAAAGGCCGGCACCGCCTACGTAAAGTACTTTATCCCCGAGGACACCTATGTGGACGTGAATGGGCATGTCTCGACCAATGACGAGATCGACGCCGCGGCCTATAAATATAAGGTAAGTGACGTGGCGCCCGAGCCGTTTAACGGCAGCATCAAACTCGAGGGCTCGGCACGGACCGTCGTCGGCGTCGAGGAAAATCTCAACGGCATCGAAGGCCTGACGGCTACGGTCTATGACACGACGGGCAAGGAAGTCGATAGAGTCTGCAGCTGGGAGGCCCAGGAGCTCGAGAGCAAGGGCATTTCGGTCGCGACAGACGGCACGATGACCATCTCGCAACCGGGCACCTTCCATGTTCGCGCCTTTATTGACGGCGTGTATTCCGATTGGGCCGAGGTCATCGCCGCACCCGCACCGGTTGACCCGATGACGACCGTGGTCGAGACTCCGGTGAGCGTTGCGTCCGTTTCTTCGGGGGGTTCGTCGGCAACGACGGATAGCACGGCTCCTGCCCAGGGAGAGCAGGCCGCTTCCGATGCGAACGCGGCCGAGTCTGCTCCGGCGAGCGACGATGCCGCTGCATTGACTGACGACACCGCGCCCGCTGCCGCGAAGGATGCCTCGCCGATTCCTACAGGCCTCGTTACCGTTTTGACCGATATCTGCCGCTACGGCATCGATCACGGCCTCATCAGCACATCAAACAAGGAAGAGATGACCAAGCAGGACTTCGACATCTTGGGCATCCTGTACCTGATGGCGGACAGCCAGGACCTGGTGCCCCAAGACGCCGAAGACGCGATGAGTCAATGGGTCCATGACAACTATAATGACGAAGAGCTTGCCACCTGGAAGCAGCATGCGCTTTCGATGCTGCTCGAATACGGCTATATCGCGCCCGGAACGACCGTGACGACGCCGACGACTGATGCTGCGGACGGCGCATAAGTGCAGAAAGAGTGCGTGTTTTTGTCTTTTTGCGCACGGGCAAAATAGTTCTTGCAGCCAAGGTCGTGGCGTGTATACTCGAATACGTTTGTTCAACTACGTGCCGGCCAAGGTGGTACGGCACCTCTAGAAGAGTAAGGAATTGCACATGGATTACATCCGCGCAATCGAGCGTCAGCAGATCCGCGAGGACATCCCGCAGGTCCGCGTCGCCGACAACGTCAAGGTTCACTACCGCATTAAGGAAGGCGACCGCGAGCGCATCCAGGTCTTCCAGGGCGACGTCATCCGCATGGCCGGCGCCGGTGCCCGTGAGACCTTCACCGTCCGCAAGATTTCCTTCGGTGTCAGTGTTGAGCGCACCTTCCCGCTTCACAGCCCCAAGATCGCCAAGCTCGAGGTCGTCCGTCATGGTCGCGTCCGTCGCGCCAAGCTGTACTACCTTCGCGACAAGGTGGGCAAGGCTGCTCGCATTCCCGAGAAGCGCTAAGAAGATCGCAGCGTCTGTCCACTCGTTTGGACAAAAGGGTCACCTTCGGGTGGCCCTTCTTTTTATTTGATTTGCATACAAGGAGGCCCCGATATGGCCAACATGACGAGCTCGGTTTCGGCATCGCAGGTTGCCGGCGAGCTGGCGAGCGCCACGTTCGAGGAGATTCCCGCCCTCGTGGAGCATTATCGCGAGGATCCGCGCCAGCAGGTGATCAAGGCTTGCGAACGTGCCCTTAAGCGCCATGCCAAGGAACTTTCCGAACGCGAGCGCGTCAACGGCATGTACGAGCTTATGCATGAGCTCGGCGGTGATGGCGTGGTCGTGGGCGTCGACGAGGTGGGCCGTGGCTCGGTAGCGGGTCCCTTGACCGTGTGTGCCGTGTGTCTTCCGATGGAGCCGCGCATCTGGGGCATCAATGATTCCAAAAAGCTCACGCCGGCGCGCCGCGAGCTGCTCTCGGTGAAGATTGCCGAGGTGGCGACTGCTATCGGCTTTTGCCATATCGCTCCTGCGGATATCGATGAGATGGGCATGGCCCGCGCCATTCGAGCCGCTGTCGCGGGTGCGGTGTCCGATACGGGGCTTGAGCCCGATTGCGTGCTTATGGACGGTAACCCCCTGGGCGCCGTGCCCCATGAGCGCGACGTGGTCAAGGGCGATGCCAAGATCGCCTGTATCGCCGCGGCATCCATCATGGCAAAGGTCACGCGTGACGAGATGATGGTCGAGTACGATGCCGAGTATCCCGAGTACCATTTGGCCGAATCGAAAGGCTATGCGAGCCCCGAACACATTGAGGCCATTCGCAAACATGGTCTTTCTCCGCTGCATCGTGTGAGCTTTTGCGGAAACTTTCTGCAGACTGAGCGCCTTTTTTAAGCCAATTGTGTAGACAGGGACCTTAAGGGTTCCATAAACTTGCTGGTAGGGGCCGTGCGCAACGCTATTGTTGCGCGCGGCCCCTCATTTGTCGGCATTTGGTTGGTTTTTGGTTTGCTTCCGGTACTTACCCGCATGAACCCTGCCTTCATTATCGAGGCAATGCAGGGAGTGGGAAAGGAGACCCCATGTGTGCCGCAGCCAAAATGAGCAAGACGCAGCAGCTCAAGGAACGTTGGGAAGAGGGGGAGCTCGATTGCGGGTCGATCACGCCTGAGTTTATCAAGGGGCTCAGTCCTCGCGAGCTCGGTATGCTGGGCGAGCTTATCGCAATCGATTACTTTAACGAGCGCGGCTATGCATTGCTGGAACAAGGCTATCGATGCTCGGAGGGCGAGGCCGACCTGGTGCTGCTCGACGAGCTCGACGATGTGGTGGTGATGGCCGAGGTCAAGACCAGGCGTGTTGCGCTGGATTGTGATACGCGGGTGTTTCCCGAGGAAGCGGTGAAAGCCCAAAAGCAGCGGCGCTATCGTCGCATCGCGAGTTGTTATCTCATGGAGCATTATCCGCTCAAGGCGATCCGCTTCGATGCCGTGGGCGTCACCATTCGCGGCGGGCATATCGCCGAGATCGAGCACCAGTACAATGCGTTCGATTGGCAGGTGTCGTGATGGCGTTCGAAACTTTTGCCGTTCACGCAGCCTGTATCCGCGGCGTCGAGGCGATTCCCGTCACGGTCGAGGTATCGCTTGCGGGTGGCATCCCGGGCATCCAGATGCTCGGCATCCCGAGTATGGAGGTCATGGAGTCGCGCGGGCGCATTCGCTGTGCGATGCGCTCTGCCGGATTCGAGATCCCGCGCTCGGGCATTACGGTCAATCTGGCACCGGGCGATATCCGAAAGACCGGTAGCGGCTTTGACCTGCCGATAGCCATTGCGGTGCTTGCGGCCGATGGGCAGATTCCCCGCGACAATCTCGACCGCTGCCTCATTGCCGGTGAGCTCGGCTTGGATGGCACGGTGCTTCCCGTCAAGGGCGAGGTGGCGTTCCAGCTGCTGGCTCGCGATATGGGGCTGTCTTTTATCGCCGGTAGGTCCGACCAGCATGTTCCGCTTTCGGGGGTCGACTGCGGTTTTATCGACCATCTGTCGCAGCTTGCCCACGGTATGGGCGAGGCAGCTCGGCATTATCTGGATTCTGAAGTGCTCGAGGCCACCTTTGAGCCTGAGCTCGATTATGCCGATGTGTTGGGGCAGGAGGTCGCCAAGCGCGGCATAGCGCTTGCGGCGGCAGGGGAGCTGGGCCTTCTCATGATCGGCTCGCCCGGTTCGGGCAAGACCATGCTTGCGCGCCGCATGACGGGGATCTTGCCCGAGCTTTCCGATGAGGATCAGCAGGAGGCGCTGTGTATCCATTCGGTCTTGGGTGAGAACATAGATGGCCTGCTTGCGGGGCATCGGCCGTTTCGAAGCCCCCATCACAGCATTTCGACAGCGGGTCTTATTGGCGGAGGGCGACCGGTGCATCCGGGCGAGATCAGCCTTGCCCATGGCGGCGTGCTCTTTTTGGACGAGCTTGCCGAGTTTCCCACCGGTGTGTTGCAGACGCTCAGGCAGCCTATCGAGCGCGGCTATGTCAGGATCGTGCGCGTCGACGGCGCCTTTACGTTTCCCTCACGCTTTCAGCTGCTTGCGGCGAGCAATCCCTGCCCCTGCGGCTTTTTGGGCGATCGCGAGGTTCCGTGTCGTTGCTCGGCATCGATGGTCGAGCGCTATCGGTCCAAGCTGCGCGGCCCCTTGGCCGACCGTATCGACCTGATGATCGACGTGACCCGCCCCGATCCGCAGGTGATTATCGAGGGCGCCGAGGGCATGTCGTCGGCCGAGCTTCGCGACTACGTTGTCCGCGGTAGGGCTTTTCGTGCCTGGCGCGAGTCCCGTATGGACGATGCGGATGCCGAGGCCGAGGACGATGAGTCACGGTCCATTGACGGTGTCGTGTCGACCTTTGCACTCGACGAGGCCGCCGAGAAATGCGTGCTTGGATTGTCGAAGCGCACGCATCTCACGGGGCGCGGCATCGTGCGCCTGGTGCGCATCGCGCGCACGATCGCCGATGTCGCCGAAAGCGAGCGGGTGACGCAAGACCACGTGCTCGAGGCGGCGATGTACCAGGGAAGGAGGGATCAGTGATGGGTGAGGAGACTTTTGAGCTGCATCCCGGTGATGCGTTGTATCCAGATACCGTTTTGGAGCTCTCTGATGTACCCCAGACGCTGTTCGTGCGTGGCGACCCGGAGGTGCTTTCGACGCCGGCGCTCTCCATCATCGGTGCTCGCAAGGCCTCGCCGTACGGCCTGGCCGTGGCAGAACTGGCCGCGAAAGTTGCGGTCGAGGCGGGGG
>CABUZK010000043.1 GCA_902496115.1 uncultured Collinsella sp. | reverse complement strand
TCGGCAAGCGGGGAGCGCGAGAGACGAAAGGGAAGACATGAGTCTGATTGATGATCTGGTCAAACTCGAGGAAGAGGCCAAGGAGCTCGTCGCAGGCGCTGACGACGCCGCCAAGCTCGAGGCCGCGCGCGTTGAGCTGCTCGGCCGCAAGGGCCGTATCACCGGCCTGATGCGCATGATGGGCAAGCTCGCTCCCGAGGATCGTCCCATGATGGGCAAACGCGCCAACGAGATGCGCCGGCTGATCGAGGGCATGCTCGACGAGCGCACCACCGAGATGAAGGCTGCCGCCCTCAAGCACGCGCTCGAGCACGAGGCCGTCGACATCACGCTGCCGGGCATCCGTCCGCAGATCGGTCACCAGCACCTGATCAAGCAGATCATCGAGGAGGCCGAGGACATCTTCTGCGGCATCGGCTACACCGTCGAGTCCGGCCCCATGGTCGATACCTCCTACTACAATTTTACCGCGCTCAACGCCCCCATGGATCACCCGAGCCGCTCGGCTCGCGACACGTTCTATGTGGTCGACAACAACCCCGGCAGCGTCGCGCATCCCGAGGCTCACGCTCACGGTGAGTCCGACGTGCTGCTGCGCACCCAGACCTCGGGCGTGCAGATTCACACCATGGAGTCGCAGAAGCCGCCCATCTACATGATCTGCCCGGGCACCGTCTACCGTCCCGACACGGCCGACGCCTGCCACCTGCCGCAGTTCAACCAGATTGAGGGCCTGGTCGTCGACGAGGGTATCACCTTTGGCGATCTTAAGGGTACGCTCGACTACTTTGTTAAGTGCATGTTTGGCGAGGACCGCAAGACGCGCTACCGTCCGCACTTCTTCCCCTTCACCGAGCCTTCCTGCGAGGTGGACGTGAGCTGCCACGTCTGCGGCGGCAAGGGCTGCAACTTCTGCAAGCACAGCGGTTGGATCGAGATCCTGGGCTGCGGCATGGTCGACCCCAACGTCCTGATCAACTGCGGCATCGACCCCGAGAAGTACACCGGCTTCGCCTTTGGTATTGGCGCCGAGCGCGTCGCGGCACTGCGCTACGACCTGCCCGACCTCAGAACGCTCATGACGGGCGATATGCGTTTTCTGAATCAGTTCTAGGCTGCGGCTTGCCCAAGCACGGCACCTCGGCGCTCATTCGTCGCTTGCGTACCAAAGTACGCGGCGCTCCTCTTTCGGGCCGATCTGCCGCACTTGGACAACCCTCGCTTTGTAAGGAATGTTCACAAAGTTGAAGTTTCCACCTGCATCTTTTCGCAGGCTTTCAGTATGAAAGGAGAGCTAGATGCGTGTTTCTTACGACTGGCTCAAGACCATGATCGATATTCCGGAGGATCCCAAGACCCTTTCGGACGAATATATCCGTACCGGCACCGAGGTCGAGGCGATCGACACCGTGGGCGAGTCCTTCGACCACGTGGTGACCGCCAAGGTGCTCACCAAGACCCCGCACCCCGATAGCGACCACATGTATGTGTGCTCGGTCGACGTGGGTGACAAGAACCTCGACGCCGACGGCAACCCCGCCCCGCTGCAGATCGTCTGCGGCGCGCAGAACTTCGAGGCCGGCGACCACATCGTCACGGCCATGATCGGCGCTGTCCTGCCCGGCGACGTCAAGATCAAGAAGAGCAAGCTTCGCGGCGTCGTGTCCATGGGCATGAACTGCTCCGCGCGCGAGCTCGGCCTGGGCGGCGACCACTCCGGCATTATGATCCTGCCCGAGGATACGCCCTGCGGCATGCCGTTTGCCGAGTACGTGGGCTCGAGCGACACCGTGCTCGACTGCGAGATCACGCCCAATCGTCCCGACTGCCTGTCCATGATCGGCATGGCCCGCGAGACCGGCGCCATCTTCGATCGAGATTTCCACGTTGAGCTGCCCGCCATCAAGGCCGAGACCGGCCGCGCGACCGACGACGAGCTTTCCGTCGAGATTGCCGACGAGGGCCTGTGCGACCGCTACGTTGCCCGCATCGTGCGCAACGTGAAGGTCGGTCCGTCGCCCGACTGGATGGTCAAGCGCCTCAACGCCCTGGGCGTGCGCCCGCACAACAACATCGTCGACATCACCAACTACGTGATGATGCTCACCGGCCAGCCGCTGCACGCCTTTGACCTCGACACCTTTGCCGAGCGCGATGGCCATCGTCGCGTTGTGGTTCGCGCCGCCCAGCAGGATGAGAAGTTCACGACGCTCGATGGCGAGGAGCGCACGCTCGACGCCGGCATGGGCCTCATCACCGACGGCGAGCGCCCTGTGGCGTTGGCCGGCGTCATGGGCGGCATGGATTCCGAGATCGAGGACGATACCGTCGATGTGATGGTCGAGAGCGCCTGCTTCAATGCCGGCCGCACCTCGCACACCAGCCGTGACCTGTCGCTGATCTCCGACGCCTCCATCCGCTTTGAGCGCCAGGTCGACGAGACCGGCTGCGTGGACGTCGCCAATGTGACGTGCGCGCTTATCGAGGAGATCGCCGGCGGCGAGGTCGCCCCCGGCTATGTGGACGTGTTCCCCGCGCCCAAGACCATCGACAGCATCAAGCTGCGCCTGGCCCGCGTGCACGCCATCTGCGGTGCCGACATCGAGCCCGACTTTATCGAGCGCTCGCTCACCCGCCTGGGCTGCACCGTCGAGCGCGACGGCGAGGACTTTATGGTCACGCCGCCGAGCTTCCGTCCCGACCTGCCGCGTGAGATCGACCTGATCGAGGAGGTCCTGCGCCTATGGGGCATGGGTCGCGTCACGGCAACCATTCCGGCTGCCAAGAACCACATCGGCGGTCTGACGCGCGAGCAGAAGCTTACCCGCAAGGTCGGCGAGATCCTGCGCGCCTGTGGCCTCAACGAGACCACGACCTTTGGCTTTGCTGCCCCGGGCGACCTGGAGAAGATTGGCATGTCCACCGAGGGCCGCGGCTGCCCCGTGGTTCTCATGAACCCGCTGGTGGCCGAGCAGACCGAGATGCGCCGTTCGCTGCTGCCAGGCCTGCTGCAATCCGTGGCCTATAACGAGGCCCACGGCACGCCCAACGTGCACCTGTACGAGGTCGGCAGCTTGTTCCACGGTCGCGAGAACGCCAGCCTGCCCAAGGAGACCAAGTCCGTAGCTGGCGTGCTCTCGGGCCAGTGGAGCGAGCGGTCCTGGAACATGAAGTACCGTAAGCTGCGCTTCTTCTTTGGCAAGGGCATTGTCGAGGAGCTGCTTGCTCAGCTGCGCATCGAGAAGGTTCGATTCCGTCCCGTCGAGGGCGAGAGCTATGCCTTCCTGCAGCCGGGTCGTGCTGCCGAGGTGCTCTCGGGCGGTACCGTGCTGGGCTGGGTTGGCGAGATCCACCCCGAGGCGCGCGAGGCTATGGGCATTGACGAGGTCGTCGTTGCCTTTGAGCTCGACCTGGACAAGCTGATCAAGGGCGCCCGCAACCAGGAGAACTACCGTGAGTTCTCGCAGTACCCGGCCGTTGAGCACGACCTTGCTATCGTGGTCGACAACACTGTGACCTGCGAGGATCTTGAGCGTCGTATTACGAGTGCCGGCGGCAAGCTGCTCGAGGGCGTGCGCCTGTTCGATGTCTACCGCGATCCGGTCCGCATCGGCAAGGGCAAGAAATCCATGGCCTTTGCGCTTACGTATCGCTCCGACGACCACACGCTCACCAGCGAAGAGGTCGAAAAGGCGCACCAGAAGATCGTCACCAAGGTGTGCAAGGGCGTAAACGGCGAGGTCCGCGGCTAGGTCCTGCTCTGGGGTATGGGTTGGTGGCGACTGCTGCCGAATCCTACAAGACCGTTATGCTCGGTATAAGGCACTGCTGAGCCTGCATATATGACACGCGCATTACATAACGGCGTGCTGCTTTGTCGGCAGTGCGCCGTTTTGCTATGATAGCCCGCGGCGTGTTACGAATCTGACAATACGTAACACTGGCAAGGTGATTCAAGCGGCGTTGCAATTCTGTGCGCCGATAACCGGGAGGCGTACATGCACATTCCAGATAATTATCTGTCCCCGCAGACCGATGCCGTCATGGCGGTGGCGATGGTGCCCGTTTGGGTCCACTGCATCAAGAAGGTGCGCGCCACGCTCGATCGCGAGCATATGGCTTTCCTGGGCATCTGCGCCGCGTTCTCCTTCCTGCTCATGATGTTCAACGTGCCGCTGCCTGGCGGCACCACAGGCCACGCCGTCGGCGGCGCCCTCATTGCGCTGCTGCTAGGCCCCGAGGCCGCGGCTATCGCTGTCTCGGTCGCGCTGGCGCTGCAGGCGCTGCTGTTTGGCGACGGCGGCATCCTGTCCTTTGGCGCCAACTGCTTTAACATGGCCTTCGTGCTGCCGTTTGCCGCTGCTATCGTGTTTCGTGCGCTCAACAGCCGTTTGCATGGCAAGGGCTGGGGCACCTCGGTTTCGGCCGTCGTAAGCGGCTGGGTTGGCCTGTGCCTGGCGGCCCTGTGCGCGGCAATCGAGTTTGGTATTCAGCCGATGCTCTTTACCAACGCTTCGGGCGCGCCGCTGTACTGCCCCTTCCCGTTGTCTGTGGCTATTCCGGCCATGTTGATCCCGCATATGCTGGTTGCCGGTGTCGTCGAGGGCGTGGCGACGGCCGCCATCTACGGTTTCATTAAGAAGACGGCGCCGGGCATTATCGTCGGTCCCGAAGCCGCCGATGGCCAGCTTGCCGCCGAGGGCGCAGTCGCCAAGAAGACCTCGCTGGTCCCCACGCTCATCCTGGTCGCCGTGCTTGTCGTGGCCACGCCGCTGGGCCTGCTGGCCACGGGTGACGCTTGGGGCGAGTGGGACGCCGAGGACGCCGCGACCGCCGTTCAGGAGGCTGGTGACGACAGTCTGCAGGCTTCGGTCGGCCTCGATACCCCGACCTTTGCCGACGCTCTGCCTACGGGTGATTACCTGCAGGCCTATTCCGAGGAGCAGGGTCTTGGCTTTGCCGGTCAGGCTGCCATGTATATCCTGTCCGGCGTGATTGGCGTGGCGGTGCTCACCATCGCATTCCGTCTGATCTCGCTGACGGTTAAGGAAAGCGGTGCTCATGGCAATAGCCGAGCTGCCTAGCTGGCTTGCGGTCGAGCAGCGTTACGAGCCCGTGGGGGCTCGGCATCGCGTGATGCAAAAGAATGTCCTGCACCTGGCGAGCCTGCTTGAGCGGGTTCGCCTGGGTGGGGGCGCGCACGAGGGCGGGTCGATGGTCGACCGCGCCCTTTCTTGCGTTTCGGCTCCGGTGCGCCTGGTGGGGATGTTCGTCTGCGTCCTGTGCGTGTGTCTGACGCAGAGCCCGCTGTACCTCATGTTGATGGCGGCTATCGCGCTGGTGCTGGTCGCGGTGCGCCCCGCACGCGGGCTGCGTGCGACCATTGTACCGGCGCTCGGCGCCACGGGGCTTGCGGTGGTTCTGGCATTGCCTGCCCTGCTGCTGGGCGCGTCTGCCACGGGCGCCATGCTCAAGATCGCGCTCAAGACCTTCATTAATGTGTCGCTGGTGCTGGGCGTTTCGTGGACGCTTACCTGGAGCCGCATGTCGGCGGCGCTCAAGATGCTGCATCTACCCGACGAGGCTATCTTTACGTTTGATATGGCGCTCAAGCACATTGAGGTGCTGGGTCGCACGGCGCACAATCTGTGCGAATCGGTCATGCTGCGCAGCGTTGGCCGTGCGCCTGAGGGATTTTCGCGTACCGATTCGATCGCGGGTATCATGGGCATGACCTTTATCAAGGCGATGGAATGCAGCCGCGCGATGGACGAGGCCATGCTCTGCCGCGGCTTTGCCGGCGCGTATCCGGCTCCCGCGCGGAGCGGCTTTGGCTGGCGCGATGCGGTCTATGCGGCCGGCGTGGCGCTGCTGGCAGTGTTGTGCGCCGTGCTGTAGGCGCTGCTGGTTCTGGCTGGGGATGCAAATAGGGAAGGGCGACGTTTTGACGATCGATATGAATAGTGCGGCGGGCACGAACGGTGTGGGCGGCGCCGAGGACACGCCGCTTATTGAGTTGCGCGACGTGGTGTTTTCCTATACGGGTCATACGGTTGTCGATGGTGTGTCGCTGCAGGTCGATCGTGGTGAACTCGTTGCCCTGCTTGGTCCCAACGGCTGCGGTAAGACGACGATTATGCGCCTTATTAACGGCCTTGAACTCGCGAACGCAGGGGCATACCTGTTTGACGGACGCGTGGTCGATGCGGCGTATCTGAAGGATTCTGCTGCTGCTCAGAAGTTCCACCAGCGCGTGGGCTTCGTGTTCCAAAACGCCGATGCCCAGCTGTTCTGCGCCACGGTGGGCGAGGAAGTTGCTTTTGGTCCCGCGCAGATGGGGCTGCCGGCAGACGAGCTCGAGCGCCGCGTGAGCGATGCCATGGGGTTGTTCCAGGTTGCCGACCTTGCCGACGCCTCTCCCTATCAGCTCTCGGGCGGGCAAAAGAAGCGCGTTGCGCTGGCTGCGGTGGTGTCGATGAACCCGGATATCTTGGTCCTTGACGAGCCTACCAATGGGCTCGACGAGGATTCATGCGACATCGTGGTCAACTTCTTGCTGGCCTACGTCGCGGCGGGTAAGACGGTCTTGATGAGCACACATCATCAGGATTTGGTGCGGCGCCTGGGTGCCCGCGCCATCTATATCGATCGATATCACCATGTGGTCGAGGCGCCGGTGTCGTCGTATGGAACCGAGAGCGGCGCTGCGGAATAGTTGCTGCGTAGAGCGTGCGTAGCCGCCCGCGCGGCTTTGCCGTGATGGTATAGTTATCCAGGTTTTTTATGGGGGTGGCTATGCCAAGCTGGAACATTCATATCGCTCAGACGGAGCGTTTGCTGGAGCGCACCGGTGCGCTTGCCAAGAGCGTGCGCGACCGCAATGCCTTTTTGTTTGGCTGCGTGGTTCCGGATATTTTCGTGGGCTATATGGTCCCTGGCATCGCCGATCCCATCCCGTACCGCATTACGCACTTTGCCAAGCCCGAGCCTATCCCTAAGCCGCGTGAGCACGAGTTCTGGGATACCTATGTGGCACCGTTGCTTAAAAGTTCGCCCACCGGTGCGCCAGCCGCGGCGACCTCGATTATCGAGGAGCGCGAGCGACTGAATCGCGTGCACTATCCCCAGCGCTACAGGGATGCTGAGCCGGTTGTCGGTCCCGGCGCTCGTGAGTTCTCGCTTGCGTCCGAAGATGTGGCGCAGTCGTTGCTCGATTTGACACTGGGTGTCTGGTCGCATCTGGTGGCCGATACCGTATGGAATACGCGCGTGAATCAGTACCTGGAGGCGCACGGCGGCAAGCCGTGCGAGGAGTTCCGCATTAAAAAGCAAGGCGACTTTGACTGGTTTGGCAAGACGCTGGGCATTGTTTCCATCCCGCGTGCGACCGATCGCCTGTATACCGCTGCGACGCGTTTTGGGCAGTATCCCATCCATAAGGAGTATGTGCTCAAGACCATCGGCGTCATGCACGAGATCGTGCGCGAAAACCCCGGCGAGCCCGATCATCCGCCGTACCGCCTGCTGACCGAGGAGTTCTTTGACGCAACGTTTACCGAGGTCGTCGAGCTGACCGAGGCGGGCTTTGCGGCTCGCGTTGCTGCTTCTGACGTTCCCGCAGTCCCTCTGATCGCTAGCTGCTAGCCGGCCGGCTTAACGGAGAACAGTTCATCCCAATTGACCAACAGCTCCCGCCGCAGGGCGTCTTCGGTGGTGCACTCGGCATCGGAGAGGCTTGCGACTGAACGCAAATCGATGAGGCGGCATATGAAGAAGGTCTTAAAAAGGGCCCGGAAGGCAATGCCTTCCGGGCCCTTTGCAATGCAAATCTGCTTGCAAGTGCGATTTAGCGCACCTGAGCGACGTAAGCGACGTTGGTCGAGGAGACCTTGTCCTCGAGCTGGACGCTCATGCGGGGATCGCCGGCGGTAGCGACGGTCAAATCGCCAGTCTTGACGTAGCCGAGCTCCTTAGCGGTCTCGATCGCCTTGACGATCGTGCCGTTGACGGTGCCCTGGGTAATCTCGGCCTGGTGCGGGATGACGCCCCAGTACATGATCATCTGCTGGACGGCCCACTCGTGGCGGGAGAACGCGCAGATCGGCATGTTGGGACGGAAGTGCGAGATCAGGCGAGCGGTACGACCGGTGGTCGTCGGCACGGTGATGCACTTGGCGCCAACGGTGGTGGCCATGTTCACAGCGGACATACCCACAACGTTGTTGACGACGCGGGTGCCGTGAGCGTCAGCCGGAACCTCGAGCGGAGCGTGAGCCGGGAGGTACTTCTCGGTCTCGAGAGCGATGCTGGCCTGCATCTTGACGGCCTCGACCGGGTACTTACCGGCAGCGGACTCGCCAGAGAGCATGACGGCGTCGGTGCCGTCGTAGATGGCGTTAGCGACGTCGGCAACCTCGGCGCGCGTCGGGCGCGGGTTCTGCTGCATGGAGTCGAGCATCTGCGTAGCGGTGATAACGGGCTTGTAGGCCGCGTTGCACTTGGCGATGATCTCCTTCTGGATGTGCGGAACGAGCTCGGGCTTGATCTCGATGCCCAGGTCGCCACGGGCGACCATGATGCCGTCGGAAGCCTCGAGAATCTCGTCGAAGTTCTCGACGCCCAGGGCGCACTCGATCTTCGGGAAGATCGTCACGTGCTCGCCACCGTTCTCGCGGCAAAGCTTGCGGATGCCGCGGACGGACTCGCCGTCACGGATGAAGGAAGCGGCGATGTAGTCGATGTTCTCGGTCAGGCCAAAGAGGATGTCCTGACGATCGCGCTCGGTGATGGCGGGCAGAGAGATGTTGACGTTGGGCATGTTGACGCCCTTGCGCTCGCCGATCAGGCCGTCGTTCTTAACGACGCAGGTCATGTCCTGGCCGTCGACGGACTCGACCTCGAGGGCAACCAGGCCGTCATCGATCAGGATGAGGGAGCCCTTCTCGACCTCGGAGGGCAGGGCCAGGTAGTCGAGGGAGATGTGCTCAGCGGTGCCGTGGAAATCCTCGGACGTGGGCTGAGCGGTGACGACGATCTTGTCGCCGGTCTTGACGGCAACCTTCTTGCCGTCGACCAGAAGGCCGGTGCGGACCTCGGGGCCCTTGGTGTCGAGCAGGATGCCGACGGGCAGACCGAGCTCCTTGGAAATACGACGGACGCGCTCGATGCGACCGTGGTGCTCGTCGTAGGATCCGTGCGAGAAGTTAAAACGGGCGACGTTCATGCCCGCCTTGATCATCTCGCGGATGGTCTCGTCGCTATCGCAGGCGGGACCCATGGTGCATACAATCTTAGTGCGCTTGTACATTCAGACCTCCATCTGACATCGTCTTGCGCTGATAGATAAACCATAAGAAATAAAACTGAGTTGATTATAACGAAATGGCGACCGAATACCCCAAAAAATCGACCGTATGCCGAATTAGAAGTTCATTTTTTGCGGAAAAACGGTATATGCAAAAACTTTACCAACCGTTCTAACCGCTGCTATCTGGGCGATATTTCAATTTGATGATGCGTCGAAGAAAAAACGTTTTATCAGTATTGAGCATCACACGGTCTGCACCGTTGCTTATGGACCATATTTCCAGATGGATTGTTTTGGCTAGACGCGTTGCTTTGGGGTACCATAGCTCCACTATCAACTGCCGCTCAGCACGGCAGCCTTGATGAGCCCTTGCCCTTCTCCTGGGAATTATGATCGGGCATCAATCTGCTGAGTGGCCCGAATCCCAGGAGGGGACTCTATATGCAAAAGGAATACCTGTCCGCCGCGGCGGAGGTGCTCAGCGACCAAGGTGTCGATGAGAACCTCGGCCTGAGCGACGACGAGGCGTCGTCGCGCCTCGCTAAGACAGGCCCTAACAAGCTCGAGGAAGCCGAGAAGACGCCGCTGTGGAAGCGTTTCTTTGAGCAGATGGCCGATCCCATGGTCATCATGCTGATCGTTGCCGCCGTCATCAGCGCGCTCACGGGCCTGGTCAAGGGCGAGGCGGACTTTGCCGATGTCGCCATCATCATGTTCGTCGTTATCGTCAACTCGGTGCTGGGCGTGGTCCAGGAAGCCAAGAGCGAGGAGGCTCTCGAGGCCCTGCAGGAGATGAGCGCGGCGCAGTCCAAGGTGCTGCGCGACGGCAAGCTCGTGCACCTGCCGAGCGCCGAGCTCGTCCCCGGTGACGTGATCATGCTCGAGGCGGGCGACTCCGTCCCGGCCGACTGCCGCGTGCTCGAGAGCGCCACGATGAAGATCGAAGAGGCCGCACTCACTGGCGAGTCCGTGCCCGTAGAGAAGCACGCCAACGTGATCGAGCTTGCCGCAGGCACCGATGACGTGCCGCTCGGCGACCGCAAGAACATGTGCTACATGGGCTCTACCGTGGTGTACGGCCGCGGCCGCGCCGTCGTGGTCGGTACCGGCATGGATACCGAGATGGGCAAGATCGCCGGCGCTCTGGCCGAGGCCAAGGAAGAGCTTACGCCGCTGCAGGTGAAGCTTGCCGAGCTCAGCCGCATCCTTACCATCATGGTGATCGTCATCTGCGTCGTGATCTTTGGCGTCGATATCCTCCGCCACGGCGTGGGCAACGTCCTTACCGACCCGACCGCCTTGCTCGACACCTTTATGGTCGCCGTCTCGCTCGCCGTCGCTGCCATCCCCGAGGGCCTGGTCGCCGTCGTAACCATCGTGCTGTCGCTCGGCGTGACCAAGATGGCCAAGCGCCAGGCAATCATCCGCAAGCTCTCTGCCGTCGAGACCCTCGGCTGCACGCAGACCATCTGCTCTGACAAGACCGGCACCCTTACCCAAAACAAGATGACCGTCGTCAAGCACGAGCTCGCCGCGCCTAAGGAGAAGTTCCTGGCCGGTATGGCGCTGTGCTCCGATGCCCAGTGGGACGAGGAGCTGGGCGAGGCCGTGGGCGAGCCGACCGAGTGCGCGCTCGTCAACGACGCCGGCAAGGCTGGTCTCACCGGTCTGACTGCCGAGCACCCGCGCGTGGGCGAGGCCCCGTTCGACTCGGGCCGCAAGATGATGTCCGTGGTCGTCGAGACCCTGGACGGCGAGTACGAGCAGTACACCAAGGGCGCGCCCGACGTGGTGATTGGCCTGTGCACCCACATCTACGAGGGCGATAAGGTCGTCCCCCTGACCGAGGAGCGTCGTGCCGAGCTCGTGGCCGCCAACAAGGCCATGGCCGACGAGGCCCTGCGCGTGCTGGCGCTGGCAAGCCGCACCTACACCGAGGTCCCGAGCGACTGCAGCCCCGCTGCGCTCGAGCACGACCTGGTCTTCTGCGGCCTGTCCGGCATGATCGACCCTGTCCGCCCCGAGGTCGCCGACGCCATCCGCGAGGCCCACGACGCCGGTATCCGCACCGTCATGATCACGGGCGACCATATCGACACCGCCGTGGCCATTGCCAAGCAGCTGGGAATCGTCACCGATCGCAGCCAGGCCATCACCGGTGCCGACCTCGATCGCATGAGCGACGAGGAGCTCGACGCGCACATCGAGGACTACGGCGTGTACGCTCGCGTCCAGCCCGAGCATAAGACCCGCATCGTCGAGGCCTGGAAGTCACGTGACCAGATCGTCGCCATGACCGGCGACGGCGTCAACGACGCCCCGTCCATCAAGCGCGCCGACATCGGCGTGGGTATGGGCATCACCGGCACCGACGTCACCAAGAACGTTGCCGACATGGTGCTTGCCGACGACAACTTCGCTACCATCATCGGTGCCTGCGAAGAGGGCCGTCGCATCTACGACAACATCCGCAAGGTCATCCAGTTCCTGCTTTCGGCCAACCTTGCCGAGGTCTTCTCGGTGTTCATCGCCACGCTCATCGGCTTTACCATCTTCCAGCCGGTGCAGCTGCTGTGGGTGAACCTGGTCACCGACTGCTTCCCCGCGCTCGCGCTGGGCATGGAGGATGCCGAGGGCGACATCATGAAGCGCAAGCCGCGCAACGCCAAGGACGGCGTCTTTGCCGGTCACATGGGCCTGGACTGCGTGGTCCAGGGCCTGATCATTACCGTGCTGGTGCTGGCGAGCTTCTTTGTGGGCGTGTACTTTGACATGGGCTACATCCACATCGCCGATATGATCGCCGGCAATGCCGACGAGGAAGGCGTGATGATGGCGTTCATAACGCTCAACATGGTCGAGATTTTCCACTGCTTCAATATGCGCAGCCGTCGTGCGTCGCTGTTTAGCATGAAGAAGCAGAACAAGTGGCTTTGGGCTTCGGCTGCGCTGGCGCTGGTGCTGACGGTTATCGTGACCGTGCAGCCGACGCTTGCCGAGATGTTCTTTGGCCCTGTGACGCTTGAACTCAAGGGCGTTATCGCCGCCCTGGGCCTGGCCTTCCTGATCATCCCGCTGATGGAGATCTACAAGGCGATCATGCGCGCGGTCGAGAAAGAGTAGATCGAAAGGCCATCCTTCCCACCGGCCCGACCGCCTGCGGGGTTTCTTCTTCGCTGGTCCTCGCGCTTCGCGCTGCGGGATCGCTCAGAAGAAACCCCTCCCGGCGGGCGGGCCTTCGGATAGCCTCTCGGGACCATTAGCTGAGGGAAAGTGTGTGAGCCGGTCGAGCGTTTGCTCGACCGGCTCTTTTTTTGTGGGTAAAATACCTGCTCAGTTGTGATTTATGGTGCTGGGAGGCGCTTGTGGGCAAGGCTAAGGCTAAAGCGAAGAAAAAGACGACGGGGGCGCGGGCTAAGCGTGACCGTCGTCGGAAGCTTGCGACCGAAGCCCCTGCATCTGCTGAGGAGTTGCTGGCAAGCGTACCGGGGCTTGACGCGCTGCAGGATGTTCCGGCGTTCGATGACCTGCCGGTCGATGCGGCTCAGCAGGCTGCATTTGACGACTTTTGCGCACAGGCCGAGGAGCCCGAGCAGATGCAGCTCGGTGCCGTGGTGCGCCTGGACCGCGGGTTTCCGCTGGTGGCGACTGCCGATGACACGTTTCGTGCCGAGCATGCTGTGGGGTTTGCCAAGTCACGCGGCGAGGACGAGGTCCTGCTGCCTGCCGTGGGCGATCGTGTGGCGGTGCGCCGCGCTCCCGGGCACGATATGGGCGTGATTGAGTGCGTGCTGCCGCGCCGTACGAGCTTTGAGCGTTGGCGCGGCCGTGCCCGCGGGGAGCGTCAGGTGCTCTGCTCCAACGTGGATAGCGTGCTAATCGTGCAGGCGCTCGGTGCCGGCGAGGTGCTGCTCGACCGCGTGGCGCGCTCGCTGGTGTTGGCGCTCGACTGCGATGCCGAACCGGTGGTGGTACTCACCAAAGCTGACCGTTGCGATGTCGAGGAGCTCGAGCGCGATCTGGACCGTGTGCGCCGCCTGGTGGGTCCGGACGTGCGCGTGATCGTGACGTCCTCTGCCGAGGGCCGCGGCCTGGACGAGGTCCGTGCCTGCTTGCCTGTCGGGAGCTGCGCCATGATTCTGGGCGAGTCGGGTGCCGGCAAGTCGACGCTGCTCAATGCACTGCTGGGCCACGATACGTTGGCGACCGGCGGTGTGCGCGAACGCGACGACCAGGGCCGTCACACTACCGTCGCGCGCGTGATGGTGGCGCTGCCGGGCGACGCCGGCGTGATCGCCGATGCCCCGGGTCTGCGCAGTTTGCCGCTCGTGGGACATGAGCGGGGTCTGGCGCGCGCCTTCCCCGAGATTGTCGAGGCATCGCGTGCGTGCCGGTTTGGCGATTGCACGCATGTCCATGAGCCGGGTTGCGCCGTTCGCGAGGCCGAGGACGCCGGGCAGATTGACAGCCTGCGTCTGGAAACGTTCCAAAACCTGGCGTCATCCATGCGCGTGAGCGCTCAAATGCTCGATCCCGATGTCCATCTGTAATTGATTTTTCCTATGACAGCCGTCTCCCAACTGTTCGGGAGACGGCTTTTTGCTGCGGAAAAGCCTCGAAACATGCAGTTTGCTGACGTGCTGACCAAAACCTTGCCACGAGCTTGACGGGCTGGTCAGCTTTTGGTCAGCGATTGGTTTGACATCGAAAACCAAGATCGCGATTGCGCCGCTTTGCGCTCTGACCGCCCAGACAATGGTGGTACGGGCATTCGCCCGGCACTGCCATGAGAGGAGCGGCCGTGAACAAGAGCAAGCGCATCGCCATCAGTCTGGTCGCGGGCGTGCTCTCTGCGCTGCTCTGCATGGCTTACGGCTCGTCGATCCGCTCACGAGCCGAACAGGTCCAGGCTGAGACCTTGGCCAAGTACGGTGGCGATCACGTCGAGGTATGCGTCGCGGCGCGCGATATCGATGTGGGCGAGACCCTCGATGAGACCAATGTCATAACCCAGGAATGGCTGACGAGCCTGCTGCCGCGTGACGCGGCGACCGAGCTGCGCCAGGTGCGCGGCGACGTGACGACTTCGCGTATTCCCAAAAACGCCGTGATCTGCAATGTCTACACCAAGGCCGAGAGCCGCAAGCTCGAGGTGCCTAAGGGCAAGGTCGCCGTTTCGGTGGCGGTCGATGCCGAGCACTCGGTCGGCGGTGCTACGGGCGTGGGCAGCTACGTGGATGTGTATGTGCAAAAAGACGGCGTAACCGATCGGCTGTGCGGCGCGTACGTGATCGATACCAGTGAGGATTCCGGTGCCACGCGCGAGGGCAAGATCGAATGGGTGACGCTGGCGGCTGACCCCGAAGACGTCAAGGAACTGCTGGGAGCCTCGGGCAAGGGAACGGTCAGCTTGACGATTCCCGCCACGGCGCGCGGCAAAAAGAGCGGAGGCGACGAGTGATGAAGGCGATCTGGCTTGCGTGCTGCGCGTGCGGCGATTACGGGCTGTTGCAGCGGGAAGTCGAGGGCCGTGATGCGGGTGCACAGGTGCTTCGCGTGGGTGACCTGGACGGGCTGGTTTCCATGGCGCGGGCGTTTCCGTCGCGCCGCGGGGCTGCCATCATCGCGGCGTCTCTGTTTGATACCGAAGATGTGCGCAAGACTGTTGCGCGCCTGACGGCCGAAGGCCGCGTGAGTCGCGTGGTCGTGTTGATAGAAGCGCTCGATCCGTCGGATATCGAGGGGCTGTTTCGCGCGGGGGCGACCGAGGTCATCGCTGCACACAGTATATGCGGCAACGGGCGCGCGGGCGAGGGAGCGGTTGATTCCGATCGGCGCATGACGATTGAGCCCGATGCTTTTGTTGATAGGGAACCCGGGGCGCCTCGCGCTACAAGAGGCCCGCGTGTTGATGATTATGGAAAAGCGGAAGCCGAGCATGGTCGGCGCCCCCGGAACCCCCTTGTATACGATGACGCTGGAGGGCCGGCGCAGCATGCTGGCGATTCCCCGGCTGTAGATATGGGATACGTGCACGGCGTGAATCTGGCGGATGAACTCGACGAAGTTGAGGGCTTTGCCGGGTGCGGCGAGTTGTCGCTGATGCAGCATGAGCAGATTGCACAGAACGAGCCTGCCTCGCAGACCGAACAAGCTGCCATGCCGGCTTGGACGCAGCGTGTGGTTGCGGCGGGGGAGACGGGGACGCTGTCAC
>CABUZK010000042.1 GCA_902496115.1 uncultured Collinsella sp. | reverse complement strand
TCCCGCGCCGAGCTCACCCCGCCGTTTGAGGGCTACGACTCCGCGCAGTTTGAGGCCGGCGACCACCTCATTGGCTGGCAAAACGACCGCCACGCCTACCGCTATTGCCATCACTTTGACGATCAGCAGATCACCGACCTGGTGCGCGGCGTGCGTACGTTCTACAAGAGCGGCGAGGTCCCCGTGCGCGAGCTTGAGCGCTTCCATGCCGACGGTCGTAGCGGCGAGCTCAACCGCTATGTGATTCTCAAGCGCCTGTAGGCACCGACGACTCGCCATCGAGCCGCACCGCATCTTTCAGGCAAACTATGCCCACCCTTTTTCAACCCATTGACGGAACGCGCGGCTATGCGTTCCACACTTATGACCAAGGAGCCTCATGGGAGCCGTCCACGTTCGCACGCCTAAGAACTTTGTGCTCGAGGAGCGCCTGGAGCGCTACGCCGATGCGATTGAGACGAACCCCGAGGCCTATGCCGGAGATTGGCGCGAGGCCTGTGCGCCCGCAGGCGGCAAGCCCTTCGAACACCTTCACCTGGATCTTGGCTGTGGCAAGGGAACGTACCTTGTAGAGCGCGCGGCCCACGAGCCAAACACGCTCTTTATCGGTATGGACCAGGAGCCCATCTGCATCGCCTATGCCGCACAGAAAATCTGCGAGCAGGAGCTGTCCAACGCACTCGTCCTGCCCCGAGGCGCCAAATCGCTGCCGCAGCTGTTTGCCGCAGGCGAGCTCGATGCCATCACCATTAACTTTCCCACGCCACAGCCCAAGGCCAAGTACGCCAAAAAACGACTCGTCCATGTCGACCATCTGATGCTCTACCGCCCGCTCTTTTCAGCCGGCGCTACCGTCACGCTGCGCACCGACAGCAAGCCGTTGCGCGATTACGCCCTGGGACAGTTTGCCGCGGCAGGCTACGACACGCTTTGGGTAAGTGACGACGTCCGCCGCGACCATCCCGAGCATCCCGAGACCGAATATGAATGCCGCACGCGCGAGATGGGTGCCGTCGTCTATGGCATTTGCGCCACACCCGACGCGCGGCCTAGCGATGAACAGCTCGCGGCGGGCCACGAGCAGGAGCAAAGCCTTGCCTGCTACCTGCCCGAAAACCTCGATGCGCTCACCTATGTACCTCTGGGCATGGAAGAGGCCGTCGAGAACTTTAGAAACCGCGCCCGCAAAGGCAAGAAGCGCCTGCCGCAAGAGCACTAACTTCACGCGCCCATTTCCTGCATTTTCTCACGCGCTGCCGCCCCGCGCCGCCGCTACGCCATAATAGTTGGCGGACAATCGCGAGAGAAAGCAAACACATGGCACAGACCACGACAGATACCGCCGCCAGCACCGTCTCCGGCGCCGGCGCCGCCAGCTCATTCTCGGGCGGCACGGGAACCGAAGCCGAGTTTGGCTCGCTCGGCGCGCTCTCCCCCACCTGGTGGGAGCCCGAGGATGGCAGTGAGCCCGAGCCATGGCTCACGCCCGACCAGGCCTTCGAGCGTTTCTTTGAATGGACGAGCGATCGCGGTATTGAACTGTGGGATCACCAAGAAGAGGCCCTCATGGACCTGGCCGCCGGCGACCACGTCATTTTGGGCACACCGACCGGATCGGGCAAATCGCTCGTCGCGCTGGGCATGCTCTTTATGGGCATGGCACAGGGCAAGCGCTGCTATTACACGGCCCCTATCAAGGCCCTGGTCAGCGAAAAGTTCTTCGATCTGGTACAGGTGCTCGGCCGCGATAACGTCGGCATGATCACCGGCGACACGCATATCAACACCAAGGCGCCCGTCATCTGCTGCACGGCCGAAATCCTTGCCAACGATGCGCTGCGCGAGGGTGAGGACGCCGACGTGGGCTGCGTCGCCATGGACGAGTTTCACTACTTTGCCGACCCCGACCGCGGTTGGGCCTGGCAGGTGCCGCTGCTCACCCTGCCCCACACGCAATTCATGCTCATGAGCGCCACGCTCGGCGATGTCACCGCGATCGCCGCCTCGCTCGAGGAGCACACCGGCGCTGCTTGCGACTTGGTTGTCGATGCCCCGCGTCCCGTTCCGCTGAGCTACGACTATGTGACGACCTCCCTCGAGGGCACGGTCGAGCTCGCCATGCGCCGCGGCGAGGCCCCGCTCTATATCGTGCACTTTAGCCAGGATGCCGCCCTTGCGACGGCACAGTCGCTCGCCAATTTTGGCATCGCCAGCAAGGAGCAGCGCGAGGCCATTAAGGAAGCTGCCAAGGGAACGAGCTTCTCGACGGCCTTTGGCAAGATTCTCAAGCGCCTGCTTGGATGCGGCGTCGGCGTGCACCATGCTGGCATGTTGCCGCGCTATCGCCTGCTGGTCGAGCGCTTGGCGCAGCAGGGTCTGCTGCCCGTCATCTGCGGCACCGATACGCTCGGCGTCGGCATCAACGTACCCATCCACACCGTAGTGCTCACCGCGCTCACCAAGTTCGATGGCTACAAGATGCGTCGTCTGCGCGCCCGCGAGTTCCATCAGATTGCCGGTCGCGCCGGCCGCTCGGGCTTCGATACCGAGGGCATGGTGATTGCCGAGGCCCCGGAGCACGAGATCGAGAACGCCAAGCTCATGGCCAAGGCGGGCGACGACCCCAAGAAGCTCCGTAAAATTAAAAAGAAAAAGGCCCCCGAGGGCTTTGTCACCTGGAACAAGCAGACCTTTGAGCGTCTGATCGAGACGCAGCCCGAGACACTCAAACCGCGCCTGCGCATCACGCACTCCATGGTGATTAGCGTGGTCGAGCAGGGCGGCGATGCCCGAGCCCGTGTACACGACCTCATCGAGACAAGCCTGCAGACCTCCGAGGAAAAGGCCAAGCTCGAGGTTCGCGCCGACGAAATCTTCGCCACGCTCATCGATTCCGGCGTCGTCGTTCGCACCGAGGTGCCGCCCGCACCTGACGCCCCGGCTGACGCCGCACCAGACACCGACTACGCGCTGACGGTCGATCTGCCCGAGGACTTCGCACTCGATCAGCCGCTCTCGCCGTTCTTGCTTGCCGCGTTGGAGCTGCTCGACCCCGAGAGCGAGACCTATACCATGGATCTGATCTCGATGGTCGAGGCAACGCTCGAGGATCCCAAGCAGGTGCTGCGCGCACAGGAGCGCGCCGCGCGCGACCGCGCGATGGCCGAAATGAAGGCTGACGGCGTCGAGTATGAGGAGCGCTTGGAGCACATCCAAGACGTCACGTATGAAAAGCCGCTCGAGGATTTGCTCGACGCCGCTTTTGACAAGTACTGCCAGGAAGTGCCCTGGGCAAACGACTACCAGCTCTCTCCCAAGAGCGTCCTGCGCGACATGCTGGAAAGCGCGAGCGATTTTAAGGGTTACATTCAAAAGCTCGGCATCGCCCGCTCCGAGGGCATTTTGCTTCGCTACCTGGCAGAGGCCTACCGTTCGCTCGACCGTACCGTGCCCATCGAGAAGCGCGACGAGCGCCTACGCGACATTATCTCGTGGCTGGGCTTTGTGGTGCGCTCGGTGGACTCGAGCCTGGTGGACGAGTGGGAGAACGCCGGCAACCCGGCAGCCCTCGACGCCGCGCCGCCGCAGGGCATCGACGAGGTCGTGGCGGACCGCCGCGGCTGCACGTTGTTGGTGCGCAACGCGCTCTTCCGCCGCGTGACCCTTGCCGCCCGCGAGCACGTTCGCGACCTGGGCGAACTCGACGAGGACTGGGGCATGAGCGAGATCCGCTGGCAAAAAGCACTCGACGCTTACCACGAGCAGCACGAGGAAATCCTCACCGACGGAGATGCCCGCAGCGCCGCGATGTTTTCCATTGACGAGTCCGACGAGAAGACCGCGCACGTATGGCACGTGCACCAGATCTTTGCCGACGAGGATGGCGACCACGATTTTGGCATCATGGGCGATGTCGATCTGGACGCCACGCAAGACGGCGGCGAGGTCATCTTCAAAAACTACCGCGTCGGCTTTATCGAGGACCTGCTCGAGGACTAGCCGAACATACTGGAACGAAACGAAGCGGGGCCGCTGGCAACATCGCCAGCGGCCCCGCTTTTGCGCTATACGCTATGCCTTACTCGGCACCCTCGACCTCATACGAATCCGCCTCGGCTGGCTCATCGTTTGTCTCTGTCGCAGCCCCGCGCGCCTCGTCAAACGCGGCCTTCATGGTCTTGTTGCCCCACGTGAGCTTGCGAATGGTAAGATCGTCCGCCTTCTTGTTGGCTAGGCGCAGATTGTTCTCGGAGGACAGCAACGCCTCCTTGGTTTTCTGCAGGTGGCTAATCGTCTTGTCGATCTCATCGATCGCCGTTTGGAACTTGCGGCTCGCGATCTCGTAGTTGCGACCGAAATCGTTCTTGAACTTCTCCATCTTGGCTTCGAAGTTCGTGACGTCGATATTCTGCTGTTTGTACTCCGCCAGTTCCTGCTTATAGCGCAGCGAACCCATGGCGGCGTTGCGAAGAAGCGTGATCATGGGAATAAAGAACTGTGGGCGAATCACGTACATCTTCTCGTAGCGATAGCTCACGTCGACTATCCCTGCGTTATAGAGCTCGCTCTCGGGCTCCAGCAGGGTGCAGAGCACCGCGTACTCACAACCTTTCTGGCGACGATCGTGATCGAGTTTCTTAAAGAAGTCCTCGTTTTTGTGCTTGGTCGCAGTCTCGTCGTTCTCGTTTTTCATCTCGAACATAATCGAAATGACCTCGTTGCCGCTCGCGTCGCACTCGCGGAAGATAAAGTCGCCCTTGGTACCCTCGGACGCATCGTTATCTTTCTCGAAGTACGCGTTGGGAAACGCCGTCATGCGCAGACGGTTAAACTCGGTCTCGCAGTGCTGCTCGAGCGACTCGCCCACCATCTTGGTAGACAGGCGGACCTTCATGTCCTTAAGACGCTCAATCTCTTCATCCTTGTAGCGAATCAGGTCATCGCTCGCGCGCTTGGCCTGCGCAAGCTCGAGCTCGTGTGCTGCCTTGGCTTGCTCCTCGCGAGAATCGCGCACCGCCAGCTCGCTCGTCAGCTTGGCACGTGCCTCATCGCGCTCTCGTTCCGCCGCGGCGACCGCCTCCGACAGGTTCATTTTTGCCATCAGTTCCTGCTCGCGCAACTGGGCACGCAGACCCTCGGCCTCTTGCTCAGATTGTGCCTTTGCGGCGGAAAACTTCTCCTGTACCGTCGCGCGGTAGTCAGCAAGCGCGCGCTCGGCCTCGCTGCGAGCGGTATCAAGCTCACGCTGCGACTCGGCCGCGGCGGCGGCAAGCGCCATCTCCTGGGCCTTGTCCGCCGCGGCAAGCCTGGCCTGCAGCTCGGCAATCTGAGCATCACGTGCAGCCAAATCGTTTTGAGCAGCATTGCGCGTCACCGACTCGACGAGCTTGGCTTCGTCATCTTTGCGCTCCAGCTGCGCACGCAAATTGTCGATTTCTCGCTGAAGCTCGGCGTTTTCCTTTTGAGCATCGGCACGGGCCTCAACCGCCGCGCGCTGACTTGCGCTCTCGCGCTCTGTGGCAGCGCCCTCGAGCTTGGCGCGCAGCTCGGCAAGCTCAGCGTCGCGTTTGGCAACCTCTTGTGCCAGCTTCTGCTCCGCGGCGTTCTTCTGCTCGACAAGTTGAGCGTTGCGCTGAGACTCTGCCTTTTGCAAGGCAGCCGTCGAACGCGAGCGCTCAAGCTCCAGCGCCTGCTCGCCCTCGCGCTGGACTGCCTTCACACGCTCATCCAGGTCGCGCGAAAACTCGGCATTGCGCACTTGCTTGACGATGTCCGCATAGCCAGACGCATCGACCTTAAAAACTTCGCCACAATGCGGGCACTTGATCTCGTTCATAGCAGCTCCTCGATGGACGCAAATTTCAACCGCTTACACTCTACCGCGCCGCACGGACAAAAAAGACGCCGCCGCCATAATGGCAACAGCGCCAGAACCGCCACAAAGGTGCCTGTCCCCTTTGTGGCGGTTTGTGTGACGGTTCGAGAATTACAGTCCAAAGAAGCCGAGGATTTGATCACGGCTTACGGGCTTGTACTCGTTGGCATCGAGACCGACATCGTAGCGAAAGATAGGGCGCTCGCGATCGCGGTTGCGCGCGTTGGTGCGGTCTCCCCTGCTGTGGATATGCCCGTGCAGCATGATGGCGCCACGCGCCTTGCCATTCCAGCTGAGCATGGGGTAATGGCTCAACACCAGGCGATGGCCCTTGGCATAGCCGGGAGCAATCTCCAGGTAATCACGCACGTCTTCCCAGATTTGGGGCGCAGCTGGATCTTCCCAGTCACCGTCATGGTTGCCACGGATGAGCGTTACGTTCTGACATTCGATGCGCTCGCGCAGGCGCACAGCATCCGCCAGGGGCAAACGATAGGTAAAGTCTCCCAAGATATAGAGACGGTCGTCCGCCGCCACGCACTCATTCACGGCATCGATGACCTTGCGGTTCATCTCCTCGACCGAATCAAACGGTCGATCCATGTCGTGCAGGATATTCGTGTCGCCCAGGTGCAGGTCGGCGGTAAACCACATCATCGTCTGTGTCCTCATTTCGCAACGCGTTCAACTCGTGCTAAGTATACAGACGCAGCGATGCGGCGGTTATCCAAAGAGCCCGCCGAACAGTCCGCGGCGGCGCTTGTCTTGCTTTTTCGAAGCGTCACCCCGGGCGTTCTTGTCCTGCCGCTTCTTACGGTCCTGCTCCAGCTCATCGTCATCGAGCAGCATATCCCACTCAAACGGGTCATCCGTCAGATCAAACAGATCATCGTCATCAAACATGACCGCCTCCATTGCCGGCTAGCGAGCATCCACCACATAGAGGCCAACGCGCACCTGATGCCACGGGCTGCGCTCGGGAGCAATCTGCTGCACACGGACCTCAAATACGTCCTCGTGGCCGTAATACATCATCAAGGACAGCGGACCGACCTCGTTTCCCGGAACATAGCCGAGCTTGGTGTTGCCGTAATAGATCGCAACCGCCTCGGGGTCATGGGGATTATCGCGCTCGGCACACAGCGTCAGCTTATCGCCGACCTTAAGATCGCCCAGGACCAAGGCACCGTCGGCATACTGAAATCCTGCGATATGAAACGACAAAAGAACACGTGAAGGCTCGTACATGGCAACTCCTCTAACGACCGAATAAACCGGCGCTTAACCATATTGAGAAGTCTACGAACTCGTGCAGACAAAATTTCACCCGCCCGTGCCTTTCGCTCATTTGTCGCAACGCTCACATGACAGAGCGCTTGCAAATAAGATAGGAATACGCGGATGGCACCCGTGGCAGCGGGTCTTGCCAACTCCGATACACGTTTTCATCGTAAGAAATGGCCGCCTTCGTTTGCGCGGAGACGGCCATTTTGTTTGCCCTATCTTATCTGATTCTAGTGTACAAACATGCGCACGAACTTGTGCTTCCAGCTTGCGTAAGGAGCATAGCGAAATGGCACGTCCAACCACGTTGCCTTGTTCACGATGCTCTTCTTATGGCTAAACGTATCGAAGCTCTCGCGTCCATGGTACTGCCCCATACCGCTCGCTCCCATGCCGCCAAAGCCCATATGACTCGTGGCCAAATGCATAATGGTGTCATTAACACAGCCACCGCCAAAGGGCACGTTACGCACAAAGCGCTGTTGAACTGCGCGATCCTGGCTAAAGATATACAGGGCCAGCGGCGTCGGACGATCCGTGATGAACGTCTCGGCCTCGTCTAGGCTCTCAAACGTCAGCACCGGCAAGATGGGACCGAAGATCTCCTCCTGCATTACGGCGTCATCGGGGGCCACGCCGTCCAAAATCGTCGGCTCGATCTTGAGCGAAGCCTCGCGCGCGGCACCTCCCAGCACAACCTTATCGGGATCGATCAGTCCGCGTACGCGCGCAAAATGCTTAGCATTGACGATGTGCCCGTAATCCTCGTTATCGAGCGGATGCTCACCAAACATGCGACGGACCTCCTCCTTGATGAGGCCCAGCAGCTCATCGTGCACGCACGTATCGACCAGCAGGTAGTCGGGCGCCACGCAGGTCTGGCCCACGTTGAGCCATTTACCAAAGGCGATACGCCGCGCCGCGACCTTTAAGTTTGCCGTCGCATCCACGATGCAGGGACTCTTTCCGCCCAGCTCAAGCGTCACGGGCGTAAGGTTTTTACTTGCGCGCTCCATGACGAGCTTGCCGACCGGAACGCTACCGGTAAAGAAGATCTTGTCCCAGCACTCATCGAGCAGCGCTTCGTTTTCGGCGCGCCCGCCCTCGACAACCGTCACCAGACGCGGATCAAATGCCTCTTCACAGATTTGCCTGAGCACCGCGCTCGATGCCGGAGCATAGGCGCTCGGCTTGATAACCACGGTATTGCCCGCAGCAAGGGCGCCAGCGAGCGGCTCGAGCGTCAGCAAAAACGGATAGTTCCAGGGCGCCATGATGAGTGTGACGCCATAGGGCACGGCTTGCGTCTTGCACACGCTCACGGCATTGGCAAGGTCGCACGGACGCAGTCGCGGACGACTCCATCGAGCCACATGAGCGATCTGATGACGAATCTCGGAAAGCGACGTGCCGATCTCGCACATATAGGCCTCGTCATGCGACTTTCCCAAATCGGTCTTGAGCGCATGGGCAATATCGGCCTCGTGGGCCCGCACCGCCTCGCGCAGGTGCACGAGGGCGCGGCGGCGAGCATCGACATCAAACGTGGCATGCGTCTTAAAATAAGCGCGCTGATCGGCAACGATGCGCGCAATTTCCTCGGTGTTCATGGACCCTCCTAGTTCTCGTCCTCAAACATACCACCTGCAACAACTTCGTACATATGCTCGAGCTCCAGGCGGTCCATTAAAAGAGGAACGGGGTACAGGGGATTGGCCTCGGCATCGGCATGGGACGCCATTTGCGGAATATCGGAGCGGCGAATACCCGAGACATATTTGGGGATTCCCAGGGCCTCGTTCATGCGGTCGACCCAATCGATAAAGGCCTCGGCTGCAAGACTGTCCTGCGCGGTAGCCGGCGCGATACCGGCCATGCGGGCGAGATCGGCGAGCTTGGGAACAGCAACTTCGCCATAGGCGCGAAGCATATGCGGCAGGATGATGGCGTTGGCCAAGCCGTGCGGAATTCCGTATCGGCCGCCCAGACTGTGCGCGATGGCATGCACATATCCGACATAGGAGCGGGTAAACGCAACGCCTGCCTTATACGCCGCCGAAAGCATATTGCGGCGCGCACGCATGTCGTCGCCATGCTCATAGGCCTCGAGCAAATTGTCGCGGATGAGCTGGACCGCCTGACGCGCCATCTTGCGCGTGTAGGGCGTGGTGCTACGGCCGATAAAGGCCTCGACAGCATGCGTCAGGGCGTCCATGCCCGTCTGCCCCGTAATGGAGGCAGGCAACCCGCGCGTAAACTCGGGGTCGTGCACCGCAAAACGCGGGATGAGCACAAAGTCGTTAATGGGGTATTTATAGTGCGTCTCGTTATCGGTGATAACCGCCGCGAGCGTGACTTCGCTTCCCGTACCGGCGGTAGTGGGAACCGCAATAAGCAGCGGCAGGAGACGGTGGACACGCAACAGGCCACGCATCTTGTTGATGGGCTTGTTTGGCTGCGCAATGCGCGCCCCCACGCCCTTGGCGCAGTCCATGGCCGAACCGCCACCAAAGCCGACAATGGCCCGGCAGTCGTTCTCGCGATACAGCGCCGCCGCTTCCTCCACATTCGAGACCGTAGGGTTCGCACGCGTCTCGGCATAGACCGTAACGCCAATCCCCTGAGCCGTAAGCGCACGCTCGAGCGATGCCGTGAGCCCCAAACGTGCAATACCAGGGTCTGTCACGATAAGGACCTTCTGGATCGAGCGCTTTTGAAGCACCGCGGGCACATCCTCGGCATGCTCCAAAATGCGCGGCTCGGTATAGGGCAGGATCGGCAATGCAATGCGAAAAACCGTCTGATATGTTCGGCACCAGGCACGACGGGCTAGATGCATAAAGGAAACTCCTTTATTTGTTGATGGGTCAACATTTGCTCGACCGATTGTACTCAGCGGCGGTCAAAGACGGCCTGTCAATCGTTAATCAATCAACATCTTCATATCTCAAAATTGTTTTATTAAAAATCATTCCTAATAGGCTTCACATTTGGTTGCATTTATGGATAATAGAACTCGTCAAGACGCACGTCCGGAGAGGGCCCTTACGGGACCGGGCGAGCGCGCAATCGCCATCGATCGAAAGGATCGAATCATGAAGTTTGTTTGCCCCGTTTGCGGTTATGTGGAAGAGTTCGACGGCGACCAGCTGCCCGAGGATTTTAAGTGCCCCCAGTGCGGCGTTCCCGGTTCTCGTTTCCTGAAGCAGGAGGAGGGCCAGCTCGAGTGGGCTGCCGAGCACGTCGTGGGCGTCGCCAAGATGGAGGGCGTCTCCGAGGACATCGTTGCCGACCTGCGCGCTAACTTTGAGGGCGAGTGCTCTGAGGTCGGTATGTACCTGGCCATGGCTCGCGTCGCTCATCGCGAGGGCTACCCCGAGATCGGCCTGTACTGGGAGAAGGCTGCTCACGAGGAGGCCGAGCACGCCGCCAAGTTCGCTGAGCTCTTGGGCGAGGTCGTAACCGACTCCACCAAGAAGAACCTCGAGATGCGCGTTGAGGCCGAGAACGGCGCCACCGCCGGCAAGACCGATCTTGCCAAGCGCGCCAAGGCCGCTGGCCTCGATGCCATCCACGACACCGTGCACGAGATGGCTCGCGACGAGGCCCGCCACGGCAAGGCTTTCGCCGGCCTGCTCAAGCGCTACTTTGGCTAAGCCAGCCGCCTGAGAGACAATCTTTAGCTCGATAAGGCCCGGACCTCATGGTTCGGGCCTTTTTCGTGCCTCACGAACTTGTTAACTCCCTGAAATAGGACCACCTTAGGCATCGGATTCTCGTCAAAAACTAAGTGAGTAGACTTTTTGGAACTTGCCGAGCAGACCATCCATATTGCTTTATAAAGCCGCAGGTAAATAACTTGTTTCAAAACGACCCGGTCGCCAAAGTGCCAAAAGTCTACTCACTTAGTTCCGCAGCCGTCCACGATCGAGCTGTTTTGTGTCTAACGGGCATCTTTCCGTCGATTACTCCCAATTTTGTCCAGTCAACGAATAGTTCAGACCGGAGTAATGCCTCGGCCCTTTGCTCATCCGAGCTTTTATCACGATATTCAGCATCGAGCATCCTGCATACGGCCTTAACGATCGCGCGGAATCTATCCTCATCGGATATCTGTCTGTGTGTCAGGAGAAGTACATCGTAGCCCATGGCCTGAAGGGCTGTCATGCGGTCAGCGTCACGCAAGCCATCCCCTGCGCGTCCGTGCGAGGCCTTTCCCTGACATTCAATGGCCACCTGTCGCTTACCGTCCGGTGAAGAAAGAAGTAGGTCGATATATACACGGGACTTTCCCACAATCGCTCGAGCACTTGTGCTTAACGTCACTTCAACATTAAGCTCTATGCCGCAAAAACCTTCGCCTCCCAGGGATCGCGGCAGTGCAAGTAGCAAATACGCCTCGACCTCAAAAGGCGACGCGGCACCCAATGGAACGAGTTGCGATACCGCCATAAATCTATTGCCGTAACGCATCCCGCAAACATCTGAACAAAAACGGTCAAGGTCTCCGCCCAAAACCAAAGCGTCTCGACGCCATAAATTTGAGGCGGTGCCGTCCTCGGACGGGCAGCGCACCCAACCGAACGTTGTCGAAATCGCGCCCGAATCAATTGCACGCGAAAGCTCCGCCTCAAGTGCCGCCGGCAGGGCACACACCGCAAACAGGCCGCACATCTCCGCCAACACAAAAAGAAGCTGAAGATCCGTCAGATGCCGCGACATGATGAATGCCGTCAGTAGAGGAGACGTAATCAAAAATCCATGCTCCGTTTCCAGCACGGATTCCCTGGGAAGCTCGCCCAGAAACAGCCGCTGCCTAATGCTGGCAGAGCATGTCCGTTTGCTTCTCGTCCGAACCAATGTATACAACGGAAAGCCGAGTGCAACCGCAGCCGTCGGGTTACGGGCGAGGTCATATCGCTGCCGGTCTTCTTCCGGTCGCGGAAGCGGCGGACACAAAGCGCGGACTTGAGGGGGCAAACGCCAGTATCTAAAAGCCGATATGTCACAAAGTAAATCCTTCATAGGCACAGGAAAACACGAATTTCAACCCAGCCTGTCTCGCATTGGGGCGAACGCACCAAAAATGGCACCGAACGGACTGCTAAGTTTTCAACAGCCCTCCCCAACTGACCAAAAGCTTGCCGAAAGCTGGACGAAGCACTGTTGAAAACCCCATTTTTTTCTCATGCAGAAGCTTTGCGCGGCAAGTGAGTAGACTTTTTCGAACTTGCCGCGCAGACCATCCATATTGCTTTATAAAGTCGCAGGTAAATGACTTGTTACAAAACTGCCTGGTCGCCAAAGTTCCAAAAGTCTACTCACTTAGGTTGCAGAGTGCCCCCATTGGCTGCAATTCCAAGGTATTAAGCACTTCCGGACCCAGATCGTCATACTGGACAAGAATTTGAGTCGAGTTTTCAGGGACAAATGCACCATCGGCACACCAATAACAGTCACTGATATCGATAAACGGAATACCCGAGCGCGTGAGGGCCCGCACAAAAGAGCTTCCACCCGTTCCGCGCTCCGCAACCACAGTGCAGTAAAGGCCTGCGTCTGCATGCTCGATCGAGACCTCCCCTGCCGGAAACGCCTTCCGTACAAGCGCCGCTAGGCCATCACGCGCCTCGCGAGCACGAACGCGCACGCGGTTCACATGTCGCTCGTAATCACCCGATTCCAGCAAACGAGCCAAAGCGACCTGGTCAACAGAACTCACCGACGAGGCGTAAAAACCAAGGTTGCGCCTAAACCGCTCCATTAGCTCATCGGGCAGCACCATGTACGCTAGACGCAACGCCGATGACAGGCTCTTCGAAAACGTGTTGGTGTAGATAACCGACTGGGAGGCATCGATCGACGCGAGCGCGGGAATTGGCTTGCCGGCAAGGCGAAACTCACAATCAAAGTCATCTTCGATGAGGTACCGACCTGGTCGCTCGGCAGCCCAGCTCAGCAGCGCATAGCGACGCGCAATGCTCGTCACAAGACCGGTGGGATACTGATGGGACGGCATAAGGTGAAGGACATCGGTCCCAGTTTTCTGCAGAGCGCTCAGGTCCACGCCGTCGTCATCCAACGGGATATGTCGTACTTGGCAGCCCATAGCCTGATAGATGCGCGTCAGGCGCAAATAGCCCGGATCCTCAACGGCATACACCTTGTCCGCGCCAAGCAGCTGAACCAACATGGTATCGAGCAGCTGGGCGCCCGCACCGATAACAATGTTGTCGGGGTCGACATTCATACCCCTCGTCCCGCGCAGATGATGAGCAATTGCGCATCGTAGCCGAACGGTGCCCTGTACCGGTGCGGGCGAAAAGATCTCGCGCTCGTCTTCGGATGCCAACGTCGCCCGTAGCGCGCTTTGCCAAAGCCGCGCCGCCTCCAAAGCGGAAGGAGAAAGCGCATCAAATCGCTCGACCTGTCCGTTGGCATCATGCGCACTGGGGCCCACAGAGACGGCATCTCGGTCGATGCCCTCCGTAGCCAAAGGCAAAACCGGTGCATCCGGAAGCTTGCAAGCGTAGTAGCCACGCCGCGGCTTTGAGCAAATATAGCCCTCGGCAAGTAGCTGGCTATATGCATTCTCGATGGTAATGACACTGATTCCCAGATGACTGGCAAAGGCGCGCTTAGACGGCAGATGCTCCCCCGCCGCAATACGGCCAGCAACAATATCATCTCGAATTTGCTGGTAAACATACTCATAGAGCGATGCTTCGCCGCGTTGTTCCAAATTGTAGTCGAGCATGAGTTTGTCACCTGACCTTATCGGGTAATTCAATCTGGTATTAGTCTGACCTTGTAATTATCTCGAAAACTGAGTATTTCGCCATACCCAGCTCCCCGATAGGATGTTCCGTCAAGCAATGCACATGCCAACCAAGGGAGCAACCATGGCAGAACAGACCAGCAAGGCCGATCGCGTCAAACTCAATCGCGAGCTCGCGCAGATGCTCAAGGGCGGCGTCATCATGGACGTCACCACGCCCGAGCAGGCACGCATCGCCGAGGAGGCGGGCGCCTGCGCCGTCATGGCACTCGAGCGCATCCCGGCCGACATCCGTGCCGCAGGCGGCGTCTCGCGCATGAGCGACCCCAAGATGATCAAGGGCATCCAGGAGGCCGTCTCCATCCCCGTTATGGCCAAGTGCCGCATCGGTCACATTGTCGAGGCGCAGGTCCTTCGGGCCATCGAGATCGATTACATCGACGAGTCCGAGGTTCTCTCCCCTGCCGATGACGTCTATCACATCGACAAGACCCAGTTTGACGTGCCGTTTGTCTGCGGCGCCCGTGATCTGGGCGAGGCGCTGCGCCGTGTTGCCGAAGGCGCCACGATGATTCGCACCAAGGGTGAGCCGGGTACGGGCGACGTCGTTCAGGCTGTGCGTCACATGCGCAAGATCCAAAAGCAGATCCGCGACGTTGTTGCCCTTCGCGATGACGAGCTCTTTGAGGCAGCCAAGCAGCTGCAGGTTCCGGTCGAGCTGGTGCGCGAGGTCCATGCCACGGGCAAGCTTCCCGTCGTGAACTTTGCTGCTGGCGGTGTGGCAACCCCTGCCGACGCCGCGCTGATGATGCAGCTGGGCGCCGAAGGCGTCTTTGTCGGATCGGGCATCTTTAAGAGCGGCGACCCGGCCAAGCGCGCCGCCGCCACCGTCAAGGCCGTGGCAAACTACACCGACGCCGAGCTCATCGCCGAGCTTTCGGAGGACCTGGGCGAGGCCATGGTCGGCATCAACGCCGACGAGATCGAGATTATCATGGAAGAGCGCGGGCGCTAGTCCAGCAGAAAGGATCGCACATGAGCGATTATGCAGACCAGACAGTCGCCGTGCTGGCGGTCCAAGGCGCTTTTGCCGAGCACGAGACAAGACTATCCGAGCTGGGCGCACGTTGTATTGAGCTGAGGCAGGCGGCTGATTTGAAGCAGGACTTTGACCGTCTGGTACTTCCCGGCGGCGAGTCTACCGTTCAAGGGAAGCTGCTTGATGAGTTGGGCATGCTCGAAGAGCTTCGTGCCCGTATCGCTGAAGGCATGCCCGTCCTGGGCACCTGCGCTGGCCTGATTCTACTGGCTCACGACCTTGCCGCCCACGACGATAAGGGGACGCCGCGCCTGGCAACCATGGATGCGCTCGTTGAGCGTAATGCCTACGGCAGGCAGCTCGGCAGCTTTCGAACCAAGGGGCAGGTAGCCGGCATCGACGGTGAAGTGCCGCTGACGTTTATCCGCGCGCCCCGCATCGTCGAGGTCCACGGCGACGCTGAGGCTCTAGCAGAAGTCGACGGCCGTATCGTCGCCGCCCGCCAAGGCAACCAGCTCGGTGTCACCTTCCACCCCGAGCTCGACGACGACACCCGCCTCCACGAGCTCTTCCTCCAAATGTAGGCAGAGTAGAAACGAGCGTAGATTTTCGGGCACATAACAAATGAGAGTGGATAATCTCCCACTTGGGGGTGCGGACAGAAAGTTGGACCGTGAAGCGGTCCGGACTGGAGGTTCGCATGTACAGCAGGGAGAAGGTCGAGCTCTTCCTCCTGGCGACGGAGGACGGCATGGGGCCGACCGC
>CABUZK010000041.1 GCA_902496115.1 uncultured Collinsella sp. | reverse complement strand
TGTAGGGGCTGGCTTTCGTGAAGTCGTACGAAGCCTTTGATTCGCGTCTGGCACTGCTAGAGACAGCTCGATTCCAAGATTTCGATAACGACTATGTTGTCTCCGGATGTACATATATCTATGAGCAGGTTTTCGGTCTCTCAATTACGCTCCTCAAGCGTCTGCTCGAGTATGAGGGTGCCACGCTTGCCGCGTCGGGGTCCCCTCGTGCCATCTTGAAGGAGTCCTACCGATTCTACGACTTTATTGATGAGGCAGCCTGGCTAGATATGCTCAGAGATCGCAATACGAATGTCCATATCTATGACAACAAGCTCGCTCAAGATTTGATTCAGCGCATCTTGAACGTCTATATCCCCGCTTTCTGTCAACTGAGAGACGGGCTAATGGAGCGTTATGGCGAGCTTCTGCTGGCTCCCGACGACCAGTTTGTTTAATTCCTTAAGATTTCGCGGAGGGTTGTTGCCGTTTACCGATGGGTTGTTGTGCAACAAACGGGGAGCTGTAATACTGAATCCATCTTTGCAAACCGCACTTTAACTATACCAATGCAGGGAGGATCTATGCAGCCCAAGCATTCCGCGATTGTTGCGGGTCTGACGTTGGCGCTTTCGTTTGGCGCCGTTGCCGCACCCGCAACCGCTATAGCCGAGGAGCCCACGCCGGGCGTTGCCTCGGATGCCACCGATATCGATAAGGGCCTTTACACCCAGCAGTCCTTCTCGGGCGTGCTGAGGTCGGTTCAGGGTGTTTCGTTTGTCAACGTGACCGCCGAGATGAAGTACTTCACCAAATATGAGAGCCATGGCAACTATAACCAGGGTTTTTCGTATGGCGACGGTTATAACGCGCTGGGCTATTACCAGTTCGACCGCCGATGGTCGCTCATTCCGTTTATGAAGCAGGTCTACAACTACGATTCTGCTAAGTACGGCATGCTTAAGGCTGCGATCGATCGTGGCAGCGAGATTTCCAACGCGAACAACCCCATGTATGCGAACGGCCAGCTCACCGAGCTGGGTCGTATTGCGCAGGAGGCCTTCCAGGGTGCTTATAACACCGACCCTGAAGAATTCTCGGCACTGCAGGATGCTTATGCGTATAACTCCTACTATGCCGTGACCGAGTCGTGGCTCAAGAGTGCGCTCGGCATTGACATTGCCGGTCGCGCCGACTGCGTCAAGGGCATGGTGTGGAGTATCACCAATATGTGCGGCACCGGTGGCTGCCAGGACTTTTTCCGTTGGGCAAACCTTTCCAACAGCATGACCGACCGCGAGTTTGTGACGGCACTTTCCAACAGCGTGGTCAATAACGTGGCGACCAAGTATGCAAGCCAGCCCCAGTACCACGAGGGCTGGAAGAATCGCTATAAAAACGAGCTCAAGGACTGCTTGGTCTATATTGCCGAGGACGAGGCTGCCGCTGAGGAGACGCCTTCGGAGCCCGATCCTGAGCCTAAGCCTGCGCCCGCGCCGGCACCTCACCCGAACAAGGCCCCTGCTGCGCCTGCTGGGCCAACGGTGGAAACCGATAGTGATGCGGACAATGGCGGCGAGACGGGTGCGCCTTCGACTGGTGTTGGTAACAATGGTGCCGGTAATGGCGGGACTGCTTCGGGTGGAACGGAGTCTGCTGGCGGTGCTGGTGATTCGGGCTCTGGTTCAACCGGTGGTTCTGTCTCTGGATCGACTGGCGGCCCCTCCAATGGCTCCACCGATGTTGGCGAGAGCTCTGGCACTGATTCCGACTCTACCGAGGACTCCGATGTCAGTAATTCGTCGACCGAGAACAAGTCCTCCTTTGTCGAGCAGCTTGGCGCCATGATCGGGTCTTCGATGACGGCTGGCAACAACATCGGCTCGTCTTCTGGTGAGGCTCTCGAGTCCAGGACCGACGGCGATGCCGACGCTACGATCGATGCGGGCGCGAGACAGTCCGACGCCGATGCTCAGAAGGTTGACGACAAGAACGTCACCTCGACCACCACGATGACTACCACGACCACGACGACCAAGGCCTCGGGTGGCAATATGCCCAAGACGGGCGACCTCATCGTGATGGCAAGCCTTGCCAGTGCAAGTTTGGCCACGCTTGGTGCCACGTCTATTGTGAGTGGTAAGCATAAACTCGATCAGCAGAAGAAGTTCGCTGGCGAGGACGGATCCGAGGAGTAAGTTCCTGGTCGCCTGATAATCTAAGAACTAGGACGGGGTCCGGTGCGAATGCATCGGGCCCCATTTTGTTGCGCAACGATTTGTTATCCCCCCTCAAGGGCTTTGTTCCTACCGTTGCCCGATGCCTTTGCGCTGATCCAGCGTTGCGCTTGAACTGCTCGCTACAATGGGCCTCGTGCTACGTTTTAGGGAGAAGTTACAGTGTCTGAACAGGAGTATTGCAACAGTTCCGATACTTTTGGCGTACGGCTTGTCAACCATGTTGACGATGCGGTTTTGCCTGTCGGTGTGCATGATTTTGCCGATGCCATTGGTCGTTGCATGCTGGTCGACAAGACCATGTTTATTGCCGATGCACTTGATTGTGAAGCAACCGTTATAGTGTGCTGTCGACCCGAGGGTTTTGGCAAGAGCATGAACTTGTCGATGCTCAAGGCTTTTCTGGAGCGACCCACGGTCGGGCAGGTCGATTGGGGTCTGTTTGCTGGTTCCCAGATTTGGGATGCGGGTGGCGGGCGCTATCGGGATGAGTTTGCCTGCTACCCTGTGATATCGCTGGACTTTTCTGGCGCTGCGAGGTGCGAGGCTAACGTCGTCGGCGTCGTGCGTGACGCTCTTTCTGGTGAGTGCGCTCGCCTGTTGGCGCTTTTGGAGGCTCCAGATTTGCCCCGAGACAAGGTGCGCCACATCGAGCGCGTTGCGCGTGGCGTGGCAAGTGCAGATGAGGTCAACTCGGTGCTTGGCGTGCTCATAGGGCTATTGGAGATGGCCTGCGATGAGCAGGTTGTGCTGCTCGTTGATGGATACGACGCGGCGTGGTTGGACCGTTCGAACGCGAGGGACGCTTCCGTCGCCGATTCGGCGGAATTGCTCGATAGCGTACTGTTTGATGTCATTGCCGCTGCGGGGGATTCGTTGCGGCTGGCGTGCCTGATGGGGGAGCGTCCCGGTCCTGCCGAGACGGCGCTTTCTTTGCGCGGGTGTTCGTACTGCATGTCGACTCCGCTTTCGGGGTGGTGCGACCGGTGGTTTGGCTTTTCGGATGACGAGGTTCAGGCTCTGCTAGGCCATGCTGGACGCGGGGAATACCTGGATGACGCGCGTGAATGGTTCGAGGGATACCGATTTGGCGGGTTTTATTGCTCGAGTCCGGCGCGCGTGATCGATTTCTTGAACCGCGGTTGCACGCCGCCGGTGCGGGCCGATTTGTATGGATACGCTGATAGCCTGAGCAGGGCGGTTGGTGATTGGAATCTCGAGAGGCTTTCGACTCTGTTCGATTTACTTGAACCGCATGGATGCGTTGAAGCCCCGCTTTGTCTGGGCGCCGTCGTGTCGAATGACGCTTGCGTCGATGATGTTTGGACCGCGTTATACCTTTCCGGCTTCCTAACGACGGATATGGTTGAGGAGCCGGGAAACTGCGCTCGCTCCCGTGCTCTGCGTCTGCCCAATGGCGAGCTTCGCCAGGTGTTGCGTCTCGTGATTATTGAATGGTTTGAGTGCGCCGCCGAGGATGTGCGGGACGTCGATGCGTTTCGTGACGGGTTATGTCGCGGTGACGAAGACACGGTGAGGCAGGCGCTGCGTCGAATTCTACGTGACGCGGGAGTCGGCGCGGTCGGGATGGATTCGCCGCTGCCATATCACCTGCTGCTGCAAGGGCTCTGCTTTGGTATGCCGGGTTATGCCAATCCGTCATCCAATCGAAAGCGCGGGGCGGATCGCTTGGATATCCAGGTGTTCCCTACGGGAAGGATGCTCGATGTGGCCGATACCCTCGGCATGCTCGACGAACGTCCGCTTGTCACTATGAACATGATGCATGACCCCGACGTGGATGCCCTGGGCCTGGAGCTGCTGGCGGTTCAGGCGCTGCTCGACATCGAACGTGACGGTATCGACGAAATTCGTGTGCCGCGACCCGGCGTTGGTCGCATGCGCTGGGGCTTCGGCTTTGACGGGCAGCGCGTGTCCGTAGTGTGCCAGCGGCTTTAAGCAGTGGGGTGTTTTCGGTTTCTGTTACTCCGCGTCCTTCATGGGCGGCATGGGCTTCCAGTTGGGATCCTTGATGATCTTGCGGGCGTCTTTCATGCCGCGGCGCAGCGCCGGAATGCCGGTCTTAAAGCACTTGTCGACGGCTGCCAGACGAATGAACTCCTTGCAGAAGGTCGCGGCGTTGCCCAAGCGGAACAAGATGGGGTGGTAGTCGCCGTAAATCTGCATGTAGCGCGCCAAAAAGCCTCGGTTGCGCATGATGTAGTAGCGGTTGGTGTCGCTCGTGGAGTTGAGCTGGCGTTTGCCGGCGATGTCCCAGTTAGAGACGGCGCGGGCGCGCTTGAGCACCACGTCGGCAACCACGGCGGCGGGGAAATGCTGGCTGGCAACATAGCCGTAGCAGGCATCGTCGCCGTAGATGAAAAAGCGCGCATCGGGCAGGCCGATTTTGTCGACTACGCGGCGCGAGAACAGGCCGCCTTCAAAGCACAGCTGGTTCATGGTGCGGTAGCCCTCGGGGCCCAGGTCCCACTTAGCGATGGGGTTGGGGATACCAAGCGAAAGGATGAGCTGGTACTGCCAAAAGAAGGCGCCACCGTCGAAGTCCAGGCGCGAACCCTGGATGACGTCGTAGCGGTCGGTCCACTTTGCCAGGCGCTCAATGCCCTCGGGGATGACGAGTACGTCGTCGTCCATGACCCAAAACCACTGCGCGCCCAGGTCGTAGGCGCGCTTGGTGCCAGCGGAGAAGCCACCTGCGCCGCCACCGTTTTCAAGCTGCGGGTCGTAGATGACACGGTCGGTGCCGCCTTGTGCATCTGGCTGGTCAGTGTCGATGCCCCACAGGTTGGCGAGGCGCTCGTTGAATGCGGCGCACATGGCCTCGGTCTCGCGTGAATTCTCGTTGTCGACGATCACGATACGCCAAGGCGTTGCCGTGAGCTCGGTCATGGAGTCGAACAGGTTGGCCAGAAGCTCCTGGCGCTTATAGGTGACGACGACGATGGCAAGCTCGTCGATGGGAGCGGGAAGGGTGGAAGTCATGGGGAATATATCCTTTCACGCGTGGCGGGCGAGCGCCGCACGGAAGCTATCGAATGCGTCGTTTGGACGGCACCTATTGTAAAGGGTCGCTGCGCCATGTTGGCAAGGTTTGAATAAAACGCAGGAACCTGCCATGGGCGTGGCGACCGCGATTAAGCGCAGCGCTTCGATGACTATGTTGCGTGCGGCTTTGTGCTGCATGACGTCCTTTCGTATCGGTTTGCCTCTGCGGGCTCCATAGATTATATAAACGCCCGCGGGCGGGACGACCCTTTGATACCATTAATGGCAGGTATTTCCTAAGGAGCACATTTGTCTACTAATTCCCCTGGCGGCCCTGTCCTGTCGCTGCTTGTTCCCATCTACAACGTTGAGCGCTATCTGCGCGAGTGCCTCGATTCCGCCGTGGCGCAGACGCTCGAGGACATCGAAATCATCTGCATCAACGACGGCTCTACCGACAACTCGCCGGCGATTATCCGCGAGTACATGGAGCGTGACGCGCGTGTGAAGATGATCGACAAGGCCAATAGCGGTTACGGCGACTCCATGAACCGCGGGCTTGAGATGGCGCGCGGCAAGTACGTGGGCATTCTGGAGTCCGATGACTTTATGGCGCCCGATGCGCTGGAGAAGCTCGTGGCAGCTGCCGAGCGCTTCAATATCGACTTTGCGAAGGCAAATTTTGACTTCTACTGGTCTAAGCCCGAGGAGCGCCGCTCGCTGCACGAGATGTTTAAGGCAAGGGACTGTGACAAGCCGGTGCATCCGAGCGACACGACGCAGTTCTTTAAGCAAAAGCCGTCGATTTGGTCGGCCGTGTACCGCCGTGATTTTCTTGAGCGCAACGGCATCAAGTTCCTGCCGACTCCGGGAGCATCCTTTCAGGACACGTCGTTTGCCTTTAAGGCGATCGCATGCGCCGACAAGGCCGTTTACCTGCACGATGCCGTGCTTTCGTATCGTCAGGACAACGAGAACTCCTCGGTCAATTCTTCGGCTAAGGTCTTTTGCGTCAATACCGAGTATGCCGAAATCGAGCGCTGGATCCGAGAAGATTATGCTCGCGATCACGCAAGCGATGACGTCGCCCGCATGCTCAAGTTCAATCAGCTCATTAAATACGATTCGTATATGTGGAACTATGTGCGCTTGGCACCCAAGTTCTATAAGGAGTTCCTGGTGCAGATGGCCAAGGAATTCCAAGCGGCCTTGGACGCCGGGGAGTTTTCGCTGGACGATCTTAAGCCGTGGAAGCGCGCGAATCTCGCTGCCATCCTCAAAGATCCAGAGGGCTGGGTTGACGAGCATCCGCACTTTGCAACGGATGGTGCCTTGGGGCGCGCTAAGTATTATGCCTCGGTTGGAGGCCCTGGTGTGGTCGCCGCCTTCCTCATCGAATCGCTGAGGGGGTAGGTCGGTATGGGAGAGGCCTCGATTCCCAAAGCGACTATTGTCGTTCCCGTGTACAACTCTGCGCGCTCCATTCAGAGATGCCTCGACTCGCTGCTGGCACAGTCTGAGCGCTCGATTCAGGTTGTCTGTGTCAACGACGGTTCGGTTGACGATTCGCTGGGCGTCTTGCGTCAAATTGCGCAGGCCGACGACCGTGTGCTGGTGATTGACCAGGAAAATGCTGGTGTCTCGTGCGCTCGAAATGCCGGTATCGATGCCGCCGAGGGCGAGACCGTCTTTTTTGTGGACGCCGACGATTACATCGACGCCCAGACGGTCGAGTGCGTGCTGCATGCCATGGAGTCTGCAGATGCCGAGGTCGCCGTTTTTGGCGGCGTTTGCGAGCCGTCCGACGCCGCGCCCAAGCGGGTCCAGCAACTCATGAGCCCCAAGGCGGGCACTTTTGGCGCCCGTGATCCCCAGTTGCTGTTCCACGCAAACGCACAGCCCTATGCGTGCCGCGCGGCTTTTTCGCGCGAGCTGCTCAATCGCGAGGGCATACGTTTTGCCCCCGGCTTGGCCTTGGGCGAGGACGTTGTGTTCCAGTTTGCAGCTTACGCGCTGGCCTCAAAGACCGTCGTCATGCCGGTCAGGTTCTACCACTACGTGATGGAGAGCGAATCGGCGACGCACGAGTTCAACAGTGCCGAGGCACGCGCCAAAAAGCTCGACGCACACATGAGGATGCTCGAGGAAGTTATGGAAGACTGGGCGGCCTACGGCCTTTTGGACCTGTGCCCCGGAGAGCTGATTACCTGGTTCTTGGACCTTATCGTGTTTGATTTGGCGCGCTTGGATGCCGATGGTTTCCGTCGCGTGGCCGGTCGCGTCAATATGGATTTCACGACGTTTTTGGGAACGGAGTGGGCAGATATGCCTGCTAAGGGCGCCGTTTGCCGTGTTGCCCATAAGCTCGTTGCGGCGACCTCGGGCGTTTCGATGGCAGACGCCACGCTGTTCTATCTTTCGACCCGCGGTCTCAAGGCCTGCCTGGAACGCTTTATCTAATTCCAAGCGGTGCCGCCCGCCGCAACTCGGCTGCTAAAATAACCCTGTTACACGCTATTCAACAGGAGGTTCTCTTGCAGAACTCTGATACCCCTAAAGTTTCGTTGCTTATTCCCATTTGCAATGTTGAGCGCTACCTGCGCGAGTGCCTCGATTCCGCTGTGACACAGTCGCTCAAGGACATCGAAATCATCTGCATCAACGATGGCTCCACCGATAGCTCGCCGGATATCATTCGCGAGTACATGGCACGCGATGCGCGCGTCAAGATGATTGATAAGGCCAACAGCGGCTACGGCGACTCGATGAATCGCGGCCTGGAGATGGCGTGTGGCGAGTACGTGGGCATTTTGGAGTCCGATGACTTTATGTTCGAGGATTCGCTCCAAAAGCTGGTTGCCAAGGCTGACGCCGAGCACGCCGATGTTGTTAAGGGCGACTTCTACCTGTACTGGTCCACGCCCAGCGAGCGCCGCGAGTTGTTTGGGATTATCGACGAGTATATGACGGGTGCGGCGTATCGTCCCGTCGATCGCCCGGGCATTTTCTACCGCAAGCCGTCCATTTGGTCGGCCATCTATCGTCGCGAGTTTCTCAACGACAATCAGATTCGGTTCCTTCCCACGCCGGGTGCCTCGTATCAGGATGCGGGTTTTAACTTTAAGGTCTGGGCAAGCGCCGAGCGTGCTGCGTTTATTGCGGATCCCATTTTGTGCTATCGCCAGGATAACGAGAAGAGCTCCGTTAATTCGCCCAACAAGGTGTTTTGCGTGTGCGACGAATATGCCGAGATGCAGCGCTTTTTGGATGAACGCCCCGAGCTCAAGGCTCGGCTCCAGGGCATTTTAATGCGCATGAAGGTCGATACGTACCGCTGGAATGACGAGCGTCTGGTCGATGAGTTGCGTGAGCGGTTTTGGGAGAAGGCGTCTCCCGAGCTTAAGGCTGATTGGGATGCCGATCGCTTTGACCTGTCGCTCTTCGACCCACGTGGCGAGACCGACCTGCGTCTGATGGTCAAATCGCCCCGTGCCTATATCGATTCGCGCTTTGATTTTAAGAAGCCGGGCAAGCTCAATACGTTTAAGCACTACTTTAAGATCGGCGGCCTGCCGCTGGTCTGGCGCGTGCTGACGTATCAGCGCGCCTATGGCGATAACCCGCATCCCGATGACGTGCCGGCGGCATAGTAGGAGCGCGTGATTATGGTTACCCCCAAGATTTCCGTTGTCGTTCCCATCTACAAAGTGGAGGAGTGCCTGGCCTGGTGCCTGGACTCCCTGCTTGCGCAGGACATGCCCGATTGGGAAGGCGTGTTAGTCAACGATGGCTCGCCGGACGGTTCGCGCGATATTGCGGCTGCCTATTGCGAAAAGGACGCGCGCTTTAGGCTGGTCGATAAGGAGAACGGCGGCCTGTCGAGTGCACGTAATGCAGGCATCGCTGCGTCCACGGCGTCTATCGTCGCGTTTTTGGATTCCGACGACCGCTTTACGCCCGATGCATGCCGCGTGATCGTCGATACCTTTGAGCGCGAGGACTGCGACGTTTTGACCTTTGGCGCGAATCCGTATCCGCTGGAGGCGGGGTATCCGTGGCTTAACTATGTGCTGAGCCCGCGCGATGTGTCGTTTGAGGGCTATAGCTCCGACCTGCTGTTTAAGGAAGCGTCTCGTCCCTTTGCATGGCGCACCGCCTGCAAGCGCGACTTCTTGCTGGGCAACGGGATCGTGTTCGACGAAACCGTCAAGTATGGCGAGGACCAGGTCTTCGATTTTGCCGTGTACGGTCGTTCGCACAAGACCGCGCTTATCTCGAGCAAGCTGTATGACTACCGCGTGGCGCGCAAGGGTTCGCTCATGGATACCATGCGCTATGACGACGAGACGCGTCTGCTGGAGCATGTGAAGATTTACTCCGCTGTGCTGGCTGACTGGCAGCGCGACGGTCTTGACGCACAGCATGCTGATGACCTGGCGTACTTCCTGTGTGATCTGGTGCTGTACGATGCGCTGAGGTTGCTGGGTTCGGACTGCGGCAAGGTGTTTGCTGCCGTTGCCACGGCGCTTGCCGGTTCTGCCGTGGGCAGCGATGCTGCGCTCGCACAATGCGCTCCTTCTGTTGCTGCTATGGTGCGTGCGGCGCTTACCAGCAAGGCCCCCAATGCCCGTGAGTGCAAAAAGCTCATGTTCGATTACGACGTCTTGAGGTTTGGGCGCCTGGGCGCGTGCAAACGTATGGCCGCGAATGCCCTAGGAAAGCGAGAAGTGTAGATGAGTATCAAGCGTTTGGCGCTTTGCCGCAGCCAGGGCCGTCTGTTTGTGCTGCTTCGTTTTGCCGGTCAGGATGTCGCCGCGCTTATTGAGCGGGAGGGTTCTCAAGCGTTTGCCCATGCGACGACGAGCGGCTCTTGTGTGCCGTCGCTGGTACTCCCGGTCGATCATGGCCGTGTGCTGGCGCTTTGCCCCTCCGTTTCCGATTACGAACGCGAGCTCGCCGTCTTGGTGCTTCCGTTTTTGGATGGCTCGTCGATGGATGTCGTTTTTGCATCCGGTGGTCAAAGGTTGGGCTCCATTCGCCTCGATAGCCGCGTGGCCAAGCTGGAATCCAAGATCAACTACAAGGCAAAGCCTGCGTTGTGTGCGCTTATCCGCGATGCGCAGCGCGGCGAGCGCTGCGGCTGCTACGAGATCGATGCCATTCGCTATTTGCCGGCAGACGCCGGCGCGGTGTGGCGCTATGAGGTTACGTGGGTGGGTGACACCAGGTGCACCCCTGAGCTCCAGTTTTTCGATGCGCATATGAATGCCATCGATGTCACCGTGCATGTGTTTGAATCGCAGATCGATGTGCCGCAGCAGAACGGATGCCGCGTCAATAAAACGTATCTGAGCGTTGAAATCCCCCAGGATATACGCGATTTTGTCGTGATTGCGACCGATCCCACAGGGCAAATTCAGAGCGGTTTTTGCGCCATGGATGGGCGCCTATACAACGGCATGGTCGACGACAGCTGGAACCGCATGAAAGACGCGCGTGCGGACGACGCAGCTTATCGACGTTGGTTTGAGCAGCATCGCGCAAAGCCGGGCGATTTGGCGTGCCAGCGTGTCGCTTCGGAGGCCTTTGCCTATAGGCCGCTCGTGAGCATTGTGGTGCCGTGCTATAAGACCGATCGGGTCTACCTGCGCGAGCTGCTGGACTCGGTGCTGGCCCAGAGCTATGACAACTGGGAATTGCTTCTGATGGACGCCTCGCCCGAATGGGATGCTGTGGCCAATCTTGCGGCAGCCGCTCACGACGAGCGCGTCCGTCGCATCGAGCTGCCCGGTAACGGCGGCATAGTAGTCAACACCAACGCCGGTATTCAGCAGGCGACGGGCGACTACATCGCGTTCTTGGACCACGACGACATCCTGGAACCGGATGCGTTGTTCCACTATGTTGCCGCTCTGAACAAGAGCGCTAAGGACGAGCGCCCCCAGGTCCTATTCTGCGACGAGGACATGTTCCAGAAAACGGGGGAGTGGGGCCAGCCGGTCTTTAAGACGCGGCTCAACGTCGATCTGCTCTATAGCCATAACTGCGTGACGCATTTTCTGATGGTAGAGAAGGCGCTTATCGATCGTATTGGCATGTCTCCGGAAGATGTTGCGGGCGCACAGGACTACGACCTGACGCTCCGCTGCCTTGCGGCGGGCGCACGGTTTGAGCATGTTGCTCACGTGTTGTATCACTGGCGCGTGCACCCCGGTTCCACCGCCGACGGTTCTGCCGATAGCAAGCCGTATGCTATTGAAGCTGGGCGCCTTGCGCTGCAGTGCCACTTTAACGCGCTGGGCATTTGCGGAACAGTCGAGGAGACCGAGACGCCGTTTGTCTATCGCATGCGCTATGCGCTGCCGGAGTCTGCGCCGCTGGTGAGCATTGTGATTCCCACCAAGGACCACGTTGAGACGCTCGATGCCTGTGTGATGTCGATCGCCCAGAAGGCCACGTATACCAATTACGAGATCGTCTTGGTGGAGAACAACAGCGAAGCCCCGGAGACGTTTGCGTATTACGAAACCCTGCCAGAGCGCGTGGCTGCAGCATCCGAAGGCAAGGGCATCGCGCGCGTTGTGTACTGGCCGGGCGAGTTCAATTACTCCAAAATCATTAACTTTGGTGTGGAGCACGCCAAGGGCGACTATCTGCTGCTGCTCAACAACGATACCGAGGTCATAAGCCCCGACTTTATCGAAGAGATGATGGGCTATCTGCAGCGTCCCGATGCGGGCGTGGTGGGCGCCAAGCTCTACTTTGCCGATCATCTGGTGCAGCACGCTGGCATTGTGGCTGGCGTGCGTGGCGCACTTGCCCATGCCAACCAGGACTTCTCGGCTAAGCGCGAGGGCTATCTTGCCCGTGCCGTGCGTCCGGGCAACTTTAGCGCCGTAACGGGCGCCTGTCAGATGGTCCGCCGCGACGTATTTGAGCAGGTCGGAGGCTATAACGAGGAATTCGCCGTCGGTTTTAACGACGCTGACTTTTGCCTTCGCGTGTGGGAGGCCGGCTACCGCACCATCTTTACGCCTTATGCCGAGCTGTACCACTACGAGTTCACCTCGCGCGGCAGAGAAGAGGCCAACGAGGAAAAGATGTGTCGCTGGAAGCGCGAGCAAGCACTGTTCATGCAGCGCTGGCCTGAGTTCTTCTTGACGGGCGATCCGTGGCTCGGGCCGAACCTATCCTCCGACAGTGAGTACTTCTTGCTTTAGAGCGAAGTAATTCCAAGATCCGGCAAAGTATCCTCAAGAGCTGCAAGAGCGGAGGGGTTCAAGTACTCCTCGTTCAAGCGGCTCTTGTCATATCGAAAACGTGTGTCAGGTTTTTTACAGGTGGCCGTATTAAATTGGTTCGCTTATGTGCCCAGTTTGGCTCAGAAGCTATTTTGCCTAACGGTTGAGGTGTGGTGGCTCATATTTAAATTGCAGCTGCAAAGACACCTTTTATAGATTTTCGGTTGAAAAACTGAATTGTTAGTCTGAGAATAACTTAAGAGAGCCTCAAATCGGAAGAGGATACCGTATGGAAAACCTTCGAGAAAAAACTGCCAGCAAATTGGCTAGCACATTACTGAGTTAGTTTTGATTGAGACCCCGTTGCCCTGAGGTGACGGGGTCGCTGCGTGATTGGATACCGTGCTGCTATGAAGAAATGCTCATTCGGGGCGCTGGTCTTTTCCGGCCTTGTTTCTTTGGGGCTCCTTTTGAGTTCGCCCTCGATGTTATACGCCCTTGATTCGAATAACACTGACGAAGGTTCCGCATCTAACGTTGCTATTGCTTCTGTTGAGTCGGCCATTGATGCTCAGCGCGATTCGACCTTCGCTGTCGAGCAGAGCTCTCAGGTGGATAATGAGACCCCTTCTGAGGTTTCGAATCAAATTGTTTGGCATCAGGGGTGGATATCACCCGAAGAAGGGGCTGGTTTTTGGCGTTGGGGCTTGTCCGACGGAACGATCGCTGTTTCTTCTTGGAGACATATAAACGGTAGCTGGTACTGGTTCGACGACGAAGGTCGAATGGCTCAGGATGGGTTGGTTCAAGTTGGGGGTGCGACGTATGCCTTCTCCTCTTCGGGCGCAATGCGTGTCGGCTGGTACCTAGATTCTACGGGCTCCACTTCTGCTTGGCGTTATTTCTCCGGTTCTGGCGCCATGGTAAAAGGCTGGCTTTCAGATGGCAGCAACTGGTATTGGCTGGATGATGAAGGCAAGATGGTCCACGACTCGATGCTACAGATCGGGGGAGCCACGTATGGATTCTCTTCTTCTGGCGCGATGCTTATCGGATGGCATCTTGATGCTTCCGTTTGGCACTATTTCTCCGGCTCTGGCGCCCTGGTGAAGGGTTGGCTCTCGGATGGGGGTCGTTGGTACTGGCTTGATCCTGCAGATGGTTCTATGGCCACCGGGCTGAATGAATGCAATGGCACCTCTTATATCTTTAACAGTTCAGGGGCCATGCTATCCTCCCAGTGGGCACTTATTGACAACAACTGGTATTACGCTGACTCCAACGGCTTACTGCATGGAGGTTGGTTACTTCTAGGGAATTCTTGGTATTACCTGGATCCAGGAAGCCATATTATGCTCACGGGCTTTGTGCAAGTGGGCTCGTCCACCTATTTCCTTACGAGCTCAGGTGCCATGGCAACAGGCTGGGCACTTGCTGATGGTACTTGGTATTACGCCGCATCAAGCGGAGCTATTCAACGAGGACGATGGATAAAGTCCGGAAGCGCCTGGTATTACCTTGATGACGTATCCGGCGCAATGCGCACTGGTGAATATACGGTAGGCGACACGCGCTATTATTCTTTTGACTCCGGTGCGATGGCTTCTTCGTGTTGGATCAACTTGAGCGACGGGATGTCATGGGCGGATTCTTCTGGTGCGTTGAATGATCCATTGCCTATTGCACCCGACGGGTCCCCTGTAGCATCGGGCTGCGTCGACTCGTCTTCGTTGCCGGGTATCATTCATATTGGAGACTCGGTTTTCTATGCGGATGCGAATGGTGCCATTAACGTGGCGTCTGGTTGGATTTTGTCGAAAGACGCTTCTGGCGAAAGTGGCAATACTTGGTACTACGCATCTTCCAATGGTGTCCTTAAGTCTGGTTGGCAATATGTCAACGGTGCGTGGTATTGGATGGACCCTTCCACATTCAAGATGAAAACTGGATGGCTTAATGACGGCGGTACGTGGTACTGGCTCCAGCCTTCGGGTGCCATGTTTGCTAACGGGTGGCTGAAAATCGATGGCGTTGACTATTACTTCAATGCAAGTGGTGCATGGTTGAATACGTCTGGTTCTGTTTTAGGGGTTAATAGGTCCAGCCTGGTCAATTGGCTTATGAGCCACGAGAACGATGGCTATTACCGTGGAACACGCTATGATACGCATCTTAGCCAAGAAACATGCATGTATCCAAAGGGTGATCCTCGTTGGGACGGGTATACCGGTATGAACTGCGGCGGATTTGTATCGCATGCATATATGAAAGCGGGCGGGAATTTAGCTCCAATTGCCGCCGAGCAGAGCCATTCCCCTTGGAGTGGTGGTCCCGGAAGGGGCGGCTGCGTTAACGCTTATCGTTGGTACGGCTACGCTATCGATACGTGCGCAAACGTGACTTATTTCAACTCTATTGATGAGTTGTTACGTAGCGGTTTGGCTCGTAAGGGGGACATTGTGTTCTTCAATCCTTACAACCCATATGCGGACGATAGCCACATTGGCTTTTTCTGGGGCAATTCGCCGAGCGAAAATTTGTTCTGGCATAGTGATGGTTATGGAAATCGCATCTCCGGTTTGACTGCTTTGGGCCCATCGAAAGTAATACTGATCCGTTAGAATTCCGATTTGTAGGGGACTCTCTGGGTCCCCTACCTTTTTGACATCTGGTTTGAAAGTTTATTTGAAGTCGGTATTCTTGGGGGTAAGAGAGGGGGCAATGAGCCTTCGGGTTCAACCCTGCGGCAAGTTCTTATTTTCTTTGCAGCGTTACGCCCAACTATTTATTGTTCTAGATGGCGTCTTGTCCAGTTGGATGTTCGGGAATCTTTCACAGCCATGCTGTAAGCTAGACGCAAACAAGAACGAATGACGAGGTTTACATGAGCAAACATCTTAAGTTATTTTCGGCATTGTTGGTGCTGATGGTCCTTGCGCCCATTTCTGTGTTTGTTTTTCCCTCGAACGCGGAAGCTGCGCGGTCCCTAGTTGAGAATTCCTGGCGTTATGAGGATGGACAATTGGTCGCAGAGGATGCTTCTTCCGAAGAAGATGGAATAGCCTTATTGTCCATGGACATTCTTCCCGATGGGGCTACGGCGCAGGGCATCGATGTCAGTGAGCATCAAGGACGTATTGACTGGAATGCTGTTAAGGCTTCTGGTATCGATTTCGCTATTCTGCGTGTTGGATTTGGCGCTCCATCTTGGGGCGGTCGAGTTGACTATCAATTTAATCGAAATATTTCTGAGTGCGAGCGACTCGGAATTCCCTACGGCGTCTATATCTATTCTTATGCTTTTGATAATCAGCAGGCAGCTGATGAGGCGTCAATGGTGATCAATTGCCTTTCTGGGCATAATCCAAGATTGCCGGTGTATTACGATCTTGAGGATAACTCGATAATTGCAAATGGACGTCAAACCGGAATTGCATCGAGGGCGCAGGTTTTTTGTAATAGGATTTCTGCCGCAGGATATGAGCCTGGAATTTATGCAAATTTAAATTGGTTTAACAACATTTTGACTGACTCTGTATTTAAGAGCAGCTCTTGGGATCATTGGATTGCTCAATATAACTCGCAATGTGACTATACTGGTAATTACAGTTTTTGGCAGTACAAGAGCAATGGAAAGGTCTCTGGTATCAACGGCGACGTCGATATGAACTATGCGTATGTCGATGTTTCTCTCTATTATTGGCAGTTAAAAGAGGGTGCCTGGTATTACGCAACTTCTGACGGGGCGGCGTATACCGGATGGTTGTGCCAGGGTGGCACCTGGTACTGGCTCGATCCCGATGCGGACGGCGCCATGGTGACCGGACTGCACAAGTGCAACGGCTCTGTATACTATTTCCGTTCGTCCGGCGCCATGGCGCTCGGCTGGGTCCGCGACGGCGGCAGCTGGTACTACGCCGGGGAGGGCGGCGCGCTCGCGTCGGGCTGGCTCCACCTCGGCTCGAACTGGTTCTGGCTCGACCCGGAGACCCGTGTAATGGCCACTGGCATGCTCAGGCTGGGCGACAACGCCTTCTGGCTCGACCCATCAAACGGC
>CABUZK010000040.1 GCA_902496115.1 uncultured Collinsella sp. | reverse complement strand
GGTCGAGGTGTCCGAGCCGCTGGCGGTCATTCCGTTCTCGTCGTCTAAAAAGTGGAGCGGCGCCTCGTTTGCGCAGGGCTCCTATGTGATGGGCGCAGCGCAATTTGTGCTTTCGGCGCGCGCCTTTGCGCAGGTCGAGAACCGTGTGGCCGAGCTTGCCGACACCTGCCGCGTGCTTGTGGTGGCCCGTGTGGACGGCTTTACGCCCGACGGCGATATGGTGGGCGAGGCCGAGCCCGTGGGCTTTGTGACCATTCGCGATGAGATTCGCACCTCGGCCGCCGAGACCATCGGCTACTTTAACGAGCAGGGCGTGACCCTCAACGTGATCAGCGGCGACGATCCGCGCACGGTGTCGTCGATCGCGCGCGTGGTGGGCGTTCCGGGGGCCGATGCCTACGTCGACGCCACGACGCTCGATACGCCGTCCAAGATTGATGCGGCGGTGGACCGCTATCACGTCTTTGGTCGCGTGACGCCGCAGCAAAAGCGCGAACTCGTGCAGGCGCTCAAGCGTCGCGACCATACCGTTGCCATGACGGGCGACGGCGTCAACGACGTGCTGGCGCTCAAGGAGGCCGACTGCTCCGTGGCCATGGCCGCCGGTTCCGATGCTGCGCGCAACGTGGCCGAGATCGTGCTGGTCGACAATGATTTTGCCTCGATGCCCGCCGTGGTGGCTGAGGGCCGTCGCTCCATCAACAACCTGCAGCGCTCTGCGGCGCTGTTCTTGAATAAGACGCTGTTCTCGATGGGCCTGGCGGCGCTGTGCATCGCGTTTCCGCCGTATCCCTTCGAGCCGATTCAGATGACACTCATCAACTTCTTCTGCATCGGCGCGCCGGGCTTTGTGCTGGGTTTGGAGCCCAACAACGCCCGCGTGAAGGGGTCATTCTTGACCAACGTGCTCAAGCGTGCGTTGCCGGCGTCGCTGGCGGTTATTATGGCTGCGGCGCTCGATATCTTTGTAGCGCGCGTGTTTGGCTTTAACCAGCTCACGCTTTCGACCATGTGCCTGCTTACGTCGTGTGCGGCGAGCGTGAGTCTGATCTGGCGTATCTCGCAGCCGCTTACGCCCTTGCGTGTGGTGCTTTTTGTGTTTGTCGTCGTCGGCATCCTGGCGGGTGTTATCGGATTTCCGCAGCTGCTGTCCATCGCCAACCTGTCGACGGGTGAGGCGGTTATCTTACTGGCGATCATCGTCTTTACCTGCACGGTGTTCTTTAAGCTCGCCACGATGATGGATTCGCTTAAGCCGCGTCGTCGCCATGCTGCCACCGGCTTTGGCCGCGGCGTTCGCGTCCGTCTGGGTCGTGGCGGCGGCAAGGTGAGCTCGACGGGCTCAACTGCCCAGCGTTTTGCCAAGCGCGTCGCCGCCGATATGGCGCAGCGCCGTAAGGAGCGCACCGCTCGCGAGGCCGAGGTTCGCGCGCTCGAGGGTGTGGAAAAGGCCCAGCCCAAGAAAAAGAAGGGCACGGGCGTCACTCGCTCGCGTGTGACCAAGTCCGCCCAGGGCATTAAGGTCTCGATGCCGAGCAAGAAGAAAAAGCCCGCAAAGAACGCCTAGCCCCAACGCCTCCCTAAGTTGCGGTGAAATAGGGACTGTTTAAGCGTTTTAACCTCCTATTTAGTCCCTATTTCACCGCAACTTAGGGGTGAGCGGGGATGTTGAATTGGTGCCTTGCTCCTGTGGGGGCGTGGCGATGTTATGCTCTAACCTCGACTGTATGAATTGCTCCGAAAAGAGGAAGCCGTGATCTGCCCGCATTGCCTTAAGACCATAGAGGACGGCGCCTCGTTCTGCCCCTATTGCAACGCATACGTTGGTCCGGGCGACGGTCCCGAGCATACCGAGTTCGTATTCTGCGATGGTTGTGGCGCACGCCTGTCCCCGCATGATCGCACCTGTCCCAAGTGCGGGCGCCCCGCCCCGGGCATCCTTTCCAAAGACGCGGCTGCATCCGATCTGGCAGCAGGCCGCACGGCCGGCTTTCCGCGCTTGACGCAGGAGCAGATCGATACCGAGGTGCCCCATGCGCCGGCCTCTGCCGCCGCGGTGCTCTCGGATGCCGCCGATCCCAACGAGACCTGCGTGCTGCCTGCCTTCGATAAAGACTTTGGCATCCCCAAGGTCGATATCCCCACACCGGTGTCCCTGCGCGATGATGTCCAGTCCAAAAAGCAAAAGGCCAAGCGCAAGGTCCATCCCGACGAGGATGCCTATCACAAGCACAAGCGCCATATCCCCAAACCGCTTATCGTCATCGCGGTGCTCGCCGCCGTGTGCGGTGGTGCGTATTGGTTTGTGACTGTCGATCCTATGGGCGTCATGCCCGGCTTCTACGACCAGTTTGGCCAGGCCGCCAAGACCACCTTCCCGTCGCGCCAAAAGGGCGAGGCCACCGAGAAAGAGTCCAAGCAAGAGGATGCGTCCGAGGTCGTTCAGGAGGAGACCGTCTTAACCGACGACCAACTCTACGCCAGGCTCGATGGCCTGTACCAGACCATCGTGTCGTACAGCGACGATGATCAGATCGGCGAGGTCATCGATTCGTTTAATAACGGCTATCTGCGTACGCCGCTCTCCACCCGCCAGGAGCTGTCGCAGAGCGCTTATGCCCTGCGCGATCAGATTAAAAAGACCCAGGATGAGCTCAATAACCTCAAGGTTCAGGACGACACCGTCTATGCGGAGGACATCGATCATCTAAAGCAGCTTGCCCAGTGGATGTACGAGCGTGTCGACGTGATCTGCCAGAGCTGGGATATCTCGCTGTCCATTCCCGACGGCGAGTCGTTGAGCGCCCGTCAGAGCGAGATCCTGGCGCCCATCGCACAAGGCGGCAACAGCGCGCTTAACCAGTACGACGCCAACGTGAGCGCATGGAGACCGCAGCAACGTTCGTAATTTGTTGCCCTCCGGCGGCATAACCTGCGTGCGCAATTGATGGAAGCCCGTGCTTATTGCTACAATTTGACCAAATATGCTTTAAACGCACGAGGAAGGAACCACATGTTTGGTTTTAAGAAAGAGCTCTACACGCCCGAGTATCAGCTTGCCGGCGATGAGTGCGCGGTGATCGAGACGTCGAAGGGCACCATCAAGGTCAAGTTTGACGGCGAGGGCGCCCCCATCCACGTGGCGAACTTCTGCGAGCTTTCCACGATGGGTTTTTACGACGGTCTTAAGTTCCATCGCTATGTGCCCGGTTTTGTGATCCAGGGCGGCGACCCCAATACCCGCGATATGTCCGGCGCCGATGTCGCCGCCGGTCTTGAGGGCCCCGACGGCATGCCCGGTACCGGCGGCCCCGGCTACTGCATCAAGGGCGAGTTCGCTACCAACCCGCGTAACAGCCACGTCGACGGCGCGCTTGCCATGGCACGTTCGATGGATCCCGATTCCGCGGGTTCGCAGTTCTACTTCTGCCTGGGCGCTCAGCATAACCTCGACTCCGGCTACACCGTCTTTGGCACCACGGTCGAGGGCCTCGATGTGATTTCGCAGCTGCGTGCCGGCGACGAGATCGTCCACGTCGAGATCGTTCACGAGTAAAGGGGACTTCCTTGAATAGCCAGCTGATCCAACAGGGCCGCGCCGCTTATCGCGCGGGTGATTATTCCGCTGCCGCCCAGATGCTCGGTGCGGCAAAGACCCCCAGCGAGATTATGGGCGAGGCCGATCATCTGCGCGGCAACGCCTTGATGCACCTGGGCATGTATGCCGAGGCCGCCGAGGCCTACGCCGCCGCCCTCAACGACGGTACCTATGGCAAGCGCGGCGCGCTGCTTACCAACCGCGGCAAGGCGCTTGCTGCCGTGGGTGACTATGTGACCGCAGCCCAGGCATTCTCCGCTGCAACGCAGGATGCATCCTATGCCACGCCGTTTAAGGCCTATCTGGGTCTGGGCAACGCCCTGTTCCAGTCGGGCGATTATGCCAATGCCGGCACCGCCTTCCGCCAGGCCGCCATCGATGGCGCCAACCCGGCTCCCGCCGCCGCCCTTGGCGATCTTGGCCGCTGCTTCATTAAGCTCGGCCGTCCGGCAGACGCCGTAGAGACCTACCGCACGGCCATTGACTTTGCCGGTCCGCGCGACGACACGCGTGCGCTTAACGCCGGTATGGGCGAGGCGCTCTCTGCCGCCGGTCGCCCCTCTGACGCGCTCGATGCCTTTAACGCCGCCACCGCCGATGGCATCTACCAGCTCACGCCCGAGCAGGCCGACGAGCTTGCCCGCGTGCACGATTCCCTCGCCGCGCTTTCGGCCCAGACGGCCATGGCCACGGCGCCGGCTCCCGCGATGGATGCTCCCGCCGTCGACCCGCTCGACCCCACGGGTGCTACCGGTCAATTTATGCCCGACCCCTCGGACACCGGCTTCTTCACCCTGTCCGAGTCCGAGATGGTTCAGCAGGACCGCAAGGAGGCCAAGGTCCGTCGTCGCCATCGCCACACGGGCCTCAAGGTCTTCTTGGTGCTGCTTCTGCTGATCGTCATTGCCGCAGGCGGTCTTGGCTTCGCCTACACGCGCGGCCTGGGCTTTCCCTCGCAGGAGTCTGTTGTCACCGACCTGTTCCAGGCTGCCGGTGACGGCGATACCGCCAAGGCCGAGTCCTGCCTGGCCTCCAGCCTGCCCGAGGACGCCAAGTCGATGATCATTTCCTCGATTCCGCAGGGCGCCACCGTCTCCATTGAGGGCATGGATCAGTCTATGACCGAGACCACCGCCAAGGTCAAGGCGTCGCTGTCCAAGGGCGGCGAGCAGGAGTACACCGTCAAGTTCGTGCGTTCCGACAACCATATCGGTTGGGCCGTCTCCTCGCTCGACATCGATCTCTCGGCTGCTGACAACCAGTAGTGACCTTATGAGATTTGGCGCTGCCCGGTGCTTCACCGCAAGTGAGGTGCCGGGCTTGCGCTAGTATGATGGGCTAGTAGTTTTCCAGCAATCATCCAACACATCAGGAGTTGCGTTGTTTTCTTTGATGGATATGTTCTTCGGTAGCTATGCGGGCGATCTTGCCATCGACCTCGGCACCGCCAACACGCTTGTCTCCGTGCGCGGCAAGGGCATCGTCATTCGCGAGCCCTCCGTTGTCGCCATCGACAAGAACGATGAGCGCATCCTGGCTGTCGGTATCGAGGCAAAGCGCATGCTCGGCCGTACGCCCGGTAACATTGTGGCTGTGCGTCCCCTTAAGGACGGCGTCATCGCCGACTTCGACGTTACCGAGGCCATGCTTCGCTATTTTATCGACAAGGCGTCCGAGAAGCGCTATCCGTGGACCCCGCGTCCGCGCGTCGTCGTCTGCGTCCCCTCCGGTGTCACGTCGGTCGAGAAGCGCGCCGTTTTTGAGGCTACGATCCAGGCCGGTGCCCGCCAGGCATACCTGATCGAGGAGCCCATGGCCGCTGCCATCGGCGCCGACTTGCCTGTCGAGGAGCCCACCGGCTCCATGGTCATCGATATCGGTGGCGGTACCACCGAGGTCGCCGTTATCGCCATGGGCGGCATCGTCGTGTCGCAGTCCATCCGCATTGCCGGTGACGAGTTTGATCAGGCCATCCTTACCCACGTTCGCGATGCCTATAACCTGGCTATCGGCGAGCGCACGGCCGAGGACATCAAGATCAAGGTCGGTTCTGCCGTGCCGCTCAAGGACGAGCTCGACGTCGAGGTCAACGGCCGCGACGTGATCACGGGCCTGCCCAAGACCGTGCGCATCGAGAGCGAGGAGATTCGTCGCGCGCTCAATAAGCCGCTCGACGAGATGGCCAAGGCCGTCAAGGACGCCCTCGACGCCACGCCGCCCGATCTTGCCTCGGATCTTATGTACTACGGCATCCTGTTGACCGGCGGCGGTGCGCTGCTGCGCGGCCTCGACGTGCGTCTGCGCGACGAGACCGGCGTTTCGGTCAACGTCAGCCCTACGGCGCTCGACAACGTCGTCAACGGCTGCGCCCGCGTGCTCGAGGCCAACGCGTTTGACGGTGGCTTCGTCCAGACCAATGCTTAATTTCCAAAAGGTGGATTCCATTTGGCACGATCTTCGGGTTTCTCTTCAAATCTGAATACCAAGCGACAATCAACGGGTATGCGCCCGTTGATTGTTTTCAGCGTAATTTCGGTGCTGCTGCTTACGTTTTACATTCGCGAGGGTGAGGCGGGACCGATTCATGCCGTGCGTTCTGGCGTGACGACGATTACCTCGCCGGTGCGTTTTGTGGGCTCGGCTGTGGCCGCGCCCTTTAACGCAATCGGAAACGTGTTCTCAAACCTTACGGCTTCGCAAGACACCCTCGACGAGCTTAAGAAGCAAAACGAGGTCCTGACGTCAAAGGTTGCCGAGCTCTCCGAGGCTCAAAAGACCGCCGAGCGACTCGAGAGCCTGGTCGGTCTTCAGTCGACCTACAACCTCAAGTCCACCGCGGCTCGCATTGTCGGCGCGTCGGGCGATGCCTGGACCTCGACCGTTACCATCGACAAAGGCTCTGCCGACGGTCTTACCATCAACATGCCCGTGACGAGTTCTGCCGGTGTCATCGGTCAGATTATCGAGGTTTCGGCCAAGACCTCCACCGTCCGCCTGATTAGTGATGAGAACTCGGGTGTGTCCGCCATGGTGCAGGATACGCGTGCTCAGGGCATGCTGCAGGGGCAGCCCGACGGTACCCTGCGCCTGGAGCACGTGAGTGTCGACTCCGACGTGAAGGTGGGCGATATCATCGTGACCTCGGGCATCGGCGGCGTATTCCCCAAGGGCCTGCCGCTCGGTACGGTCTCGTCGGTGGAGAAGTCTGCCAACGATGTGTACTACACCATCGTCGTGCGCGCTCAGACAACGGCCGAAAACAACGAGGAAGTGCTGGTCATTACGTCGCTGACCGATGAGCAGTCGGCTTCGGACGAGGATGTGAGCAGCGCCAACAGTACGCCGCAGGGCACCTCGCGCGATGCGGCCACCAAGTCCAAAGATGAAAGCTCGGATGAAAACTCCGATGCGTCCGACACGACTGACTCGGGCTCGAGCGAATAGGGGGGCATGTCCATGGATCTACACGAACAGGGGACTGGCTCCCGCACTTTTGCGATTGCCGCCATTGTCTGCGTCCTGCTGCAGGCGGGCTTGGCGCCGCAGATCTCCATCGCGGGCGGTCGCGTCAACTTTATGATTATCCTGGTGTGCCTGAGTGTGTTTTCGGGCGATCCCACGCGGGCCGTCATCTGCGGTTTTTGCAGCGGCCTGTTCTACGACCTGTCGGCAGCCGTGCCGGTGGGCGTGATGTCGCTGTTGCTGACAGTGGGCAGCTTTGCCCTGACACACAGTGCCGCCGGTCAGACGGGCGGCACCCCGAGCGCTCGCGGCATCACGGTGGGCGCCTTTGCGCTTGCCATTAACGTGATCTACAGCATTATCTTGCTGTTTATGGGACTGGAATCGAGTTTTGTCGTGGCGATCTTTGGACACGCCCTGCCGTCCTCGATTCTGACCGGTCTGGTCGCCGTTCCGTTTTTGATGTCCGGCGTCGCGCCGCAGTCTGGCTATGGGTTCTCCGCGCGCGGTGGGCGTCAGACGGGTATGCGCTTTAAGCCCAAGACCCGTAAGCTCAAATAGGGGAGGTCTGTAGATGTCTTCCCAGTTGACGGTTGTTGTCGCTGGCATCGTCCTGGTCGTGGCCATTGTGGTCGCGCTGGTCATCATGCGACGCGGCGACTCCCGCTTTACCTACGACACGCAGCACGGAACGGCCCCGCGCGCCACCGAGGGCGAGGGCAATACGGCCGCTACGGCCTTCAAGGGCCGCTTTTCCATCCTCACCGCGGGCGTGGGTGCGATGTTTGCCGCGCTTGCCGTTAAGCTGTGGGGCATGCAGATGGTCTCGTCGGACTACTACGACAAGCAGGCCAAGAGCAATCAGACCCGTACCGTTACCACGCCTGCCGTGCGTGGCCGCATCTTGGACCGCAACGGCGTCGCGCTGGTGCAAAACCGCCCCTCGCTCGCCGTCGTCGCCTATCGCGACCTTGCCGACGACAAGGTACTGGTGCGTCATCTTGCCAACGTGCTCGGCATGCCGTATATCGCGGTGCTGCGCAACATCCAGGACAATTCCGAAGGCGCGCAGAGCCTGCATACGATCGCGACTGACGTGCGCCGCTCCACTGTCGCCTACATTCAGGAGCACGCCGGTGAGTTTCCCGGCGTGAAGATCGCCGAGCGCACCGAGCGCCAATACCCGTATGGCGAGACCGCCTGCCATATCTTGGGCTATACCGGCACCATTACCTCCGAGCAGCTCGAGGCGCAGAACAAGAAGTCGTCGGACGGCAGCGATAGCGCGGCTGGCCAGATCTCGTATCAATCGGGCGATATTGTGGGCCAGGCGGGCGTAGAGATTTACTACGAAAATCTGCTGCAGGGCATTCGTGGTGAGCAGACCGTGAAAGTTGACGCCTCGGGTAATGTGACCGGTCAAGCCGGCGCCGTTCCCGCCAAGGCCGGTTCTGACATTAAGCTTACGCTGGATCTTAAGATTCAACAGGCCTGCGAGACGGCTCTGGCGAATGCCATTGAGCTTGCCAAGACCACGGGTCATAGCGATGCCGGCAACGGCGCCGTGGTGTGCCTCGATCCCAACAATGGTGAGATTCTGGGTATGGCGAGCGAGCCCAAGTTTGATCCGTCGGTGTTCATCGGCGGCGTTTCCAACGACGTGTGGACCGAGCTCAACGACGACAAGGGTTCGCATCCGCTGCTCAACCGCGCCATTAGCGGCCAGTATATGTCGGCTTCGACCATCAAGCCGCTCTCGGCTCTGGCCGGTCTTGAGTTTGGAACCTATACCTCAGGCCAGACCACGAACTGCACGGGCTATTGGACGGGCCTGGGCAAGTCATGGGGTAAGTACTGCTGGCTGCATTCCGGTCACGGCACTATGACGCTGCAGTCCGGTATCGCCAACTCGTGCGACCCCGTGTTCTACGATATGGGCAAGGCGTTTTTCTACAACGACCAGCATCCCGAGGGCCTGCAGGAGGTCTTTCGCCGTTGGGGCCTGGGCAAGACCTGCGGCATCGATCTGCCAAGCGAGGGAACGGGCCGCATTCCTGACGCCAAGTGGAAAGAGTCGTACTTTACCGACGCCTCGGCCGAGGACCGCAAGTGGAATGCCGGCGATATGACTAACATCGCTATCGGCCAGGGCGACATTTTGGTGACGCCGCTGCAGATGGCGTGTGCCTACATGGGCCTCGCCAACGGCGGCAAACAGTACGTGCCCCACGTCTTCTTGTCGGCGGTGTCGCGTGATGGCGACGGCGATGCCTACAAGTACAACGGCAAGGGCAAAAAGAAGCGCCTGGAGGCCCATATCAATAGCGATGCCGACCTGGCGCTGGTCCGTAACGGCATGCACGATGTGATTTACTCGGCGTCGACTTCGACTGCCGCGCACTTTAACTCCTTGACCCCCACGGTCTACGGCAAGTCCGGCACGGGCGAGAAGAGCGGCGAGGACGATTACGCGTGGTTTTGCGCCTACGCGCCGGCCGATGAGCCCAAGTACGTGATTGTCACTGTCTTGGAACAGGGCGGTGGTGGCTCCGATACCGCGCTGCACGTCGTGCGCGATGTCCTCGGTGCCATTTATGACGAGCCCGACACATCTTCTGCCACGGGCGATTCTTCGGTTCGATAGGAGGTTGCGATGGATTTTTCGCCGGCGGACCTGTTCCGCTCAACTAAAACCGGTTCCCGCAGCAGCCTGGACCGTGTCAACAAGCAGCTTTCGGCCTCGCGCGGCACGTTTCGCCAGAAGGTGCACATCGGCGTGCTGCTGGCAACCTTGGCACTCGTTGCCTATGGTGCCATCATCATTTGGTCGGCATCGCAGTTTAAGGCCGACGCCTCATTTTCGCGCCACCTGTTGGGCATCGGCATCGGTGCGGTGCTTGCGGTGCTCGTCTGGCGTACCGATCTGCGCGGCATCTCTAACTTCTCGACGGCGCTGCTCGTCATCGACCTCATTGTGATTTTCTCGCCTAAGATTCCGGGTCTGTCCTATACGGGCGGTCTGGGCATGACGGGCTGGATCAAGATTCCCGGTATCGGTCTTACCTTCCAGCCGGTCGAGCTCGCCAAGCTCATCACAATCTTCTTTATCGCCACGCTTGGCTCGCAGTACAACGGCCGCATCGATACCGTCCGCGACTACATTAAGCTCTGCGGCATGCTGTCCGTTCCGTTTTTGGCCGTCGTCGCCATGGGCGACCTGGGTTCGGGCCTGGTCGTGTTGGTGTCGGGTGCCGTTGTCATCTGCATGAGCGGTGCACGTCGCGAATGGGTGCTGTCGACCTTGGCGTTGCTCGTGGGCCTGGTGGCGCTCATCCTGGCGCTCGATTCGGTGCTCGATTCTCTTTTGGGCCATGACGTTTTGATCAAGCAGTACCAGATGAACCGACTGACGGTCTTCATCGACCCTGATAATGCCGATTCGGACGATGCCTACAACTTGCAGCAATCGCTCATCGCGGTTGGATCGGGTGGCTTTTTCGGTAAAGGGCTGGGCCATGCGACGCAGTCTGCCGGTGGTTTTCTGCCCGAGTTCCACACCGACTTCGTCTTTGCCTTTTTGTCCGAGACCTTTGGCTTCTGCGGCTCCTTTTTGCTGCTGTGCCTGTACGTGCTGCTCATCTTCTCGACGATCCGTGTCGCCTTTAAGTGCGAGTCTCTGTTCCTACGCTTGTCATGCGTGGGCATCGTCGGCATGTGGGCATTCCAGACCTTCGAGAACATCGGCATGTGCATCGGCATGATGCCGATTACCGGTATTCCGCTGCCGTTCATTAGCTTCGGTTCGTCCTCGATGATGATCCAGTTGCTGACGGTGGGTATCGTACAATCCATATGGCGGCATCGTTCGGGCGCCGCGTAACCGCTGGAGGGGTTTGCTATGAAGATTCCCGTGGACAAGCTGACCCGCGTCTTTAAGATGGGCGCGACCACCAAGAAGGATTCCGACACGCCGGTTCGCGTGTCCGTCTACCTCGATTCGTCTGCCTCGCGTTTTTTGGTCGAGACGGTGCGCGATGCCTTCGTGCCACAGACGACGTCGGGCATTGTGCGCGTTGAGCGCCTGGGTGAGGACCGTATCGTCCCCAAGACCGATACCGATGTGGTTCTGGTGCTTTCGTGTGGGTCTGACCGCCTTGAGAGCGCCGTGCAGGAACTCGTGATTGCCGGCGCCCCCGTGTGCGTGCTGGCCGAGTCCGCAGTCGAGGTGTCTTTTATCCAGGAGTCCACGCCCATGCTCGGCGCGGTGGCGGCTACCGATAAGACGTATCTGCTCGAGACGCTTGCCCGCTGGATTCTCGATCGTACGGACAAGGAGACGGCATTTGCGGCAAACTTCGCCTTCATGCGTATCGCTGCCGCAAACCGCATCATCACCTCGTGCGCGCTTACCAATATGGCGACGGGCGCGCTGGTGTTTTTGCCGGGGGCCGATTATCCCGTTATGGCGCTGGCGCAGGTTGGCATGCTCTTTGAGCTGGCGGCCATCTTTGGACGCGGCATTAAGCCCGAGCGCGGCTACGAGGTCGCGGGCGTGCTTGCCGGCGGCTTGGTGCTCCGCGCCGTCACCCGCGCCCTGGTAAAGCAGACGCCGCATATCGGGTTTGCCGTCAAGGCGCTGACCGCCGCCGCGGGAACCTATGGTATGGGCCGTGCGCTCGTTTCGCTGTATGAGCGCGACATCGACTACAGCCGTGCCAACGAGGTGGCTGCCGCCACGTTCTCGCGCGTCCGCGACCTGGTGACCACGGTTGCCGGCGCTACTCGTCCCATGGGTCCCTTTGAGGACGCATCTGATCTCGCTGCTTAGGGGTTTCTTTTGCGCGTTCCATACCAAGACTGTTTTCATCTGATCGAGCCGTTGCTCGCCAAGGTCGAAAAGCCGAGTCGCTATATCGACCACGAGTGGGGTACGCTCTCAAAGGCCGATGCCGACTACCGCTGCTGCATGATCTATCCGGACGTGTATGAGGTCGGTCTGCCCAACCAGGGCATCGCCATTCTCTACAACATCCTTAATCAGGCCGAGGGCATTTCCTGCGAGCGCGGCTATGTGCCGTGGCCCGATATGGGCGATGCCATGCGCGAGGCGGGGATTCCGCTGCTGTCGCTCGAGGGCGCGGCGCCTGTGGCCTCGTTCGATATCGTCGGCATGCATGTGCCGCACGAGATGGCCGTGACAAACTTTCTCGAGGCGCTCGATCTCGCTGGCATTCCGCTGCTTGCGGCCGACCGCACCGAGGACGATCCCATCATCGTCGCCGGTGGCCCCTCGGTCTATAACCCCGAGCCGTATGCGGCCTTCTTCGATGCCATCCTGATCGGTGAGGGCGAGGAGTCGCTGCTCGAGGTTTGCCAGCTGCATCGTCGCCTGCGCGATGAGGGCGTCTCGCGCGCTCAGATTGTCGAGCAGCTCGCGACGGTCGCCGGTACCTATGTGCCGTCTCTGTATGAGGTGCGCTATGACGAGCCCTGCTCGCCGCATGGCTACACCGTGCCGCGCGAAGGCAAGGACGTCCCGCCGGTAGTCTATAAGCGCGTCGTTGAGGACTTTGGCGCTACCAATCCGCTGTCGCAGTCGTGCGTGCCCTACGCGCAGCTCGTCCACGATCGCCTGTCTATCGAGATTCTGCGCGGCTGTGCCCGCGGCTGCCGTTTTTGCCAGGCCGGCATGACCTATCGTCCGGTGCGCGAGCGCTCGGCCGACCAGATTGTATCCTCGGTGATCCAGGGCCTGCAGAAGACCGGCTATGACGAGGTGTCGCTCACCTCGCTCTCGACCACCGACCACTCATGCATCCGCGATGTGCTCGGCAGGCTCAACCGCCGTCTGGAAGATACGGGTATTCGCGTGTCCATTCCCTCACAGCGCCTGGATTCGTTTGGCGTGGATATGGCCGAGTCGGTCGCTGGCGAAAAGAAGGGCGGCCTGACGTTTGCCCCCGAAGCCGGCAGTCAGCGCATGCGCGACATCATCAACAAGAACGTGACCGAGGAGGACTTGGACCGTGCGGCCAAGGCGGCCTTTGAGGCCGGCTGGAATCGCATGAAGCTCTACTTTATGATGGGCCTTCCCGGCGAGCGCGACGAGGATATCGTGGCCATCGCCAACCTGGCCGACCACGTGCTCGAGCTCGGCCGCTCCGTGGTTCCCAAGGCGCGCCGCGGCTCCGTCTCGGTGTCCATCTCGGTGTCGGTGTTTATCCCCAAGGCCGCTACACCCTTCCAATGGTGCCCACAGCTCGATTACGACGATGTCAAGCGCCGTCAGAAGCTCCTCATCACGAGCGTTCGCAACCGTGCGGTCCGCGTGCACTACCATGATGCCGAAACCTCGCTCGTTGAGGCCGCGCTGTCTCGCGCCGGCCGTGACATGACGCCTGTCATCATCGATGCCTGGCGTGCCGGTTCGCGTTTTGACGCCTGGGTGGAGCATTTCTCGCTCGATAACTGGAAAGAGGCGGCGGCCAAAAACGGCATCGACCTCAACGAGCTCGTGCACCTGCCCTATGGGCTGGACTGGCGTCTGCCCTGGGAGCACGTGAGCCCCGGATGCTCGCGCGGCTTCCTCGAGCGCGAATACCGCCGCTCGCTGGAGGGCGTCACGACGCCCGACTGCACCCGCACGTCGTGCACCGGTTGCGGAATCTGCCCCACGCTCCATGCCAAGAACGTATTGGTGAGTGATCGCGCATGAGTGAGCGCCTGACCGACAACCCCACGCTCTTTAGGCTTCGCGTTCGCTATGGCAAGCGCGACCGCCTTAAGTACCTGGGCCATCTCGAAGTGATTCATACTATTGAGCGCATCGTGCGTCGCGCGGGGCTGCCCTATGCCGTGACGCAGGGCTTCTCTCCGCACATGCGCGTGGGCTTTTCGTCGGCGCTGCCGGTGGGCACGTCGTCGACTTGCGAGTGGTATGACCTGTTTATGACCGAGTTCGTCGCGCTCGACGAGGCGTTTGAGCGCCTGGCGGCGGCATCTCCGGCCGATCTGGCCCCCATCGAGGCGGCATACATCGACGTGCGCACACCGGCGCTGACGGCGCAGCTCACGCGTCTGTCCTATCGTATCGACCTGCATCTTGACCCTGAGGCACCGGCCTCCGCCGACGAGGTGCGTCGTGCTATCGATACGCTGCGCGCGGGCCACGGCATCGACTACGCGCGTAGTAAGAAGAGCAAACGCCTAGACCTTGACCACACGCTCGTGGGCTATGAGCTCACGGCAGGGGAGCGCCCGGACCATCTGGTGCTCATGCTCGACACCCATGCCGACAACGAGGGCTCCATGCGTCCGGAAATTTTGCTTTCTGCCGCTGATGTTTTGTTGCAGGGCTTGACCCCGGGCGTCGATGCACCTATCGTTTCCACCGGTATGCAAGACCTCGTGACCATCTGCTCCTACGATGTCGAGCGTCAGAATCAAGCATGCGAGGACGACGAGGGCCGACTCGTCAGCCCCATACCTGTGCGAACTTGTGGATTTGCTCCACATACTCGTTGACGGGGGTATTATCGCCTGCTACTATATTCGGCTGTTGCACTAACTGATGCATGAAGGGCAAGTAAACATGTACGCAATCGTTAACACGGGCGGCAAGCAGTACAAGGTCGCCACCGACGATGTCATCACCGTCGAGAAGATCGAGGGCAATGAGGGCGATAAGATCACCCTGCCGGTTATCTTCCTCAACGATGGTAAGAAGATCGTCACCGATCCCGACAAGCTGGCCAAGGCCAAGGTTACTGCTCAGATCGTTGAGCAGTTCAAGGGCGAGAAGCAGCTGGTCTTCAAGTTCCATAAGCGCAAGCGCTATCGTCGTCTGAAGGGTCACCGTCAGCAGCTCACCAAGCTGAAGATTGTGAAGGTTCAGGCTACCTCCCGCGCCAAGAAGGCTGTCAAGGCAGAGGCTGAGGCTGTTGCCGAGGCTCCCGTCGCCGAGTAGATTACACTCGTAACGAAAGAGTAGGTATACACAATGGCACACAAAAAAGGACTCGGTTCCTCCCGTAATGGCCGTGACTCCCGCGGTCAGCGCCTTGGCACGAAGCGCTATGCCGGCCAGACGGTAAGCACGGGCACGATTCTCGTCCGTCAGCACGGCACGCACATCCACCCGGGTGAGAACGTTGGCCGTGGCAAGGACGACACGCTGTTCGCGCTGGTCGACGGTACCGTTGAGTTCCACAAGGGTATCAAGCACAGGGTCAGCGTACGCCCGCTCGCGAACGCGTAATTCACCCTTCATAGAGCACATATGTGGGAGGCACTTGAGTTTTAGGATTCAAGGGTCTCCCTCTTTTTTGTAGGAGGCGATTCTGTTGTCACAGTTCACCGATATCAGCCGAATTAACGTTTGCGGCGGCGACGGCGGAGCCGGATGCATGTCGTTTAGGCGCGAGGCATTTGTTCCCAAGGGCGGCCCCGATGGCGGCGACGGCGGTCGTGGCGGCAACGTCGTCATTCAGGCCGACGCTCAGCTGTCCTCGCTGATCGATTACCGCTTTAAGCATCACTTCCGTGCCGAGCGCGGAACGCATGGCCAGGGTGCCCGCCGCAACGGCAAAAGCGGTGAGGACCTGATTTTGAAAGTCCCCATGGGCACCGTAGTCCGCGAGCTCGATCCCGAGACGCAGACCCCGATGTTCGAGATTGCCGACCTGGTGCACGACGGCGAGCGCGTTGTCGTGGCGCCCGGTGGTGCTGGCGGTCTGGGCAACACTCACTTTGTGACGTCGGTGCGTCGCGCGCCCGCGTTTGCCCAGCTCGGCGAGCCGGCTGAGGAGCACTGGATCGAGCTCGAGATGAAGCTCATGGCCGATGCCGCGCTTGTGGGCTTTCCCTCGGTCGGCAAGTCCTCGCTCATCGCGCGTATGAGCGCTGCCCGTCCCAAGATCGCCGACTATCCCTTTACCACGCTCGTGCCCAATCTGGGCATGGTGCGTGCCGGCGAATATTCTTACGTCGTTGCCGACGTCCCGGGTCTTATCGAGGGCGCGAGCGAGGGTAAAGGCCTGGGCCATCAGTTCCTGCGCCACATTGAGCGCACGGCCTTGATCATGCATGTCGTTGACATGACGGGCGGGTTTGAGGATCGTGATCCGGTTGAGGACTATCGCATCATCAACCGTGAGCTCGAGCAGTATGGTGCCGAGCTTTCGGAGCGTCCGCAGATCGTCGTCGCCAACAAGTGCGATGCGCCGGGCACGGCCGACAAGATCGCCGACCTTAAGCGTGCGGCGCTCGACGATGGCCATATGTTCTTTGCCGTGTCCGCTGTGACGGGTGCCGGTCTCAACACGCTGATGCTTGCCGTGGGCGAGCAGGTGGCTAAGCTTCGCGCGGAACTTGCGGTTTCCGATGAGCCTGTCAATCTTCGCGATGACGAGTGGGAGCGTCGCCGCCTGCAGCGCGAGAAGCGGTTCCGCATTGTCCAAGAGGAGCCCGGTGCCTTCCGCGTGGTCGGTCGCGCCATCGAGCGCTTGGTTATCCAGACCGACTGGGAAAATGAGGAAGCCGTCATCTACCTGCAGCATAAGTTTGCCCGTATGGGTGTTGACGACGCGCTCGAGAAGGCCGGCTGCCGTGCCGGCGACGAGGTTCGCATTTGCCAGCGATCCTTTGACTTTGAGGGCGCCGAGGACTTCTCGGAGTTCGAGGACGAGCTTGAGGACGGTAGCGAGGACGTCGCCGTCGAGGTCGTTGATGTCGAGGATGTCGCGGACGATAGCTTGGAGGCTGTCGACGCGGTGGATGCCATTGACGGTACCGATGACGCTGTTGCTGCGGAAGACGTCGAGACCCCGGAGGGCGAGTAAGCCATGTCGCTGCGCGGTGGAATCGGTCTGCCCGAGCTTCCCATAGAGGACGGGCAGGAGTTTAGGCTCGGCATTATGGGTGGTACCTTTGACCCCATCCATTACGGTCACCTGGTGACCGCCGAGCAGGCGCGTGAGTCCCTCGACTTGGACGCTGTGCTTTTTATGCCGGCGGGCTCTCCTGCCTTTAAACTCGACAAACCGGTGACGCCGGCCGAGGACCGTTATGCCATGACGGTCCTCGCGACCGCCGCGAACCCGGCCTTTTTGGCAAGCCGCTTCGAGATCGATCGTGCCGGTGTCACCTACACAGCCGATACGCTGCGTGCCCT
>CABUZK010000039.1 GCA_902496115.1 uncultured Collinsella sp. | reverse complement strand
GATCGATTGCGCACCACGCGAGCAAGCTGCACGCGCTGGCGCTCACCCGTGGAAAGCGTGGCACCGGCGCGATCGAGTGAAAGGTAATCGAGACCCAGGTCGACCAGACGACGGGCCGTGCTCAAAAACGAATCGCAGATATCCGTCGCCATGGGCCGCATCTCGGGCGGCAAGGATGCGGGCACCCCGCGCACCCACTCAATCGCCTCGCCCAGCGTCATGGCCGCCGCCTGCGCCAGATTGATACCGCGCACCTGGGGCTGGCGTGCCGCCTCGGAGAGACGCGTGCCGCTGCAGTCGCGGCATGGGCCCTCGCGCAAAAAGCGCGCAACGCGTTTTAAGCCCTTATCGTCCTTGACCTTGGCGAGCGCATTCTCGACGGTATAGACGGCGTTGTAATAGGTGAAGTCGAGCGGCGTGGCGCCCTCGCCGTTTTTGGGAACGTAGAGAATGTGCTTCTTGACCGCCGGGCCGTGGAACACGATATCGCGCTCTTGAGGCGTGAGCCGGTTAAACGGTACGTCGGTGCGTACGCCCATCTCGCCTGCCACCTGCTTCATCAGATCCCACATGAGCGTTCCCCAGGGAAGCACCGCACCCTCGTTGATAGTCTTTGACTCGTCGGGCACCAGGCTCGCTTCGTCCACCTCGCGCATGACACCGGTGCCGCCGCAGGTAGGGCACGCACCACCGCTATTGAAAGCCAAATCCTCGGCACTCGGCGCGTAGAACTCGCGGCCGCATATCGGACACGTGAGCGACAGGCCCGCAGCCACGTTAAGGCTCGGCTCCACGCGCGCCCCGCAGTGCGGGCACACGTGATGGGCGCAGCGGCTAAAGAGCAGACGCAGGCTGTTGTTGAGCTCGGTCATGGTGCCAAAAGTGGAACGCACGCCCGGCACGCTGGGGCGCTGATGCAATGCGAGCGCCGCCGGCACGTGCAAGACCTCATCCACCTGGGCGTGTTCGGCCTGTGTCAGGCGACGTCGAGTATAGGTGCTGAGTGCTTCCAAGTAGCGACGCGAACCCTCGGCATAAAGAACCCCCAGCGCCAGCGAACTCTTGCCCGAACCCGACACGCCGGCAATACCCACGAGCTTTCCCAGCGGGATATCAATATCGATGTCCTTAAGGTTATGGACGCGCGCGCCACGCACCTCGATAGCACTTGGTTGTTGCGACACCGTCATCGCTCCCCTTCTGCCCGCCCGCGCCAGTCTTCGCGGGTCAAATACGTAAAGCACTCGGTGCGTACATCGCCCATAAGCTCGCAGAGTACGTCGCGCTCAACGTGATGCGGCGCGAATCCGCACTTTTGCTGAACGCGTAACGACTTGTTATTGCCCTCGTAGTATCCGCACCAAAGCGCCTTGCAGCCAAGCGTTTCGAACGCATAGCGCTGCATGGCTCGTACTGCTTCGGGGGCAAAGCCTCGGCCCCAGAACGGCTTGGCGATCCAATAGCCCACTTCGAGTTCAAGACCGTCATCTCGACGGTTTGACTCGCAGCGAGACGGCATGAGGCCGATGCTACCCACGGGCTCATCTGTCGCAGCCAGGCAAACGGCAAAGGTATGGGGTGCCGCAAAGACTGTCCGAATGATCTCCCTGCTTTCCTCAATGCTTCGATGGGGCGGCCAGCCCGCAGCCGGTCCCACGTCCGGGTCGCTCGCATATGTAAACAGGCTCGCCGCATCCGTCTCGCGCCACGGACGAAGCGTCAAACGCTCAGTATGAATCGCCATAATTTAGCCTCTCAAATATCGATGTGACAAAGGGGCTGCCCCTTCGTCACATCACTCGTGCCATAAAACGCAATCGCGAATATACGTGCCCAGCATAGGCACGGTAAACCGGACGAGGCCGTATCCGGCAGCCTCGATGACGCGCTCGCGAATCAGGCTTGCGCGATATTTGCTCGCCCAGCTTTGGGTGCGATCGCAACGCTCAATGATATCCGCCATGCGAGTCGGTTTGCCCTCGTCAGCCGCCATGGCCTCGATAAAGAGGCGCTGTGGACTGCGCAGCCCGTAATACAGAGGCGCGTCAACCGCTTCGTAGAACTCGGAGACGGCATCCGCATGCCCATCCTCGACATCGTGCCTTTCAATGACCTGCGAGCCACGCCGGACAGCAGAGCGCCACATGTAATAGCCCACCAGCTGAACCATATAGGGATGCCCCATGCTCTTGTGTGCCGCAAGGTCCGCTGTCTCCGCGTCAACATGGAGACCAGCGTCTTTGACCGTCTGGATATACGAATCGCGCACCTTGGGCAAAGATATCGCCCCCAGCGTACGCTGCTGGGCACGCCGCAAAAACGTCACGCTCGGCTCTTCGAGCAGATCGTCAACCATACTGGGTAAGCCGGCAAAAACAAGCGCAAGGCCGCGCTGGTCGCTATCGGACAAGCCCGTGGCATCCTGGTCTCCGAGCACCTGCTGATAGAGAACGGCAAGAGCCGCCAGCTCCTCGATAGACGCAGATTGAGCCTCGTCAATCGCAAACAGTATGCCCTTGCCTGGACCGAGCTTCTTGAGGCGCTCGTTGACCAGCCCTCGCAACGTCTCGCCCTTTGCTCGCGCCGCCTCGACTGACATCCGCCCAAACGACGGACCGAACTCCATTGACGTTACAACAGGTTTATTCGAGCGAAGCGCGTCGGCCAAGCGGTCGCATAAGCCAAGCGAAGCGGAATCGGAGACAACCGCCCATCCGCGCTCGCTGGCCAGACGTTGCAGCTCCCGCAGGAGAACTGTCTTGCCGCAGCCGCGGTTTCCCGTAATGAGCATGAGCCTGCCCGGCGCTCCGGCGCCGTTATCGAGCCCTTCCGCAAAATCTTCGATGACCGACTCGCGACCGATGAGTATCGGAGGCCGCTTGCCAGCCGTGGGCTTAAAGGGATTTGGATTCATGTCGGTCTCCTCGGATTGGCAAACCCTGGTAATAGTTATACCAACTTATACCGAGTTATACCAATAACATGTGACAAAGAAACTGTCCCTTTGTCACATGTGGCCGAAAAACTCGGCGTCTGCTGCTCGCCAGGGGCGGAAGGTGGCGGGATCGATCTTTACGTGCGCCGCGGCGGGCACGTCGTACCATTTGACCGTGTAACCGGCGCCGTGAGAGCAAAAGACCGAGTCGGGCGTGTTGGGCAGATCGGCCTCGGGCTCATAAGCGGCAGTCTCGATTACGCGCTCGGCATCATGGCAAGCCGCATAGCCGGCAAACTCCAGGTACAGATGTCCGCGACCGCTCGTGTAGGCAGCCACCTCCAGCGCGTAATCCTGCACCTCGGATGCCGGCACGCGACCCATAAGCTTCGCCCGGTCTCCCGCCATCGTCGGCGGCTCGTACTCGGCACCCATGCGCGTGGCATCCGAGAGCGCCCGGCCCACGCACTCCCCCGGCACCTCGAGCTCAAAGCGATACCACGGCTCCAACAGCACCGCCGCGCCGGCCTCACTCGCTTGCATGAGCCCCTGGCGAATCGCGCGGTACGTGGCCTGGCGAAAATCACCGCCCTCGGTGTGCTTGGCATGCGCGCGGCCGCCCGTGAGTGTAATGCGCACACCGGTGATGGGCGAGCCAGTCAGCACGCCCAGGTGGCCGCGCTCCATGGCGTTGGTGAGCGCCAAACGCTGCCAGTTAAGATCGAGCTCGTCGGTCGAGGTCACGGTGCCAAACTGCACGCCCGAACCCGCTGCCAACGGCTCCAGGCGCAGATGCACCTCGGCATAGTGGCGCAGCGGCTCAAAGTGGCCCACGCCCTCGACCGGCTGCGAAATAGTCTCCTTATAGAGAATGCCGCCAGACTCAAACGCAACCGAAAGGCCAAAACGATCGGCCAACACCCGCTGCACGACCTCGAGTTGCACAGCGCCCATCAACTGCAAATGAATCTGCTCTAGATGCGTATTCCAGCTTACGCCGAGCATGGGATCTTCGTCCGCCAGCTCAGTCAACGCTTTGAACACCGCATGGACATCGTGTTCGCCCGGAAGCACCGTATAGGTGAGGACCGGCGCAATGACGGGCGCATCGCCCGCGGGCTCCGCGCCCAGGGCGTCCCCTGGGCGAACATGCGCAAGACCCGTCACAGCACAAATACCGCCAGCAGCAACTTCTTGGGCAAGCTCATACTTTTCGCCGTTATAGATGCGTACCTGATCGACCTTCTGCTCCCATGCCTCGGCGCCGGAACGTCCGTCAATCATCTGCTTGGCATGCAGCGTGCCGCCGGTCACTTTAACCCAAGCCAAGCGCTCGCCGCGATCCCCGCGGCTGACACGATAGACGCGCGCGGCAAACTCCGGAAGCCATGCCTGTTCACGCATCAGCGCGCATATGCCGTCCAGCAGCTCGTCCACGCCTTGGTCCTTGAGCGCCGACCCGGCAAAGCAGGGAAAGAGTTTGCGCTCGGCAACCATGCGCGACAGCGTTGCGACAGAAAGCTCGCCCGCCTCAAGAAACTCCTCGAGCGCTTCTTCGTCTAACGCGGCAGCGTCCTCCTGAACGGCCCCGCCCGCCAGCAGTTCGCTGGCATCCAAGCAGCCCTCGGAGAGACGTTGCCCAAGTTGTGCCAGCAAAACATCGCGGCCGGGATTCTCCAAATCGATTTTATTGATATAGATGAACGTCGGGATGTCATAGCGCGCAAGCAGGCGCCACAGGGTTTCGGTGTGCCCCTGCACGCCGTCGTTGGCGCCCACAACTAAAATCGCGTAGTCCAGCGCGCGCAATGTGCGCTCCGCCTCGGCCGAAAAATCGACATGCCCCGGTGCATCCACGAGCATGACGTGGGTATCGCCATGGTCGAGCACGGCCTGCGACGAGAAGATCGTAATGCCACGCTCACGCTCGATCGCGTTCGTGTCCAGATGCGAATCGCCATCGTCCACGCGGCCGCGCTTGCGAATGCGACCCGCGTTGAACAACATGGCCTCGGCCAGCGTGGTCTTGCCGGCATCGACATGCGCCAAGATTCCAACGACCGCTTGCTTCGACATGGCTCTCCTCTTATTGCAAGCCCATCGCACGCGGCAACGGGCATCCTCGTTCCACACTGGATGATACAATGTACGGGCCGGCGGGCGAAGCGAGCCCTATCCCCCGACCGAGCTCATCGCCCCGCGTTGCCGCGCAGCGATTTTCGTAGGTTCGCGCCTTGCGAAAGCCGGCACCTCCCCTTTTTGTCTGCCTGGGCTCATCTGGGGCGATAACAACGCGTTGTTGTGGGGCTCGGCCTTTATGCCTCGCGCAGCCAATCAAACGCGACGCGCGGCGTACCGTCCGACACATATACGATACCGGCGCGCTTAAACCCGGCCTTGGCGATGGCTCCCTGCATGGGCAGGTTGTCCTGATGCGTGTCGATGCGCAGGTGATCGGCGCGTTCCTTGGCAAAGGCAAACATCGCAGCCGCGATACCGTGCGCGGTGCCATCGGACGCCACACGGTGCAGCACAGCATACGGGGCGTCGCTGCGCCACTGGCCGCCCTCGATCACATCGTAGGAACTGTCCGGCCCCGGCAGAAAGGCAAACGTCGCCACCACGCGTCCGTCTTCCTCGCACACATAGCTGCCACCGGCGGCGATATCGGCAGCCAGCTGCTCGCCCGAAGGCGTGCCCTCGGGCCACTGCGTCGTGTTGCCATGTGCGCGCATAAAGGCGCGGGCCGCGTCATAGATGGCCATGACGGCGGGAATGTCGGTATCGAGGGTTTTTCTGATCATCACGCGGCGACCTCACGTTTATTGGTATCACTTTGATTGAGCAATGATACCAACGTTTGGAGAAGGGCGCGAAGCAGATGGGAAGCAAAAAGCGAGCCGCCTGGTCAAAGGCCAAAAGCGAGTTTTTGAGCGCTGCTACCGGCGGCGATATGAGCGACCTGTTTGCACGCGAGGACGAGCGCCGCGACGCCCTGGACGCCGAGCGCGATGAAGCCTGGCGCTACAAATCGTGCGAGCGCAAAAACCGTTACGACACGCGCGCCGAGGCCGAGGCAGTTATGGCCGACTGCGAAAACCGCGGACGCCGCGGGCTGGCCTGCTACAAATGCGAATACTGCGGCGGCTGGCACTTGACGTCGCACCCTTGGAAATAGGCGCCGCATCGGCACGGCATTGACGGAGCGCCAGCCATCGCACGCAAGCTACGGGCGCGGCGGCACCAACACATCGTAGCGAACGGCCTTGCCCGCAAGTTGATAGCTCGGCTTAACGCCGGCAAGCAGCGGCCCCTTCACCGGCCGCTTGATAACGACCTTGCGCGGGCGCGCCGCAAGCGCAGCTTCGACCAGCGTCTCCTCATCGGCGCACGGCTGCTCCAGATGGTGCAAGAGTTGGAACTTCTTTTTCACCGCCGCGCTCTTGGTGCGTTCGGGAAACATGGGATCCAGATATACCACGTCGGGGGCGGCAAGCTCGCCCCGCCCGATCAGCTCAGCCGTATGGCGAAGGCCGGCAATGCTGTCCTCGCCCGCATGTAAGCGCATGCGCGACACGGCAGCCGCAAGCGCCGGATCATCTGCCGCGCGATCCAGGGCATCCTTGAGGAGCGCCGCGATCACGCAATCCTGCTCATACAGATCGACGGTAAAGCCCGCGGCCGCCAACAGCAGCGAATCCTCGCCAAAGCCTGCCGTGGCATCAATCGCCCATGGGCACTCGATGCCTTTTGCGCGCGCAGCCTTTACCAACAGCTCTTGCTGCAGACGGCCCTGCTTGAGCCGCGGAAGCATGCGGTCAAAATCGGCACGTAGCTCCATCGTGCCGTCGGTGAGCGTGAGGCCCTCGGACTTCCCGATCAGCTCAAGCCCCGCGGCCCGAGCAACAGAAAAGGGATCGACGACACCCATGGGTACTCCTTAACAAGCAAAACGAATACGTGAGCGCCGTTCATGCCAGCACCCAACCGTCCGCTATTGTCCCACATGCGACATGGCCCACAGCATCCCAATGCAAAGCACCGCCATCAATCCCGTGCACACGGCAGCGATCACGGAATCACTCATGCGCCTTCCCAACGACTGCGGCTCACGCACTTGCTCTGCTCCGTACATCATGGCTCCTCCTTGAGACCAGCTCCTTGTTACGGCCTCATCATCGCAACGCCGCACATGGGCTGCCATCGATTTGGCTTACGTCCAGCTTTCCTTTTTGAAAGGTTGGGGTGGGCTGCGCGGGGTCAAAGCGCTTTCAGGCGCATGCATCGCCGCGTTGAACTACAATGTGCTTCACCATATGTGCAGCACATGGGGTACGTCAGATTGACGTACTCGTATCGAAAGGACCAGCCATGAGTTCCGCTCGCAAGACTCTCAAAATCCTTGCCCTCGTCTACTTTGTTTTGGGCATCGCCAGCCTCGTCATCGCCGGCGTCGGCATCGCGACCGGCAACCTCGATTCCACGTACGGGTCGAACGCCATGCTCGCCGCGGTCGTGCTGGTCGCCAAGGGCGTTGTCGATCTTGCCGCAGGTGTTGCGGGCATCAAGGGCGCCAACAAGCCTTCGCAGGTGGATGGCGCGTTTAAGCTCGGCATCGTTGCCGCAATCGCCACGATTGCGCAGGCCGTACTCACGCTTCCCGCGCTCGGCGGCAGCTCCGTCAATATCGTCGCCTTTGTCATCGTGGTGTACGACCTGTTCTTTGTTCAGCAGGCACACGCCGTTAAGGCCGAGAACAAGGACCGCCTATAAGCGCTCGCTTCTCATAACCTCTGCAGCCAAGCAACTAAAAAGGGCCGATCGCGCATCTCCGCGGTCGGCCCTTTACGTTTGCCCAGATAAAACCTGCCAAAATAAACCTGTCCCTTTTTGGCAGGTTGTTAGCTGTGACGGTACTCGGCGATGATGAAGTCGATGTCGGTCTGAAGGGTATCAAGGTTTGCCAGGCGCTCTTTGTCGGCAGGGCGTGTGCGGTAGTAGTACGGCGTCATCTGGAACACCGCCTCGATGTCGGCCTGCGTCTGAAGCGTAATATTCGCAGACACCCGCTGCGTTCCGACTAACTCGAGCTCGGTAGTCTTCGGCAGCTTCTCATCGTTAAGGTACGGCGTGTCGTAGAGCACCTCCTTGAGCCCAAACAGATGACGGGCGCCCGGTACCACGGTATAGAGCGAGCCCTCTGGCGCCAGCACGCGGGCAAACTCACGCTCGTTAAAAGGAGCGAAGAGCTCGGTCACCATATCGAAAGCACCATCAGCCACGGGGACGTCCTTCATGTTGGCCACAAAATAGGTCGCATCGCCGCGCTTGGCGGCAAGGCGCACCATCTCTTTGCCCAGGTCAAAACCGTAAGCATCCACACCCGACACAGCACCCATGGCGCTGGTGTAGTAGCCCTCGCCACAGCAAATATCGAGCAGCGTCATGGGGCCGTTCGTAGTCGCGGCACGCCCAGACGCCTGCTTGCGCACCAGCTCGACCATCGCATCGCGCAACGGCGCATAGTAACCGCGATTCAGAAAGTCGCGACGGCTGCGTGCCTGCGACTTGGGATCGCCCATGGAGTCGCCGCTCTTGGACGAGCGCAGCAGATATAGATAGCCCTCGCGCGCACGGTCAAACCAGTGTCCGCCCGCGCACACAGCACCGCGTTCGTCATCCACCAGCGGCTCATGGCAAACGGGACACAACAACATGGCAACTCCTTAGCGCGAACAACACAACGCCCACCATTGTCGCACGCCTTCCCCGCCTAGTCATTGGGGACGTTCTTGAATGAGTAATCGTTTTAGAACGTCCCCAATGACTAGGCGATTAGGAGTATCATCGTCTGCGCAAATAAGCACAAAAGAGCATGTTAGAGATTGAGAGCGTATGGCTGACACCGTATCTAAGCACATTGACATGACCACCGGATCGCTGTGGCGCAATGTTCCCCTGTTCGCCTTCCCTGTGGCCGCCACGAGCATCTTGGAGCAACTGTCGAACCTCATCGCCACGGTCATCATCGGTAACTTCTCGGGCGACCAGGGAACCCTCGCCATGGCGGCGGTCGGCTCCAATGTTCCGCTTACCAGTCTTATGCTCAACCTGTTTATTGGCATGTCGCTTGGCTCCAACGTGGTCATCGCCAACGCTATCGGCCGCAACGATCAGAACATGGTCAAACGCGCCGTCCACACCTCGATTCTTATGGCACTTGTGGGCTTTGTCGTCATCGCACTGGGCGAGATCTTTGCCGAGCCCATGCTCGCCGCGCTCAACGTTCCCGCCGAAACCATGCCGCTCGCTTCGCTCTACCTACGCGTCTTTTTGCTCAGCATGCCCTCGATCTTGCTTTACAACTTTGAGGCCGCGATCTTCCGCTCCGTCGGCATCACCCGCATGCCGCTGCGGGCGCTTGCCGTGTCCACCGTCCTCAACATTGGCCTGGACCTCATCTTTGTCCCCGTACTCCACTGGGGCGTCGCGGGCGTCGCCATCGCCACCGCCATCGCCTACACCGTCAGCGCCGCTACGCTCTTTATCCGCCTGCTCAAGACCGACTCCGTCGTCCGCGTCACCCCGCGCGACCTGGCTATCGACCCCGTCGCCCTCAAGCGCATCGTCAAGATCGGCCTGCCCGCCGGCATCCAGAGCGCCGTCTTTGCCGTCGCCAACATCATCATCCAGTCTGCTATCAACAGCCTGGGCACCGAGGTCATGGCGGCATCGAGCGCCGCTATGAGCTTGGAGTACGTATGCTACAACCTGCTCAACAGCTTTAGCCAGGCTTGCACCACCTTTGTGGGACAAAACCACGGTGCCCGCCAGATCGACCGCTGCACCAAAACGCTCAAGGTCTGCCTGGTCGAAGGCGGTATCGTTGCACTCACCACGATCATCGTTATTGTCGGCCTGGGGCGCGAGATCTTGTCGCTGTTCAACAGCGATCCCAACATCGTCTCGATCGGCTATATCCGCGTGTGTTCGATCTTCCCGGCGTACGCCTTTAGCATGTTCTACGAAAACATGTCCGGCTACCTACGCGGCTTTGGTATCTCGCTCACGCCCGCCCTCATCACCATGATCTGCGTCTGCGGCATCCGCTTCTATTGGGTGTTCTGCGTGTTCCCGCACTTCCGCACCTTTGCGAACATCATGATGGTCTACCCCATCAGCCTGGGCACCACGGCGTTCTTTATGGTCGTGGCGGTACTACTTTGCCACCCGGCACGCGCCTATCGCGCCACCCAAGCCAAAGCGACAGCCCGCTAGACACCGCACTCAACGCCACGCTAGTCATTAATTGACAATATGCGAGCTCATATAGTCGATAAAGCGCCTCGTGGCGATAGGCATGGTATCCCAGCTGCGCCAAGCTGCCACTACGTCGCGCGAGGGAGCATGCACGATGGGTCGCACACGAATATCGGCTCGCATGCCCTCCACAGTACGACGGTAGAGCATGCTCACGCCTAGGCCCTCCTCCACCATCGCCATGATGGTGTAGTCGTCAGTCACCTCACTCGTCACGTGCGGCGACAGCCCATGTGTCGCAAATGCATCGAGCACCAGGCTCTGTTCGCCCTCATCCAGCAGCACAAAGGGCTCGGACGCCAGGTCGGCGAGCGTCACCTTTTCCTTTGCCGCCAGCGGATGCGCAGCCGGCAGCAGCGCCACCAACTCGTCGTGATAGACCACACGCTTCTCGAGGCCTGCGGTAAACCCGCGCGCCGTAAAGCAAAAATCCACCACGCCGTCGTGCACCCACTGAGCGTTGCGCGTGTAATCGCCCTGCTTGAGGGTAAAGCGTACGCCCGGGTGCAGCGTACCAAAGTCGCGGATCACACGCGGCAGCACGGTACGGCTCACGTTGGTAAACGTCGCGATGCGAATATCGGTCGACGAAAGCCCCAGCAGCTCCTGGCGCTTGCCCTCGAGCTCGGCCTCGGCGGTCACAATCTGGCGCAGGTACGGCAGATACTGCTTGCCATCGCGCGTAAGCGAAACGCCCTGCTTTCCGCGCTCGATAAGCGTGGTGCCCAGCTCGCGCTCGAGCGCCTTGACGGCCTGGCTCACCGCACTTTGCGTATAGCCCAACTCGTCCGCCGCACGTTTCAGACTGCCGCAGTCGACCACCATACATACAATCTGATACCGCGATGCCATCGTGCCTCCACATCAATGCAGCCGTAAAACGTTTTGCCAGGGCTTTTCCCGCCAACATTAGCATTTCTTAATCATACTGAAGATACATTCGCTTTACTACATCCACATCTGGGAGCAGAATCCTTTTTACGAAACCGTTCTGTAACAAAAGGAGTCCCATGGATCGCAAAAAAGCAATCGCGCTCTCATTTTCCGTTCCCGTCGCATGGGGCTTTTCGTACCCCCTCATGAAGATCGGCATGGACAGTATGAACGCCACGAGCATCGTTGCGCTGCGCTGCATCATCGCCTTTGTGGCTTGCCTGCTGCTCTTCCACAAGCGCGCTTTCCGCATCAACCGCGACCTTATGGTCCGCGCTGCCATCATCGGCGCCATTATGGCAACCGAACTCACCTGCATGTGCCTGGGCTCCAGCCTCACCTCCGCCTCCACCGCCGGCTTTTTGCAGAGCCTGACGGTCGTGATCGTGCCGTTTGCCAACGCCGCCCTGCTGCGTCGTGCCCCCGAGCGCAAAGTGCTCGTCGGCACCGCCATCGTCACCTGCGGTATGTTGCTGCTCTCGGGCGCCGACTTCACCAGCCTGAACCCGGGCGCGCTCATCATGCTGCTCTCCGCTTTTGTCTATGCCGGCCATATCATTGTGGCGAAGCGCTTTGTCGAAGATGTCGACCCGCTGGCTCTGGGTGTTTGGCAGCTGGGCTTTGGCGGTTTGTTCTCGGGCATCGCCGCATTCACCTTTGGCGGCTTCACGCTTCCCGGCACGCCCAGCGAGATCGTCGTTGTCGTCGCGCTCGCACTCATCTGCTCTGCCTACGGCTTTATCACCCAGACACTCGTGCAGCCCCACGTGCCTGCCGAGACCACCGGCTTCGCTTTCTCGCTCGAGCCGGTATGCTCCGCCGTCTTCTCGTTCTTCCTGGTCGGCGAGGTCCTGAGCCCCATCGCCTTCTTTGGCGCCGCCCTCATCCTCACCGGCGTCATGGTGGCAACCGTCGAGCTTCCGCGCCTTCGCGCACATGGACAGGCTCGCATGGCAGGAGCGCCCGAGCGCGTCTCATAGACCCCACTCTTCACACAGCCGCGGCATAAAGGCAACCGGTGCGCCTTTACAATAGATGCCAACAGAGCATCTGCCATAAAGGAGCCCCATGGACACCGCGATTCGCGACCGCAACATAGCAACTTGGTTGGGCGATGCGCCGCAGCCGGTACGTGATACTACGAACCAGCTGCTCGAGCGTATCGCCCTTTTGCGTGCCGAGCAAACCATCTACCCGGCACAAGACGACATCCTCAATGCCCTCGCCTACACGCCGGCCGACCAGGTCAAGGTTGTCATCTTGGGTCAAGACCCCTATCACGGACCCAATCAGGCCATGGGACTGTCGTTCTCGGTCCCCGCGACGCAAACCAAGTTGCCGCCGAGCCTGCGCAACATCTATAAGGAACTCAAAGCCGATCTGGGTTGCCCCATTCCCGCCACGGGAGACCTAACCCCATGGGCACAGCAGGGCGTTCTGCTCCTCAACACCACGCTCACCGTGCGCGAGCATGCCGCCAACTCGCACGCCAAACTGGGCTGGAGCACGCTCACCGACTACGTTATCGAACGCTGCTGTCGGCTGCCCCAGCCGATAGTCTTTTTGGCATGGGGCCGCTTTGCCCAGCAGATGGTTGAAGGCAAGCTCGCCGCTACCGGCGCGGGCAAGGCAACCGGCAAGTTCTGCCTGGCCTCTACGCACCCCTCGCCGCTTTCGGCCAACCGTGCCACGGCAGAACTCCCCGCTTTTATGGGGTCGCGCCCCTTCTCTGCTGCCAATCGGCTACTCGAACAGCACGGCTCGACCCCCGTCAACTGGACTTGCCTCGGCTAAAAATCGATACATCAAAAACGCGCCCGACGGCTTTCCATCGGACGCGTTTCCTATTCGGGCCGAATAAATTGTGTACGGCCGGCCTCGCCGCCATCGATCAGCAGGCTCTGCCCGGTCATAAACCGGTTGATCACGCCCACAAAGTAGATCCACTCGGCGATCTCCTGGGCGGTGGCCCAGCGTTTAAGCGGTGTGAGCTCCATAATCTGGTTCCACAGGCGTTCGTCTTCCATCACGCAACGGTTGAGCGGCGTGATAACGCCGCCCGGGTCCACACTGTTGGCGATGGCCTGCGGCGCCAGGCGGTTTGCAATGTTCTTGGTATAGGCGATAACGCCGCCCTTGCTGGCAGCATAGGCGGGAAACTCCGATCCCGTATGCCCGCTCGCCGACCCCACATTGACCACGGATTTGATAGCCAGTGTCGGCTTGGCGGCAAGCCCCTCCCCCACAAAAGCGTAGCGTTCGGTCACGTTGATGGTGCCACACAGGTTGGCGGCAATATCGTCGGCCGAATCCTGCGTACCGGCAACGTTCACGATTACCTGAGGCTCAAGGTCGCCTGGAAACGAGTCCGGCTTGCGTACATCAACGATCAGATGCCGGTAGCGCTCGTGCTCGACCGCCGCCGGCAAAAGATCAAAGCCCACGACCTCGTGGCCCTCGTCCAAAAAGCGCTGCACGCACGCGGCTCCGATACCGCCCGAAGCGCCCGTGATCAAAACCCGCATACTCGCTCCTTAGGCGGTTGCGTGGCGCTCGAGGTACTCGGCGCCCACATTCTCACGCTCCCAGCCACGCACGACCTTGTAGCCCACGGGGCTCAGGAAGACCTCGCACAGCAGCTCGGCAACAGCGCCGGTCAGCGAGCACATAAGGACCTGCACCCAGGTCCAACCAAAGAACGTGTGGCTTACCACAATGGCAAAGACCAGGTTGTCGATAAACTGGCCAACGCCCGTGGACACATAGGAGCGGAAGGCAAAGCTCGCAAAGTTATTCTTTTTGAGCATACGGCCGAGCGACTGGTTGAGCGTGGAGTTAACCACGGCAGAAACGAGCATTGCCAGCGAAGAGCCCAGCACCACGTACCAGGTGCCGCCGATGGTGGCGTTAAGGGCGGTGTTGACCTCGATCATGCCGGTGTCGTAGTAGGCGCCCCACATACCGGGCGTGAGCGAGCATGCCCAAAAGCACAGGCTCACGGCCAGGTTAACCAGCAGCGCGAGGATAGAGATTTTGATGGATGCCTTGGCGCCAAAGCGCTTGCAGATCATGTCCTGGCACAAAAACGAAACCCAGCTCACCACAAAGCCACAATCGAGTGCCAGATACGGCAGGCTGATGAGCTCTTTGTTGGCCAGCAGGTTCATCATGATGACGCTCACGAAAAACAGCGAAACCGTTGCCGCGGGAATGCTCCGCAACAGGACCTTGTAGTCCTCCATGACCTTCTTGATCATTATGTACTCCTTTGGTTTTAGGTTTAACGAGCAGGATATCGGACCCGAACTGCTCGGACGCCCCGGTCTTGAGACGACGGTGGGTATGATAGCCGCTCACACGGCATCAGGCAAGTAAATGGCGCGGCAGCCCCGCAGGGTCACCGCGCCGATGCGTTAAAAGGCCACGTTGCCAAACTCCGACAGGATAAGGTCGGGGTTGTGGTCGGTTGCCCAGTCCACGTTCCACGGGCTCGTGAACAGCAGCAGCTTGCCGCCGCGCATGTCCTCGACGCGCAGCGTGTCGCGCGTGAGCGAAAGGCCCGGGATATCGATGGTGTCGGGGTCGTTCTGGATCCAGCGGATGTCTGTATAGGGCAGCGGCTGGCGACGAACCTCAACACGGTACTCAGCCTTGAGACGGCGCTCAAGCACCTCAAACTGCAGCACGCCGACCACGCCCACGATGACGCTCTCCATACCGGCACCCAGCTCGCGGAAGATCTGGATGGCACCCTCCTGGGCAAGCTCCTCCATGCCCTTGACGAACTGCTTGCGCTTGAGCGTGTCGACCTGCGTAATGCGAGCGAACATCTCGGGGGCAAACGTCGGGATCTGCGGATACTGCACGTGGCGCTTGCCGGAGCACACGGTGTCACCGATGCTAAAGATACCCGGGTCGAACAGGCCCACGATATCGCCCGCGTACGCCTCGTCCACGATGGCACGGTCATCGGCCATCATCGACGTGCCCGTAGCAAGCTTGAGTTTGCGGTTGCCCTGCACGTGGAAGGCATCCATGCCGCGCTCGAACTTGCCCGAGCAAATGCGCACAAAGGCGATGCGGTCGCGGTGGTTCTTGTCCATGTTGGCCTGGATCTTAAACACAAAGCCGCTAAAGTCGTCGCGGCAGGGATCGACCGGCTCGCTGGTAAGCGTATCGGTATAGGCGCGCGGCGTCGGGGCCAGGCGCAGGAACTCCTTGAGGAAGGGCTCCACGCCAAAGTTGGTGAGCGCCGAGCCAAAGAACGCCGGGCTCAGCTTGCCGCAGGCCACGGCATCCAAGTCGAGCTCGTCGCCGGCGCCATCGAGCAGCTCGATATCGTCCATTAGGTTCTTATGGTTCTCCTCGCCAATGAGCTCATCCATGGCGGAGTCGCCCAGCTCGGCCTCGACCTCGGCGACCTTCTTGGTGGCGTTGGCGTGACCATCGCCCTCAAAGGCAATGACGCGACGGGTCTGGCGATCGAACACGCCGCGGAAGTTGCGGCCGCTGCCGATCGGCCAATTCATAGGATACGTATTGATGCCCAGGACGTTCTCGATCTCTTCCATGAGCTCAAACGGGTCGCGAGCCTCGTGGTCGAGCTTGTTCACAAAGGTAAAGATGGGAATGTGGCGCAGCGTGCAGACCTTAAAGAGCTTTTTGGTCTGGGCCTCGACGCCCTTGGCGCCGTCGATGACCATGACCGCGGCGTCGGCGGCCATAAGGGTACGGTAGGTATCCTCCGAGAAGTCCTGGTGGCCGGGAGTATCGAGGATGTTGACGCAGGCGCCGTTGTAGGTGAACTGCAGCACCGAGGAGGTAACGGAAATGCCGCGCTCCTTCTCGATGTCCATCCAGTCCGAAACGGCATGCTTGGCCGAGCTCTTGCCCTTGACCGAGCCGGCGGTCTGGATGCTGCCGGTATAGAGCAGCAGCTTCTCGGTAAGCGTGGTCTTACCGGCGTCCGGGTGGCTGATGATCGCGAATGTGCGGCGCGACGAGATTTCATCCGACAGGCTTGCCATGCGGATCCTTTCTTGCATTGAGTGCATTACGTCGTTGTAACCGCACTATTGTAGCCGCGAAATCTCGCTCTAGGGCGCCTATCAGGACAAATTCATCAGTCAGAACGTGAACGGCTAGTTATCGAAAGTATTCTGCAGCAGACTGTCTCAATCTGTAACAGCAGGCGACTCAAAACGGACCCAGATGTTACAGATTGAGACAAACGAACTTGTCCGCCGGCACAATCTCAATCTGTAACACCTGACCGCCCAAATTGGGTCTAGCTGTTACAAATCGAGATAAACGGAAAGGCAGGCAGCCAATGTCTCGTTCTGTAACATCTAGCCGCGCAAATCGACTCTTACTGTTACAGATTGAGACAAATAGGCAGGCGGGAAAATAACATCTCAATCTGTAACAGCTGGCGACCAAAAACGGACCCAGATGTTACAGATTGAGATTGTTTTGGAGCAAGCGCGGCGCCGATGGTCTATTCCACATTTAGCTCTTGCATAACTGTGCATAGTGTATATATACTGTGCTTACCGGTTATATACACGTGTAGCCCATCAGCTAAGGAGCCGCTGTGGACATCATCCTATCCAATTCGAGCGACAAGCCCATCTACGAGCAGATAACCTCGCAAGTCAAAGCTCAAATCCTTTCGGGCACGCTCGCTGCGGGAGCCAAACTCCCCAGCATCCGTGCACTCGCGAGCGATCTTGGCGTGAGCGTCATCACCACCAAGCGCGCCTACGCCGACCTGGAGCAGCTCGGGTTTATCTGCACCGTGCAGGGCAAGGGCTGCTTTGTCGCCGAGGGCAACCAAGAACTCTTGCGCGAAAACCAGCTCTGCCATATCGAAGAGCTACTTGCGAAAGCGGCGAGCCAAGCCGAAACCCTGGGCGTCACGCGCGACAAGCTGCACGAGATGCTCGACCTGGTAGCCCCCGAAACCATGCAGTAGCCATCTGCAAGAAAGGCTATACCATGCAAAACCTTTTAGAACTCAAAGGCATCTCACGCCGTGTAAGCGACCGTTTTTCGCTGCGTGATGTCACACTCGCTGTGGAGCCAGGTCAGATCGTCGGCTTTGTTGGTGCCAACGGTGCTGGCAAAACAACGACGATTCGAGCTGCCCTCGGGCTTATAAAGCTCGATGCCGGCGAGGTGCACCTATTTGGGCAGCGCTGTGGCGCCGACGCGCCCGATGAGACGCAGCGCCATCTACGCTCCCGCGTCGGTCTTGTCCTGGACACGTGCCCCTTCCCCTCCACGCTCAAGGTGGGCCAGATCGAGTCGCTCGTAGGCCCGGCGTACCCCACGTGGGACCGCGAAACGTTCGCCGGATTCATCAACCGATTTGGCCTCGATCCTAAGACAAAAGTCAAGGACCTCTCCCGCGGCATGGGCATGAAGCTGCAGCTTGCCTGTGCACTCAGTCACAATGCCAAACTGCTCGTTTTGGACGAAGCCACCGCAGGCCTCGATCCCATGGCACGCGAGGAACTGCTCGATGAGCTGCTTGCCTTTGTCGCCGACGGTCAGCACAGCGTGCTGCTCTCGAGCCACATTACGTCCGACCTCGATCGCGCCGCCGACCGCGTCATCTGCATCGATAACGGCTCGATTATTTTTGACCTGCCGCGCGAGGACATTACCGACCGAGCCGGCATCGCCCACTGCACCCAAGCACAGGCCGCCGAGCTTATGGCTT
>CABUZK010000038.1 GCA_902496115.1 uncultured Collinsella sp. | reverse complement strand
TTGTGACCCGCCGTGGCGACGACCACCAGGTCGCGCGGGCCGATGGGGCACTGCTTGCTCAGGCTCTTGTAGTCGACCAGACGACGGTCGTAGACACCGGGCACCCAATCGGGGGTCAGCGTGCCGGGGCGGTCGTCGCACGCCACGACGGCAAAGCCCGCCGCCGTAAGCACCCGCGCCGTCGCGGCGCCCACGTGGCCGCAGCCAAAGATATAGGTCAGGCCCTCGGGGCAGAGCGTCTCGATGTGCGCCGCGGGAATCTCGGAGGCCGCGTTGGTGTAGGTGACCTTACTCCCCTCCTCCACCAGCGAAAGCCCGGGGCAGCCCGCAATGGTGCGGCGCGATTCCTCGCCATGGTACTCGGCCACATCGCCCTCGAGCGCGCTCGCGATAAACGGTTCAAAGTCGATGACGAAGTCGCCGATGCGCCGATAGGCCAAGACGTCGGCAACCGACTGGAACAACGGTGCCTTGGTCGCGTCCAGGTGCAAATAGCACAGGCAGATGGCTCCGCCGCAGATCATGCCGGTATCGGAGTTCTCGCCGCCCATGGTGTAGCGGACCAGACGCGACTGTCCCGCGCTCAGGAGTTCGCGCGCCTCATCCAGCGCAAAGAGCTCAATCTTGCCGCCGCCGATAGTGCCCGCCTGGCTGCCGTCGGCAAAGACAGTCATCCATGCGCCCACACCGCGCGGCGATGACCCCGCCGTACCGGCCACGACCACGAGCTCGCACGTCTCGCCAGCACGCAGGGCAGCAAGCGCCGCATTCACAACATCGAGCTTTTCCATTGCCGCCTTCTATCCTCTAAAGACATCGGTGAGCATAGCGAGTGCCTCGAGCACGCCGCCGCCGACCGACGTCGCCTTGTCCGAAATGTAGTTGATATAGCTGGCATCGCCGCGCGGATCGACATCGGCGCATTTAAAGCCCTCAGTCACCTGCACGCCGTTCGCCAAAAGCCCGCGCAGACAGCCATCGATCTGCGTGCACATGGGCGTATCGCCCGCGTAGCCAATCACGTCTCCGGCGCTCACGATGTCGCCGATTGCGCGGTCGGACCGAAACACGCCGGCGGCGGGGCTGTGGATAACGCGCTCCTTGCCAAAGCCGGCGATAATGCCCGGCACGCCCGTGTTGGGCTGGGGCGAACCTTGGGTAATGACACGGCCGAGGAAATGACCGCGCATGGTCTCGACCACGGCGTCGCAATCGACCGGCGCGGTAAAGCCCGGCCCCACGGCGATGACGGCAGGCGCCATGTCGCGCGTGGTGCCCAGGTTGCGCTTGGCCAAAATCGCGTCGACCACAGCCGCGGGTTTCAGCTCGCCGAGTATCTTGGCCTGGGGGTCCACCACAACGGCGACGTCTCCAGCCTCGGTAATCGCAAACGCCTCAGCCGGCGTCTGTGCCAAGCGAGCGCGAATGCCTTCGACCTCGACCTCGCCCAGGCGAATGGCCTCGCAAAAACTGATTGTGCGGCGGATGCACGTGGGAACCGCGATATCGGCCATAACGACCGACACGCCGGCGCGCACCAAGCGAGCGGCGACGCCCGTGGCGATATCGCCGGCACCGCGAACATAAACGAGCATTCCCGGGGCACCTCCCTGTGCTACGGTTTGAGCAGAGCAAATGCGGTTCGACCGCTACTCTGATGATTATTTATTATCACAGTATTATACGGCGGTGAACAGATGGAAACGACGAGCGGAAACCTTGCCTCCACGCTCAAGATCGAGCCGGGCATTACCGCAATTATCGGCAGTGGCGGCAAGTCGACCCTACTAAAGACGCTCGGCCTTGAGCTTATGCGCGCGGGCGGCCGCGTGCTCCTCTGTACCACCACGCACATGTTTCCCGTCGCCGGCGTGCCATGGAACGGGTCGAGCCGTTGCCTGGGCGCCGCGCCTTGGAAGCCGGGGGCCCTGCATGTTCCCGGCTGCACTTGCGAGGCATGTGCTGGCATGAGCCGCGGAAGTATCTGCCAGGCGGGTGTTTTGGACCCGGAGACAGGCAAGCTCTCCGCCCCCGCTGAGCCGCTCAACGAGCTGGCGCAGCGCTTTGACTACGTCCTGGCCGAGGCGGACGGCAGCAAGCGGCTCCCGCTCAAGGCGCACGCCCCGTGGGAGCCGGTAATTCCCTCTGGCACGGCCAACATCGTCTGGATCGTCGGCGCCTCGGGATTCGGCAAGCCCGTCGCCGAGGTTGTCCACCGCCCCGAGCTCTTCTGCGAGCGCTGCGGCTGCGAGCCCACCGACGTTGCCACGCCCGAGCGCGTCGCCCAAGTGCTCAATGCCGAGATGCAGGCGCTGGAACTCAACAATGCCCGCATCATGCTCAACCAAGTCGACACGCTTGCCGACCCAACGATGGCAGATCGCTTCGAGGCAGCTCTCGACCGCCCCGTCGTCGCCAGCAGCCTCAAGTAGCCGGCGCCACCCTGGCTCCTTTCTGCTAGCGAGGCGCGTAGCAGGCCGCGATATGCTCCGAGACGCGGCGCTGGCCCTTGGCGGTGTCGACATCCCACAACTCGTAGGCACGTGCCTCGACCAACTGGACATCGGCGCGGCCGCGCAGCAGCGACGATCCGCCATCCTTGCCCTTAAGACCCATAAGGTCGGGAAAGAGACTCGCAGGGAACAGCACCGGCGAGGCGGGTTCACCGTTTAGGGCAAGACGCACGGGCGCAACGCCGCCGTTGGCCTTAAAAGCACCGGCGAGTGCCTCGAAGGAATCCGAACTCACGAGCGGCTGGTCGCCCGGCAAAAAGAGGCAGCCCTTCCAGCCGCGATCGGCTCCCCAGGTAAGACCGGCGCGCACACTCTCGCTCCTGAGCGCGCCATCGTGCAGCGCGCACGCGCAGCGCAGCTCACGGCAAATCTCGGCAACTTGGGGCCAGCGCGTCGTAACAACAACGTCAAATCCTTTGGGCACCGACTCAATCGTCCGCTGAATCAGCGGCTTTCCGCAGATATCGGCAAGCATCTTGTTAGAGCCAAACCGCTTGCCCTCGCCCGAAGCCATAATGACGCAACCAAGTTTCATGGTGATACCTCCCCTGAAGCCATCGTACCCATAACTCGCGCCACGGGTGCATAAAGATGGTGTCCTGGCCGTTGGCGGTCTTATGGCGCAGCGACGCTTTCGTTATTTGCGACCATGTGGCATTTGTGGCACAGTGAGCCCAAACAAATTTTTAGGAAGGCACCCATGACCCCCGCACAGATTGAGTTTTACAAGCGTCTTGCACACAGTCTGGCGCTCCAATTTGGTCCCAACTGTGAAATCGTCGTCCACGATCTGGAGACCGAGGACATGGACCACTCTATCGTGGCGATTGAAAACGGCCACGTCAGCGGACGCAAACTGGGCGACGGTCCCAGCCACATCGTGCTCGAGTCCATGCACGAGGATGCCGCCGAGGTCCACGACCGCGCGCCGTACCTCACCAAGACCGCCGATGGCAAGCTGCTCAAATCGTCGACCATCTTCATTCGCGACGACGCTGGCAACCCCGTCGGCATTATGGGCATCAACTTTGACATCACGCTCATGAAGGCATTTGAGCGTTCGCTCGATGCGCTCACCGGCACGGGCGACAAGGGATACACCGAGCCCGATCCCATCACCAAAAACATCGGCGACCTGCTCGATGATCTGCTGCGCGAGTGCGAGCGGTACGTGGGCAAGCCTGCGGCCCTCATGACCAAGGACGAGCGCATTCGCGCTATCGGATACCTCGACCGCCGCGGCGCCTTCCTTATCTCCAAATCGAGCGAGCGCGCCTGCGAGTTCTTTGGCATCTCCAAGTACAGCTTCTACAGCTACCTCAACGAGGCCAAGGCAGAGGCTGACGACAAGTAAACGACCCGCCTGAACCATCCTCCCCTTAGTACGAGTTCTTGAATGCGCGAATCCGGGCATCGGTGACAAGGCAAGTTCCATATAATCGAAGGGCTAGACAGTTCGAAAGGATGGGACAAGATGAGGTCGAGCAACGCATCACGCAGCAGCCACGGAGGCACCGCGCCTACCGCCAGGCATGCGAAAAACGCGTTTGACGAGGGCGAAGACGATCTGTTTGCGTTGAGCCTCGACGACGTGATGAGCGACCGACCTTGGACCGCCGATGAACTCATGGGCGGCAAAACCCCTTCGACAGGCGATCCTACCGAGACGGCATCGTTTATCGCCGCGGCACAGCACAATGCGCCCGAACCGCCCGTTGCGGATCTCGACGACTTTGCAACCCGCCAGTTTGCCTTCGATTCCTGGGCCGCGGCAGATCTGGACGAGACTTCGGGCGGCATGCCGGCGCTCGACATTCCGGTAAACCCCCTGTTTGCGGCTGCCGAAGAACGCGACTCCGCATACGACAACACCGCAGCATACGCCAACCGCCCGAGCGAACAGCCTCGCGCCGGCCGCATCGAAACCGAGGATTACGGCCAAACGTCGAGCAGCTATTCTCGCGACCCGTTTGCCGCCACGCCCGCTCCCGATTACAACCAAGCGAGCGTAAAGGCAGCCTCGGCATCGTCGTATACCCACGGCACCGACGACGAGCGCTTTGCCGACTACTACACCGAGGAAGAGCCGCCGCACTTCTCCGAGTTTCCTCAAGCGGCAAAGGTTGTCTTTATCGCCATCATCATCGCTCTGCTCGGCGTGATCGCGTTTGAGGGATTCCAGCTGTTCCGTGGCCCCACCGCGCCCGAATCGGCAACGCAGCAAAAAGAGGACGACAACCAGTACCTGGACATCAACACCCTCAAGGGCGACCCCAACGACGGAGACGAGTAGCGAAGGTTAAAGGAGGGCTGAAAGAGCCGGCAACGCGTTACGGCTCCAAGAGGCCCGCCATAAAGATGGGCAGATACAACACCTCTCCATCGCGGTGCAGGTTGCACTCAGCAAGCACCAGAGCACGGTCGATTCCGTAACCCTTCGTCACGAGCGCGTTGTCGAGCGCCGCATGGGACCTAAAGCTCTTGCCCGACTTGACCTCGATGGCAAGCACTTCCCCATCGAGCGTCTCCTCGACAAAATCGAGCTCGCCAACCTTTTTCGATGTAAAGTAGCGCAATCTGAATCCATGGGCTTTGAGCTCCTGGGCAACAAAGCCCTCAAACGCCGCTCCCATGTTCATGCCAAAGGCGTCTTCTGCCTCGCCATCAAATACCCCTTGGGCAACCTTCTTGGAATACGACGACATGAGCATTCCGGTGTCCAAGTAAAACAGCTTAAACAGATTTCGTTGCTCCCCCAATAAAAGGGGTGCCACGGGCGCCGTTACGTTATACACGGGAAGCGCGACACCCGCCTCCGATAGCCAGAGAAAATGATCTGTCACCTGCGAAAAACGTTTGACACCGTTAATCGATGACAGTTTGAATCGCTTGTTTTTGGAGCGGGCCTCGCTGGGAATCAAATCATAGATATCTCGAATAACCAAGCGTAGCTCGGGCGGAGCGTACTTTGCGATGTCATCGCGATACAGGGCGTGAAGATCGCGATGGATGTTCCGAACCTCGTCGACGTTGCGCGTCGCCAAGAAGGAATTGACCGCGTCGGGCATGCCTCCCACCACCACATACTGATGGAACAGATCGAGCAAGCGGTCATACAGGAAGCCAGGGAGCTCCCCCTCATCCTTTAAACAGCCCCTGAGCATGTCAAACACGCTGGCACCAACGCCATTTGCCCAGCAAAACTCCTCAAAGTCGAGCGGGTACATCTGGACCTGCTCGACATACCCCACCGGCAGCGAGTCGATGCCCTCGAGCTCAACGCCAAGGAGCGATCCGGTAAGGATGTATCGAAAGTCGCCGCGCTGGACCAAGTATTTGATAAACGTCACCACATTGGGGCATCGCTGCACCTCGTCGATAACCACGACGGTTTTGTTGGCAACCATCGGCTGCGTCGCAGCGATAGACATGCGCATAAGAAGGTCGTCCGCGCTTTTTGCCGCCAAAAATGAATCGCGCACGGACGCATCGGCGATAAGGTCGAACGTCACGACGTTTTCGAACGATTCACGTGCGAACTCGTTGACCAGATATGACTTTCCCACCTGTCGGGCACCCTTGACCAAAAGAGCCTTGTTAGGCGACGAGGCAAGCCAAGATTCAAATTGTGCTTTCGCTTTTCTCTGTAGCATAAGCGTACCCCTTATTACGTGCTGTTTTAGTACTAGAATACACTTTTCCGTGGTTGTTAGGTGCCCATTTCGACACTTTTCCGAGGTTTTAAAGTGTGCATTACGACATTTTTCCGGACTTTTACATGGGCGATTTCGACACTTTTCCTGATTTAAGCCTAGCAGCAGCTGGCAAAATCAAGCGCTGCCCGCGCGTCATTTCGCAGGCGGCGCTTGATTTTTGTCCGCGCGTGCTGATAGACTCCATCGTGTCCGCAAGGAGCGGGCGCGTTTTATCCAGAGTCGGGGTAGAGAGTTGGCTCCACGATCCCGACGCCAACCGGCCAAGAGGCACGGTGGCCCTGCCAACATCGATGAAAGGAGTCCGTATGGACAATTTCTCCGAGCGCAGTGAGCGCAACTTCCACAACCTGGCAGCCAAGCCAAAACGAATGCATCTTTTGGACGAGCCGAGCGGCTATGCCTCGGCCATGGTCAAGAGCAGTCTCTCCCACCAGATGCGCTTTACGGCGCAGGTGCTCGAGGAAGAGCTCTGCGCTGCCGGCAATCCGCACGTACTGCAGATCAAGCTGCTCGGAGACGACTCGCGTGAGCCGTCCAGCTGGAAGCTCTTTGCCGACGGCACGTGCGTTGCGGATGGATCCGACGCCTTTGCACGCGAGTGCTTCTACGAGGGCGCCGAGGTGTTCCTGGACCTGTGCCGCGACGCCGTGCGCGCGGCCGAGCTGCACCAGTGGAGCCAGAGGGAGTATGAGCTGTTGAGTGCCGCGCGCGGGATTGCGAGGGTGTAAGCGGACGCAGGCGACGCCATGGTAACGTGCGGCCGTTGCGCGGCAGAGCACTTTATTTAGCGCCCGTTGAATAGCCAGCCATGCCACATCCTGCCCCATCATTTCGAGTAGCGGAATGATGGGGCAGTCTTATTCTCTGTCAGCGTTCTTACTCCCCAAACCTATAGTCGCTGATGCCCAACGTGGAGCAGTTCTCGCTTATTGCCCGAACTGTCTGCACGGGAATTCCGTCTTCGACATGAGCGGAGACGCTAAACGAAAGCTGTACGTCGGCACCGCCCAGCATGTTTAGCTGGCTCACCACTTCGTCCATGATGGTCTGGATGTTGCGATTGACACGAGTGTTGTCGAGCTTTGCCATCATATGGAAGGATGTCTTTTGCCTCGCGGGCTGCACCACCACTGGCGTCGTGTCGACAACCGTGGTCCTGCCAGTTCCGTCCGTCACCGTCTCGCTCGTCGTAGGACCAAACGCAATTCCATGCCCGCCGCCATCGGAGCTCTGCGCGGCCTCCGCAGCCGCAACGCGAGCAGCAGCCTCTTCCTCTTCAATCTGCTTTGTTGCCACAGTCGGCTTCACCAGCAGGTCACTCTCGTTGATAAAAGTCTTCTGCTCACCAAGCGTCAGCTCCATATAGCGATCGTCTGAGAAGCCTGCAGCAAGGCCAAAGTATTCCTTTGAGCCCAGGCCCCTTTGAATCGCGTCCTCGAGCACGCCATAGCACGACAGCCTGGGAAGATAGCAATAAGAGCACAGGAACTCCCACAGACGCTTAATCTGGATGTGGTCCGCTTCCTTCCAGAGCACTCGATCGAGCTCCATCTTAAGCAGGGCGGGCGCCCAGGTCTTGATGGCCGCCTCATCGGAAACAAGCTTGCGCGCCATCTTGGCAACGATATTTTCGCCGCCGCCCTCAACGTGTTCCGCTTCCCAAACGATATCCATCGAGCCGCTGAAAAGGTCAACACGCGGATAAATAAGCCAGCTATAGGCCTCCTGGATCTTCAGCTCGAGCGATTCGTCGGCACGTCTCACACTCTGGTCAGTCTCGCGCGTCTGTGCCACGTCAAGGTTCAGTGATTCGCGATCTTTCTTGATGGAATCCCAAGCAAGGTATTGTTTCGCCGCACTTAGGAGCTGTGCATAGTAAGATGCATCCGCAGCGGCGAACACAACCATATTCTTGTACGTACGCGGAGACGTGCCGCGATTTGAGAGTATCTCTGATGCCAAGGTGAGTGCCGCGGAATCGGCCGTTTTTCCACGGTGATTGGCAGACGGCGTCAGCACCACCAGGCGCAGCGTCTGGTCATCCGGAACGTCAAGCGAGCTTGCGGGACATACATGAATGCCTGAGAAGGGATCAACCTTGCGCAGCCTCTTTAGGCGACTCTCGACTTCATAGAGCGCTTCGGAGTCCTTAACCTGCTGAGCGCGGTCATCGGCAACTTTGCGCAACGTGGGGCGCGTATCGTACCAAAAACGGTTCCCGTTGACGTCGCTATACAGGAAAGACGAAGATGTCTGCAGCGTGCCCAGGGCATCGTTGAATACGGAGATGTTCTCGCCAGGCTGAACCGTGCCCAAGCGAATATGCGCGCGCTCGATACCGCGGACGGATTGACCGCCCACGTCGGGAGCGCTGCCGAGCATGATGGTACGTGCGACGCGACGCGAAGCCAAAAGATTGCCGTAACGAGTGTTGTTGCCGTCATTGCGATACGGAACGGACTGCTTGCCGTCGATCTCGGAATCAACGACTGCATTCCAGTTGTCATCAAGATAGCGCGTGAGCTCATCGCGCACGCCGGGCACATCAAGGGGGAACGACCCCGGCATAATCATCGGCGAAGGATCCTGGTTCATCCACAGCTCGTGAATGACCGAAGCCATCAGACGCAGCACGCCACGGGTACGTTGAAACTTTTCGAGCGTTGCCCAGTCCTCGTAGAGACGGTCGAACACTTCAGGGTGAATCGGATAGCAGGAAACCATGCGATCGCGGTATTCAAGCTCGCGTGACTCCACCGGGAAGTCCGCAGTATTTTCGTTGTACATCTTGCTAAATGTCGCGCACACTTCATCGCGAGCGGCATCATCCTTGCAGTCAAGGAAAAGCCTGCGGCGCACAACCTCGAATCCTTCGTTTGCCGCCACGGGCTTCCAAATAGCCTCCATGCGCCCAAAAGTATGCTCAATTTGCTCCAGAGCTCGCTGGCCCGCCTCGCCACCGATCTCGTTGTCAGATTCGGGAATAGAGGCTACGACCAGGCTGCGCTTCGAAGCGCGTGCCGCTTCAGTGAGCTCCTGAATAAAGGTGATGAAGTTGTCGAAGCTGCCGGCGTTAAGTCCATCGACGCCATAAATCTTCTTGGCATAGGCAACGAGCTCGTCCATAAGGACAAGGCAGCAGCCGCAATCGTCGAATAATTCAGTCAGAGCAGCGGATCCCGGCGAGACGCCCTTCTTATCAGCATCTTTCACATAGTCGTAGAGCTCGGGCCTGCCAGCGGATTCTGCAAGCTGGTATGCCATATGACCCCAAAGCGTGTTGACCATGATGCCGGGCATAGTAGCCGGGCGCATGGCTTTTGCCGGATTGATAGAGGTGCCCACGAGCACAGCAACATGCACCTCAGGGACTTCGGCAACGCCCGCCTCCTCGAGCACGGGCGCGAGGTTGGCAATCTGCCCCACGCGGGAGCGGCTGCGCATCATGTGATAGAGAGCGAGCATGCTGTGCGTCTTGCCGCCGCCGAAGGCCGTCTTGAGCTGGATGACGGGCTCGCCGTCGAGGCCGCTCACGCGGCGCAGTGACTGCACGAGTAGGCCCTTCATGCCTTCGGTCACATACGTTCGATTGAAAAATTCGACCGGGTCGCGGTACTCCAACTCGCCCTTGCCGCGCGCCACCTGGGCAAGGTCGGCAGCAAACTCGGCATTCCTATAGCGCCCCTCAGCAACATCCATATGGGGTTCCATGACATCGCGCCAACTAGGCAGGCCACGAACGGCCTTGGTTTGCTCGAGTGATTTCCTGCGAGGTGCCGGGGCGTCCACGCCAGCATCAACATTTGTTGTCACTGCCGTCGAGCCGTCGGCGCTGCCATAGCGAACCTCGCGAAGCATTGCGTTGAGTTGCGCCGTGGTATCCTGATCAATCTGCTCAGCCAAACGACTCATGGTATCGAGCGCACGCCATGCGTCGCTGTCCGAGATACCTCCCATACCGCGATGCGCAACCTTGTTGCGAACGCCCTTGAGCTCCATGACGTAGTTCTTGCAATCCTGAGGCAACCTAAGGCGAAACACATCGCGCCAGTTGATGTCAATGAGCAGCAAGCACAAGGCAATATCGAGCGAGTCGGCAAGAGTGGCATAGTCACCCGATGCTGGCAGGTTTCGCTTTTGGTCGTCGTAGAGCTTGTTGAGCACACCGACTTGCCAAAAATCATTGCCGTATGCCTGGGTAAGCTCGCGCATCACATAAGGATCAAGGGCCTCGAGCAAAAGGTCAAAGCCCTTATTGAGAAGATCGCAGTTATTAGCGTTGTTCTCCATGGTTTATCTCCTTGGGACTTAATCGAAAAGCGAGTCTTGCATGGGACGCTCGACAGCAAGCTGCGCAGCCTTTGACTGAATCTCGGGCCATGCCGTAACAAGCGAGTTGTACGCGAAGGCCTCCTGCTGCCAGTTGCGCTTGTCCGCAATGGTAAAGAGGCGATACGCCAGCGCCTTGGCACCATCCGCACGGCCACCAAGTGTCTGGCTAACGATCTTGGCGCAAGCCGTAACACCGCCCTCCTCGAGCGCATGCGTAAGCTGCTGGGTCGTAAGCCAAGTAGGCGCCTTAAAGTCAACGCGCTCCGACACCTCGCTACGGTCGAGCAAGTGCACATTTCCCTTAACGGAAGCAAGGAGCCCTTGGGCTGCCAGCCCTTCGATGGAAACGTTCTTAGCGCGAGCAAGCACGTCGGCTTCTCCGAACTTAATGGTGTCAAAGGCTTTCTGCGTATAAAGATCGACGCAGAAGCGGCTCTCGCGATCGAGCTCGCCATCCTGGTCGCTAAAGTACGCATCCACCTCTTGGTTGATAAGTTGCAGCGCTGCACGCACCGTCATGGGGCTACCGTCGGCCTCGAGCACCTGGCTGTAGCGCGAATACACGCCAATACCAGGTCCAATAGCCGACTGCGCAAGGTCAACAGGCGCGATATTCGAAGAACGAAGCTTATCGAGCGCAGGTCCCAGCTCACGCTTGAGCGCCATCACGAAGTCGCGGCGCGTCCCCATGGGCGCGCCCTCGGGGCGCTTGCGGCACACGAGCACGATGGAGGACGCGAGAGCATTGGTGCCCGAAGCAATCATACGAGAGCCCATTTCGGTTCGCATGGGCCAGGTTCCAGTGATAGAGAACCCCGCGCGGATGATAGCAGAGAGCATTGTCTCCCAGCCCGTCGACGCAGTGGATTCGACATCATTAGTCGATTCGGTCTCGCTTTGTTTGAAGGCATAGTAGATAGTTACAGGGACGTCATCACAAGCATATTTACAAATCTGTTTGAATGCACTGAACATGCCCTCTTCAAAGAAGTCACGCGCGCCGTCCTTGCCGCGGCTTTCCCGATAAGGCGTGGCCACAAGCTCCTCGTGCTTGGGCACGAGCATGGTGCTAAAAAGTCTGGGGTAAGTGCGTCGCAACGATTGGCGCAGCCAGACATAAAAGAAATCCGATAGGTCTGCATAACCGATGTTGTCGTAGTACGGGGGATCGGTTGAGACAACAATGTTTCGCATGCCGTTATCGCTCTGAGCGTCAAATTGCCGAACGATACCTGGCTTGCTAACGATGCTCGGAAGCCCCTGAAAGGCCTCTGTCATCCGGATAAACAGGTTGTCGAAGCAGCCAGATGAGTTGCAGAACGGATTACTTTCTGCATAGTCCCATGTCATTGGAATGGCTTGACGCGAGAAAACATTCCTGAGTTGCGTGTTCCCGGCGTGCCAGCTGCAGATTGACGAATTGTGGTTTGCAAGCTGATCGACAAGATTTGCCAAGTACACGCCGATAGCCTCGCCGTAGGCGCGGGCGCCGGTGCCGCCGTCCGCCAGGCCCACGCCGTCATCGGGCAGCCCGGCAGCAGTGGCGTCTGCCTCGGCCTTTTTCTGCGCCTCGCCGACGAGCTCCGAGAACGTCGTCAGCGCCGTCAGCTGTCGATTGGTAAAGAGCTGAGAAAAAGTTGCGAGACCATAGTTGGGAGTCTTGAAGTCCCTGGGGTTAGATGCGATATCCGCATCGGGATATTCGTCTGGCTTTGGGATGTCCGCTACGGATGCCTGTTCATCGTTTGGCGCGCAATAAACCCTCCCACGCTTACCTTCGGCAACAATCGCCATAAGTTTTTCGCCCATGCGGTGCGCGCGGCCTTCCGCCCTGACGTATTTGAAATCTATAGGTGTCCCGCAGTGCACGCAGGTCGCGCCGCGGCGGTTCACCGTGCCGTCCTGCTTCGCCTTGCCAGGCGCGACCTCAAAGCGTACCTCGCCGTCCTCGCAGACGGGCTCGACGTGCCACTCCTTGCCCTTCTTCTTGGAGAGATCGAACGAGCGCACGAGGATTGCCTCGTGCCCGCAGGCGGGGTTGGGGCACTTGACGGTGCGGGTCCACAGCCATGCGATGACGGTCGCCTTGCCGCCGCCCTGTTCGGCCGGCACCTTGACTTTGGGATACAGGTATCCGATGCGGCGGGCGGCCTCTTCCTTCATCCAGGAGCCGTAGTACTTAACGTCAGCAGCCAGGCCAGCGTTACCACTCCAGCCTCCATTGGTTAGCTTGCCACGGGCCTCGGGGTTAACGGCGGGCTTGTCCGCGAACAGCGGCGGAATCTCAATCATTGCCTTATTGATGGTAACGGCCACCGGATTGAGGTCCTGCGCATATGCCTTAAGGCCCAGACGCTGCGCCTCCAACGGAATGGCACCTCCGCCTGCAAAAGGATCCAGCAGGGGCGGCAATTCGTCGCCCATCGACTTTTTAATCTCAGCCTTGGCGGCATTAAGCACGCGATCGTTATTGGAGTTTTCCCACACCACGAGCTCGCGCAGAATGCCGAACAGGCGCTCGCGCTCGGCAGCCTGCTCCTCCACGGTGGGGAACTCCTCGGGATGCGCCGACGGGTCGTCCACCAGCGACGACCAGATGACAGCGCGCGCCGCGGCCAGCGGGCGGCGGGCCCACCAGAGATGCAGCGTCGAGGGATGCCCATGGCGGATGGACTTCTCGCGTGCAGACGCCGCATTGATATCGTCGAGCGGCAGAGCCACCTCGATGAGCTTCTTCTTTACTGCCATGTCTGCTCCCTCTCTAGTATCACATCGCCCGCTTCCTTGAGGCGTTCGATGTCGTAGTTCGTGCTTGCCGCGGCATAATCCGGCGGACTTGTAAATGGATGTGCGATGTAAGAAGTTCGGGTCGTGTTTCCATCGACCTCGACCAGTGCGAGCACAAAGGCATCTGGCCTGTTGAGCGCACACATCACTTCGTTGTGCGAGACGGTGACCGTAGTGGCGCCCGCGGTGCGACCCTTGACCTCAATCATTCGCAACGCCGGCCCCTTAACACGAAGCTCATCGGGCACCGCGGATTCGATGTCGTAGCCACAGTTATCTGCGCTTCGATCCCGCGGCGTAAAACCCAGCTCCCGCTCGATAGCCATGACGGCACGCATGCCGGCAAGCTCTACCTCGCGCCTGCCTGCCGCACTGGATTCGGTGGTGGCATGCGAGTCGTGGGGTAGCATGCCAACTGGAATCACAAGCGCGCCGCCCAGCACCCTCGGAGTCGCGGGAGTGATGGTCTTTTCGCGCTGCAGCTCCGCCAAGCGCATTTGTCTACGGTCGCGCAGATCGTCGGCGCGACGACGAGCATTCAGAGAGCTCAGGCGTGTCTTCTTGCCTTGCTTTTCTTTCTCCTCCAGCTCCCACGCGCGACCATCCCAATAATTGGCCTCGTCGGTAAGACGCGCGTCAACGGCTCGCTCGATCTTCTCGACCTGCGGAATACGACGATTGCGTACCTCTTTGAGGCTCACAGGGAGGATCTCGCGAATGGCGAAATCCATGGCAAGCGCGTCAATGTCGCCGGTAAGCCACTCCTGCTCAGAAGCGATAGTGTGCGCGGCAGATGCCTCGGACGGACGAGGGCCGCGATAGTCCAAATAGGGCGCATAGCCCGCATCACGAGCTTCGCCCGCAGCGTCAACCTCAACGAACCTAAACTCTTTGGATACCGTACGTTTGGTGCCATCGGCCAGCGTCGTGTCGTCCTGGACGGAGTTCTCGATATAGAGCAAGAGTCTCGGCTTGTCTCCAAAATCTCTATCGTCCACGAGCACACAGCCCCGCTTAAGCGCCGAACCCATTTGGCCAATCAGCACCTTCACCGTTGCATCCAAAAGCGGCTCACCGGGGCATACCAACTCCGCGGGAACGAGTCCAGGACCCTCTTTAGATTCTTTGTCAAAGCAAATACGCTCATAGGAGGCAAGCACGTGACCGCATTCGCCGCCCATGCTCATCGAGCGAACCGAGAACGGCACTTCGAGCACCTCGAACCTGCCAGACTCGCGAGATGCCACGCGTCCTCCCAAGCGTTTCATTGCCGCCATGAAAAATGCCTGGATAAAGTGCGGCTCGAGCTTGCGCGCCTCCATGCGTTCCATGTCCTCGCGAATAGCGCTTACGCCGCGAGCGTCCATAACGTCATCGGTGAGCGCATACTCTTTGAGAAGCCGTTTAATAGAGCTCGTATCGAGCGATGCATCGACTACCTGGTTGAGTCGCGCCCGCACCTCGGGGTCATCGCCATAGCGAATCGCATCGAGGAGCAAGTCACGGAGCGTCTTGCCTTCAAAGGTAACTCTGCCCAAGATGTCGAAAACCTTGCCGCCCAGCGCGGCACGTTCCACCTCGAGCTTGCTGAACAGACGTTGGAATACTTCTCCCTCGCGCGTCTGCGTGGAGACAAGGTTCCACAGATGACATACTTCGGTTTGACCGATGCGGTGAATACGACCGAAGCGCTGCTCAAGTCGATTGGGATTCCACGGCAGGTCGTAGTTGATCATAAGGTGCGCACGCTGTAGGTTAATGCCCTCGCCGGCGGCATCCGTAGCGACAAGGATGCGCGAGTTCGCATCCTGCTTGAACATTTCCTCGGCACGATGGCGCTCGTCGCGCGTCATACCGCCCTTAATGGTGAGCACGGCAGAACGGTCACCCAGGAGGGAGCCGATCTTCCCTGCGAGGTAGTTCAGTGTGTCCTTGTGTTCGGTAAAGATGATCAGTTTCTCACGTCGACCGTCCATACCAAACATATTGGAATCGTCTTGCAGCAGTCGCGAAAGCTCCTCCCACTTACGGTCCTCGCCACTAATGCGAACATCGTTTGCCTTGCGCTCGAGCGTGCGTAAAATCGCGATCTCGGCATCGAGCTCAGCCGCAGTCGCCGCCGCAGAAGCGGTGTCTACGACGTCATCTTCCATTTGCTCGTACTCTTCGGAGTCGTAATCGTCCTCATCAAAATCTCTGGAATCGATGCCCCATTTATCTGTATAGGCGACCTTGCCGCTCGCAACGCTTTTTGCCTCGGCGAGCTTGGACTCAAGCCGTATGCGGCGACGTCGAAGCGACTGATAGATGGCCTCGGGACTCGACGCAAGACGACGCTGCAAGATAGTCAAAGCAAAGCCGACGCTGTTCTTATGCTTGCCACCCAAGCGCTCCGCACGGTTAAACTCCTCGGTGACGTAATGAGTCACCGAGTCATAGAGCTCCTGCTCGGCAGGAGATAGGTCGTATTCGACTGTGTAGGCGCAGCGCTCGGGGAATAGCGGGCGTCCATCGAACTTGAGCAGCTCCTCTTTCACGAGGCGACGCATCACATCGGAAACATCGCAGTCAAGCGAAGCGGCGGGCGGAAGGCCCTGAGCCTGGCCGGCAGTGGAGCGCGCCGCAGGATTCTTAACGCGATTGCCTCCCGCAAACCGGTCCTTGTCCACGAGCGCCATAAAGTAGCGGAAGTCAGCCGGCTTACCGTTGTGAGGCGTAGCCGTCAGAAGCAACAAGTTTTCGGTTGTGTCACCCAAGAGCTGACCGAGCTTATAGCGTTTGGTCGGTTTAAACTCGCCGCCAAAGTTTGTCGCGCTCATCTTGTGGGCCTCGTCGCACACCACAAGATCCCACGAAGTTGCCCTTAGCTTCTTTTGGATCTCGTCGTTGCGAGCCAGCTTATCTAAGCGGCCGATACAAAAATCGACCTCGTCGAAGGGATTCCCGGTAGCAGAAGACTCCAGAACATCATTTGTAAGCAAGCGGAATTTGAGCCCAAACTTTTGCCATAGCTCGTCTTGCCACTGTTCCACAAGATTACCGGGAGCCACGATAAGGCAACGCCTAAGATCGCCGCGAGCAATCATTTCTTTTATTAGGAGACCCGTCATGATGGTCTTGCCTGCACCGGGGTCGTCCGCCAGCACATAACGCAGCGGCAAGCGCGGCAGCATTTCCTTGTAGACGGCCGAAATCTGGTGCGGCAGCGGCTCGATAGACGACGTGCGAATAGCCAGATAGGGATCGAACAGATGAGCCAAACCTATGCGATATGCCTCGGACACGAGTCGCAGGTCATCGGGGTCGGCATCGAACGCCCAGGCGCTGGACTTTTCGATGATGTATTTATCCTCGTCTGTATCGAAGAGAAGTTGGTCATCCAGTGCGCCCTGGTCCGTCTTGTAGGTTACGTTTAAGATGGAATCGCCATGCCATTCGACAGCCTTAATGGTCACGGGCGAATCCCCCGCGATACCGCGAACGCGCGTACCGGGCGTTATCTCTGCTAGCTTTGCCATCACGCGCCCCGCTTTACGAGAAGCGAAAAGGCGTGTCGCAAGATAACGCTAGGATTGTCTATCGAAGGAAGACACTCGCTAGCGAGCACCCCCCCCCGAAGAGTTTTCGTCTGAATGGCCACGAAAAATCTCCTGGGTTTTATTGATACCGGGGTGAACGATAAATCACCCTTGTTACAGCTTTATCTATTGTCTTTCAATCAGCTTGCCGTGTCATGGGGTTTTCTGCAAAAGGAATCGTTTTTACCTCGCACGGTTTGTTGCTCAACAATGCTGCGAATGGCGTGAATGCCTTGTGATCACTCCCGCGTCACCAGCGCTCATTAGCACGCTTACAGACGCTTTGGCACCTAATGCCCGTTGTTCGATGCGCGCCCTTTACTCAAACGCCTACACTTGAGCATTACAGGTCAATTACGCCACCAGGCAAGCGAGGCTAACATGCGGTCCGAAAACGAACAGATTCATTACCGAGCAAAGTTCAGGCTTTCGCCCTATTCGACCACCACGCCCTCAATCGTCGATGCGTATCGCCAGATCTACACCTGGGTGCGCGACAAAGAGCAGCGCAAGCGCCATGAGCAGAGCGCCTTTGAGTTTTTATCAAGCAATAAAGACGTTGCCTCTGACTTTATATTTGGAAACCTCAGCTATCCCGTTGGCTATTCTGGAGGCATGACCACGGGCAGTCGCGTGAGCATTTGCACTCGCGCAGCCTTTGATGACAAGCGAGGCAGGATTCCCGTCGCTTGGGCCTTTGAATATGACGAGCCCGACAGTCATTATTCGTATCGTCACTGGCACACTTGCATTGGCCTTGAAACGGCCGATGACAACTCCTGCCTAGTCAATATTAAAGTCACCTATGCGACCCTGCCCGAATATGTGGGCTGGCCACTGCCAGAACCGGACCTCAATATTCCCCGCATCGCAAAGGTTCTGTTTTCGCTTCCCAATCATCAGGCGTGCGTTGGAGAGACTGTCGTCAACACATCGTGCACGCGCCTGACGTTTGAGAACTTTGACGCCGAGTTCTCCGACAACCTTCTGAGCAGCCAGCGCAAGCTCCCTCTGATTCTAATAACCAGCGATGATACCGGTCGATATCCCGTCAAAGATCCTGGCAAGCTCGCCAATAACCTTATGGGCCTAGCCAACGTGTTTGCCGCCGATGAATCCGATGGTCGGCTCAAATCAAAGCTGTTCAATCTTTTTCTCTACGATAGGGGGTGCGGACAGAAAGTTGGACCGTGAAGCGGTCCGGACTGGAGGTTCGCATGTACAGCAGGGAGAAGGTCGAGCTCTTCCTCCTGGCGACGGAGGACGGCATGGGGCCGACCGCC
>CABUZK010000037.1 GCA_902496115.1 uncultured Collinsella sp. | reverse complement strand
CACGGGTCAAGATGCACTAGGCCTGGACGAAGTCCGGGCCCGCGCCTTTAGACGCGAGCCCGGGGCCCGTGGGTTATACCCTAAGAGCAAACCACCCTTTTTAAGGGTGGTTCTGATTGACGCTGCGCGAGCCCCGGGCACCCCATCTTGCCCCCTCAATCGTCGGTCGCGTACATAAAGTACGCTTCCCTCCTCTTTCGCGGCAACCTGGGGCACCCGGAGCCCGCTCGCTGTTGTGGCCGGGGGAGTGAGTCTTCCGTTCTTTTCACTAATCGATCGATTCGTCCCAGGAGGCTCGAGCCCGAGAGGGAGCGAGCGTTTTGGGGTGTGGCTGTGGCGTTGTTTGCCTCGAATGACAGCTTTGGGCGTATCATCGTGGGCATCTCGCAAAACCTCGTTGCAAGGGAGGCTCACCCCATGGCTGCAGAAAAGTCCTCTTCGCGCTCATGGATGTCCGATGCTGCGATCTATCAGATCTACCCGCGTTCGTTTAAGGATTCGACCGGTTCGGGTCTGGGCGATATCGCGGGCATTACCCAGCAGATGGACTATCTTGAGCGGCTGGGCATCGAGGCCATCTGGCTGAGCCCGTTTTACCCTTCGCCTCTTGTCGATGGCGGCTATGATGTGGCGGACTACTGCGATGTCGACCCACGTCTCGGCTCGCTTGACGACTTCGATGACATGATCGCTGCGGCTCACGCGCGCGGCATCAAGGTCATCGTCGATATCGTGCCCAACCATTCATCCAACCAGCACCCCTGGTTCAAAGCCGCTCTTGCCGCCGGCCCCGGATCGCCCGAGCGCGCCCGTTATATCTTCCGCGATGGTCGCGGCGAGCATGGCGAGCTGCCTCCCACCAATTGGAATGCCAACTTTGGCGGCCCCGCCTGGACGCGTGTTGCGGACGGTCAATGGTATCTGCACATGTTTACGCCCGAGCAGCCGGACTTTGACTGGTCATGCCCCGAGGTTCACGCGTTCTTTTGCGACGTCCTGGCGTTTTGGAGCGATCGAGGCGTCGATGGCTTTCGCATCGATGTGGCGCACGGTCTCGCCAAGGATCTCGACCGCGATGACCTCGACCGGTGGCATCTCGCCGAGGGCGATGACATGGTTGACGACGGCACCCATCCGCTGTGGGACCGCAACGAGGTCCACGAGATCTATCGCGAGTGGCGCCGCGTGTTCGACCGCTATAATCCGCCGCGCAGCGCCGTTGCCGAGGCGTGGGTGCTGCCTGAGCGCCAGTATCTCTATGCGCGTCCCAGCGAGCTTGGCCAGACATTCAACTTTGAGTTTGCCAAGGCCACTTGGACCTATGATGACATGCACGCTGCAATCGAGGAGGGCTTGAAGGCAGCTATCGAATCCGATTCCGCCTCGACCTGGGTACTCTCCAACCACGACGTGCCGCGCGTGGCGACGCGCTATGCCCTGCCGCAAATCAAGGCGACGCGCTACCACCAGATTGCGCTCGACTGGCTCTTACGCGACGGGTCGTCTTATGACGAGGACCGTGAACTCGGCGAGCGCCGCGCGCGGGCGGCCCTTTTGCTTGAACTGGCGCTTCCGGGCTCGGCATACGTGTATCAGGGTGAGGAGCTCGGTCTTTTTGAGGTGGCTGATATCCCGTGGACTGCACTCGAAGATCCCAGTGCAACCAATACGCGCGGACCGAAGCGCGAGAAGGGGCGCGACGGCTGTCGTGTGCCCCTGCCGTGGGTAGCGGCGGACGATCCCGCGCAGGGCGGATCGTTTGGGTTTTCGCCGGCGGACGCTGATGCGGCGCCCCATCTGCCGCAGCCTGCATGGTTTTCCGATTATGCTGCCGATAGGGAAGAAACGGACCCGACATCGATGCTTGCGCTCTATCGTGACGCCCTCTGGCTGCGGCGCAAGCTGCGCGGGTGCGCCAACGATCTTGCGTGGCTCGATCTTGACGGGCGCACCGGTCTTGCGGATGGTGCCGAGGGCGCTGAGGGCGGCGTCATCGCCTATCGCCGCGATAACGGCTGGGCGTGCGTGACGAACTTCGGTGCAGCACCCGTGGAGCTGCCGGCGGGCAGGGTCCTGCTCACCTCATCAGCGCTTGCAGACGGCAGACTCGCGCAGGACAGCTCTGCCTGGATCATGCTCGGTGAGATGTAAGGGCCTCTTGCGGCGAGTTTGCGTTTGCCTGCGCCTTCCGTGGTGGCTGATGTCTTCGCGAGGTTCGCGAGGGCGTCGCAAAACTTTTCAAAAAAGTTCTTGCATAGGATGCGGGCATCACGTAAGATTAATCCCCGTAAGCGGACATGGCTCAGTTGGTAGAGCACAACCTTGCCAAGGTTGGGGTCGCGGGTTCGAGCCCCGTTGTCCGCTCCATTTGGGCGTTTAGCTCAGGGGGAGAGCGCTTCCCTGACACGGAAGAGGTCAGAAGTTCAAATCTTCTAACGCCCACCAAATGTTCGCAGCTCAGAGGCTATGTCCTCTGGGCTGTTTTGTTTTTTGCCACCAAGCGCGCCGCCAAATAAGTCATCAAATATTGATCCAAGGTCCCTACGCGATGGTCTTCGCATCCCGTAGGGGTGTCGGCAGATTGCATGTGTCCTGGCCCATCATGACCGCAACATGTTGGTCAAGCATAATCTTTTGGATTCTTTTGGCGTGAGCGGCTTGGTTTTGGTGCTATTTGGCGGCGGCACGGTTGAGGGGGTTTCAAAACTGCTGTGCAGGTAGTTGGGTTGATAACGTTTTAGCAGTCTGCCAAGAGGCTTTCATTTATAATGCGTCTGCAAATTGACCAATTGCTTTGACCTGCTGAAACACTATATGTTGTGTTTGACCTAAAAAAAGAATACAGGATATAGATGCCTCTTTGTCGTATGATAGATGGCGGACAGAGAACGAGAACCTTATTCGCCCCATTTGGATAGATCTTTGGGCCCCTTGAATGGCTGCGAGGATTGTCCGCATGAGGGCCTATGGTTATCGAGAGCACAGATTGCGCGACGGCGCCGCAAGACAGGGGCAAGCCCTGCCGGGCATCGTTTGGCCCTGAAGCGCAATGAGGCTACGATGCGAAAGAGGCAAGAGGATGAAGATCATCAAGCGCAGCGGCACCGAGGTTACCTTTGACATCGATAAGATCGTCAATGCGATCCGCGCCGCAAACTTGGAGGTCGAGGAAGGCTCTCGCCTTACCGACCGCCAGGTGATCTATGCGGCACAAAACGTCGCCGAGGCATGTGAGAAGGCCGGCCACACCGTATCGGTCGAGGAGATCCAGGATCTGGTCGAGGACGAGATTATGCGTCTCGACTGCTACGAGGTCGCTCGCCACTACATCATCTACCGCTATGTTCAGAGCCTGAAGCGTCAAAAGAACACGACCGATGACAAGATCCTGTCGCTGATTGAGTGCAATAACGAAGAGGTCAAGCAGGAGAACTCCAACAAGAACCCGACCGTCAACTCCGTTCAGCGCGACTACATGGCCGGCGAGATTTCCAAGGACCTGACGCAGCGCGTGCTGCTGCCCCAGGAGATCGTGGATGCCCACAACGAGGGCCTGATTCACTTCCACGATTCGGACTACTTCGCCCAGCACATGCATAACTGTGACCTGGTGAACCTGGAGGATATGCTCCAGAACGGCACCGTTATCTCGGGCACGCTGATCGAGAAGCCGCACAGCTTCTCGACTGCTTGCAATATCGCGACGCAGATTATCGCCCAGGTCGCCTCTTCCCAGTATGGCGGCCAGTCGATTTCGCTGACCCACCTGGCTCCGTTTGTCGAGGTGAGCCGTCAGAAGATTCGCGGCGAGGTTGCCCGCGAGCTCGAGGAGCTTGGCGTCTCTGCGTCTGCCGAGAAGGTCCGTGAGGTCGTTGAGGACCGTCTGCGTGACGAGATCCGTCGCGGCGTCCAGACGATTCAGTATCAGGTCGTGACCCTTATGACCACGAATGGCCAGGCGCCGTTCGTGACGGTCTTTATGTATCTCAACGAGGCCCGTACGCCTCAGGAGAAGCACGACCTTGCCATGATCGTGGAGGAGACGCTTCGCCAGCGCTACGAGGGCGTTAAGAACGAGGCTGGCGTGTGGATTACCCCGGCATTCCCCAAGCTTATCTACGTGCTCGAGGACGATAACGTTCACGAGAATTCCCCGTACTTCTACCTGACCCAGCTGGCTGCCAAGTGCACCGCCAAGCGCATGGTGCCCGACTACATCTCTGAGAAGAAGATGCGTGAGCTCAAGCTGTCTAAGGGTGAGACCGCCGGCAATGGCGATTGCTACACCTGCATGGGTTGCCGCAGCTTCCTGACGCCCGACCGTTCGGGCAACGGCTTTAACAATGTTGCCAACGCGCTGAACTATGACCCGACCAAACCTAAGTACTATGGCCGCTTTAACCAGGGTGTTGTGACCATCAACCTGCCCGATGTCGCACTGAGCTCGCATCAGGACATGGACAAGTTCTGGAAGATCTTCGACGAGCGCCTTGAGCTGTGCCATCGTGCCCTGCTGTGCCGTCATGAGCGCCTGATGGGCACGCTTTCGGATGCCGCACCGATTCTGTGGCAGTACGGCGCCCTGGCGCGCCTTAAGAAGGGCGAGACGATCGACAAACTGCTCGTGGGCGGCTATTCCACCATCAGCTTGGGGTATGCCGGTCTGTATGAGTGCGTCAAGTACATGACGGGCCACAGTCACACCGAGAAGGAAGGCACGCCCTTTGCCATGGCCGTCATGCAGCACATGAACGACAAATGCGCCGAGTGGAAGGCCGAAAGCGATATCGACTTCTCGCTGTACGGCACCCCGCTTGAGTCGACGACCTACAAGTTCGCCAAGTGCCTGCAGCGTCGTTTTGGCATTATTCCGGGTGTGACGGACAAGGGCTACATTACCAACAGCTACCACGTCCATGTGTCCGAGGAGATTGATGCTTTCGATAAGCTCAAGTTTGAGGGCATGTTCCAGCAGCTTTCGCCGGGCGGTGCCATCTCCTACGTCGAGGTTCCTAACATGCAGGACAACCTTAAGGCTGTCATTCGCGTGATGCAGTACATCTACGACAACATCATGTATGCCGAGCTCAACACCAAGAGCGATTACTGCCAGGTGTGCGGCTATGACGGCGAGATCAAGATTGTCGAGGATGACGGCAAGCTGGTGTGGGAGTGCCCCAACTGCGGCAACCGCGATCAGGAGAAGATGAATGTCGCCCGTCGTACGTGCGGCTACATCGGTACCCAATTCTGGAACCAGGGTCGAACCGAGGAGATCCGCGACCGCGTGCTGCATCTCTAATACCGCTCCGGGGCTGAACCGAGAGGGCCGCTTGGGCATTTGCTCGCTATTTCGGACAGTCCTGCGCAAGACGAAGGCCACATTAAGTGGCCTTCTTTGCGTGCGGAACTCATATCGAGCAAAAGCCCAAGCGGCCCTCTCGGTTCAGCCAAGTTGACGTAGCTGAGATGCAGCATGCGGTCTGCTCACTTCTCGAAGTTCTTAGCGGAAATAATTCGAGCTGCAGCTGCGATTTGCTTGCGATGACGGTTGGGCTGCAACAAAGTATTTATTAGACCTCGAACCCTATACTCGATGTTCGCTTCGTTCATTGAGTTACCCTTTGCATGAGGCCGGGGTATATCGTCCCGCCCGCAGTTTCGCAGGCCGAAGGCCGAGAATATTTGAGGACGGGATGATATGTCCCGGCCTCCCGGGAGAGTTACCTATGAACTACGCGAACATTAAGTATTTCGACATTGCTGATGGGGAAGGTGTTCGTACTTCTCTGTTTGTGAGCGGGTGCCGTCGCGGGTGCAAAAATTGCTTTAACTCCGTCGCGTGGGACTTTGCCGCGGGTGAACCGTTCGACCGTGCCGTCGAGGACAAGATTATCGAGAGTCTTGACCATCCCTTTATTGATGGCCTGACGATTCTGGGTGGCGAGCCCATGGAACCCGAGAATCAGGCGGGTCTCGTTGACTTTATCGAACGCGTGCGTGCGGCCTATCCTGTGGAGTCGGGGAAGACCATTTGGTGCTTTACCGGCGACGTGCTCGAGGAACTTATGCCGGGCGGCCGTCATCATACCGAGGTGACGGACCGTATCCTTGCCTGCCTCGATATGTTGGTGGACGGCCCGTTCGTTCAAGACCTGTACGATATCTCCTTGCGTTTTAGGGGTTCGAGTAATCAGCGGGTGATCGACATGAACGCCACGCGCACTCGTGCCGCGCGCGAGGGCGTTTCGCTTTGCGACGCTGTGGAGCTTTGGCGAGACGATCCGGTCTATTCGACCCATACTATGTAGCTTGTGGCCGATGCCGGAGGGCGTGGTACCATAGCGCGAACGCAAAATCGGAAGAGTGAGGCCTAGATGGTCGATCAGGAAAAAGTTGAGACCGCCATAAAGCTGTTGCTTGAGGGCATAGGCGAGGACCCAACTCGTGAGGGCCTGCTGGAGACGCCGGCACGCGTCGCCCGCATGTATGGCGAGATTGCCGGCGGCATGGACCAGAGCGCTGAGGAGCACCTGTCCAAAACTTTTGCCGTCGCTTCGAACGATTTAGTTATCGAGCGCGACATCACGTTTTACTCGCTGTGCGAGCACCATCTGCTGCCGTTTTATGGCAAGGCTGCGATCGGCTATATCCCTAACGGCCGCGTGGCGGGTCTGTCTAAGCTTGCTCGCACGGTTGAGGTCTATGCCCGTCGTCTGCAGCTGCAGGAGCAGCTGTGTACACAGGTTGCCGATGCCCTCATGGAATATCTTGCCCCCCAAGGGGCAATCGTGCTGATGGAAGCCGAGCATATGTGCATGACCATGCGCGGCGTGCAAAAGCCCGGTACCAAGACCGTAACGCTTGCTCGTCGCGGTGTCTTTGAGACCGATCCGTCGCTCGAGGAGCGATTCTTTAGGATGCTGGGCCGCTAACCATGAGAGTCGTCAACGACTTTGCATCGAAGACCGATGAAGGAACGTCGCGTCGCGGCTTTATGGCTTCGGGCCTGACTCCCTTTGGTGCCATGCCTCGCATTGATTACATCTGTGCCAACGGACTGTTCCGGCGGCATCTGGGAAACATTGCGCAGTTGGAATCGGGGCGCATCTTTTGCCGCCACGGTATCGACCATCTGCTGGATGTCGCCCGTATTATGTGGATCAAGAATCTCGAGGAAGAGCTCAAATTTGACCGCGAGGTCATCTATGCCACGGCACTTCTTCACGATATCGGCAAAGATGAACAGTATGAATCGGGTATATCCCATGATGTTGCAAGCGAACGCGTCGCCGATGCGATTCTCGGCGGCATGCCCGAAGACGTGGCGTTTGAGCCGACAGATGCCGCAGCCATTAAGACGGCCATTCTGGGCCATCGAAAGCTGCGCGTGAACAGCCAGCCGCTTGAGCGTCTGCTCTATGCAGCCGACAAAGCGTCGCGCGCCTGCTTTGCATGCCCTGCGCGCAATGCCTGCAACTGGAGCGATGATAAAAAGAACCTGTCGATTCGCGTGTAGTCGGTATGCGCGGTCGGGGTTCTGAACGAAGGAGACGATCGCGATGACTAACAAAAAGCTGCCCGAGAATGCAACCAAGACCGAGGGTGCCGAGCTTGCCCGTCGTGGCAGGGGCGAGATTTCCGCCGCAACGGCGGTGCCCCATGTGAGCTATGACGACCTGCGCCATGCCGACCGCATTACTATCGATGGTCTCGAGGTCTTTGCCAACCACGGCGTGTATCCCGAGGAAAACGCCCTGGGGCAGAAGTTTGTCGTGTCCTTGGTGCTCTATGCCGACCTGCGCGCGGCGGGGGAGCACGATAACCTGGATGCCTCTATTGATTACGGCTCGGTGTGCCACGATGTCGATGGCTATCTGCGCGAGCATACGTTTAAGCTCATCGAGGCTGCAGCCGAGGGTGTGGCCCAGATGCTGCTACGTCGTTATCCCTTGCTGCTTGGCGTGCGTGTTAAGCTCGATAAGCCTTGGGCGCCCGTCGGTCTTCCCCTGGCAAGCTGTGGCGTCGAGATCGAGCGCGTGCGCTAGCTGACGCTAAAGCTCGTTGGCGGGCGGTTTTTTGAGTCGCTGCGACAGAGCTCTATTGTTGGGGCAGTACGTGTCGAGCAGGGCGTGGAACCGCTGATTGTGGCTTGGCTCGAGCAAGTGGACGAGCTCGTGGGCGACAACCATGTCGAGGCATTCGACGGGGTAGGCGGCAAGTTCTCGTGCGATGCGAATGGCGCCGGTTTTGGGCGTGCACGAGCCCCAGCGCGTTTTCATGCTGCGTACGGAAACGCGGGAAACGGCGACACCCATTGCGATTTCGTATGCGTGCACCATATCGCGTAGCGCCGATGTGACCTCGGACGTATAGAGCTGGTCGATATGGACTTGGAGCTCGTCGGACGTTAGGCCGTCGAGGATTGCGCGCCGCTTGGCCTGTGGGCCTCCGTTCGATTCGTCGGTACCCATAAAACTTGCGAAGGTGACCTGTTTGGGTCGCGGTGCGGGTGATGCAAAGTTGTGATCGAGTGCGTCCTGTACCGTGATGGGCTTGCCCCAAAGCGCAATGATCGAGAGGGGACTGAGCGGTTCTCGCGCCGTCGCCTGACGTTGCTCGCGCTGGGCAAGTCGGCTGATAATCCAGCCGTTGTTGCGCTTTACAAACACTTCGATACGCTTGCGGCTGGCGTCGAGCGGTGCGCTGGCGTGGACCTCACCGCTCGATGTGACGCGCAGGTTGAAGTTCTTGACGCGCTTTTTGGTAACGACGACGGGGATGGGCATCCCATCCGGTCGGGGTAGGAAAACCGTAAATTGCTGCGTCAAAAGTTATCCTTTGGATTGGGGACGGGCCGGCATGTCGACCGCTCGGCATGCCGGCCCGCTCAAGGGATGTGAAATTAATAACGCTCAAAGAAGGCAAGCGCGTTGTCGCTGCAGAGCTTCTGCATCACGGTCTTGCCAAAGTGCTTGGAGAGCATGTTCTGGAACTCGGGCATCTTGCTGGCATCGGAGAGGAAGTCGGGTACCTTGGCGCCGTCCCAGTCGCCGCCGAGCGCGATGACATCTTCGCCGCCCAGGTCGAGCCAGTGTTCGATATGGGCTGCCAGCTGGTCGAAGGTGACATCTGCGGCGGTCTCGTCGGTTGCTTCGTTGGAGAGGAACTCGCTGCAGTAGTTGAGGCCGACGATGCCGCCCATGTCGCGAATGGTACGGAACTGGTCGTCGGTGAGGTTGCGCTTGACGCCGCAAACCACACGGGAGTTGGAGTGGCTGGCGACGAAGGGGCGCGTGGCGTGGGCGACAACCTCGTCAAAGCACTCATCGTTGAGGTGGGAGACGTCGAGCACCATGCCGGCGTGCTCCATCTGCGTAAGTGCCTCGATGCCGGCAGCGGTGAGGCCGGCGTGGGTATCGTGCCCGCTCGCGAGCGGTCCCTGCGCGTTCCAGCTGAGTGACGACATAAGCACGCCCAAGCTCTTGAGCACCTCGATCAGCGCGGGGTCCTCGGCAAAGAACGTGGCGTTTTCGATGGTGTGGATGCAGGCGACCTTGCCGTCCTTGAGCGCGGGGCGAATGTCTGCGGCGCTGCGTACGTTGACCATGCGGTCGTGGTTGAGCATGGCCTGGCCGCTCATATGCGCCATGATTTGCGCCTGGAAGCGCGCGGCGTGGGCGGTGGGAATCTCGTCGGGGACAAACGTGGCGAAGCACTGTGCCCACGGCGTGTTGCCGATCTTTGCGAGCGAGATGGCGCAGGCGTTGCCCTCGATGAGATCGAAATCTTGCGGATGCGTTTCGTCGCCGGGGAAATAACCGTCGGTGCCGGCGGTAAAGCGCAGGTCGAGATCGAGTGTGGCCCAGCCGATGCGGTCAGCGGTGTCGCAGTGTAGGTCAAATACGGGATATGCCATGGTTCCTCCGGTTGCAGCGTTTCTTTGCAAACTGTCATTGAATTGTATGACTAGGGTATAGTTAGCGCCATATGTTCATGGCGGCCCGCGTTGTGCGCCGCCCTTATCACGGAGGTTACCATGTCCAACCAGGGCAAGAAGGTCAAGACCCATTATCGCGGCACGCTCGACGACGGCACGCAGTTCGATAGCTCCTACGATCGCGGCGAGCCGCTGGAGTTCACCTGCGGCGCCGGCCAGATGATCAAGGGCTTCGACGCCGCTGTTGTCGACATGCAGGTGGGCGAGAAGAAGACCGTGCACATTCCTGCTGTCGATGCCTACGGCGAGCGCAACCCCGAGATGGTCCTGACCTTCCCGGCCGAGCAGGTTCCCAATATCGAGCAGATCGAGAAGGGCATGAAGCTCTTCCTGTCCACGCCGAGCGGCATGCCCGTCCCCGCCGTGGTCATCGATGTGACGGCCGAGGCCGTGACGCTCGACGCCAACCACGAGCTCGCCGGCAAGGACCTCAACTTTGATATCGAGCTCGTCGAGGTCGAGGACTAGTTGATGTCCGTGGACCTGGTAGCTACGGAGCGCTTGGGAAATCTCAACGACCCGTCCTATGAACTCCTGCTTCGTCGGGAGCTGGGTGGCGTCTTTGAGGTTGACGAGCTGCTACTCGATTGGGACCAGGCTGATGCGCGCCTGTTTGTGGGCGTGACGGAGCTGGGGCGCACGGTGAATGCCCGGCTGGATGCCACTGATGGCGAGCGTCTTGCCGACGGTGACGTGCTTGCTATTGACCGCATGGGCACGGTGCCCGTAGTGGTTGTCGTACGCCTGCGCAGCGCCGAGGTCTATTTGGTCGAAGTCGACCGCATGGATCCGATTGTGCTCGCACATGCGTGCTGGGAGATCGGCAACATGCATGCGCCGCTCTTCCGGGGTGACTCGGATGATTATACCGTGCGCATGTATACGCCGGTGCAGCCTGTTTTGGGCCGCATGCTCCGGGGTGTCGAGGGTGTTCGGCTCTCGGTGGTCACACGCGAGCTCGATGTCAGTCGACGCTTTGCATCGAGCGCGGCGGATGTTGTTGTTGTGAGTATGGCTCCAGACTTTACGATCGTAAAGAAGGCGCGCGGTTAACGTGCGTATGCGTAAGACGGACTTTGAGAGGCAACTATTCAAAGTCCGTCTTGCTGTTGATGAAATGCTGTGGGGGAAAGCATATGGGTCTTGAAGGAATCAGGCTGATTGCATGCGATTTGGACGGCACGTTGCTGCATCCGGGGGAGCGCGAGCCGCGTTCCGAGGCCTTTGAGCTCATCGATGAGCTGCATCGTCGCGGCATTGTGTTTATGCCGGCGAGTGGCCGTCAATATGCGAGCTTGCGCTACCTGTTTGCCCCGGTGGCAGACGAGCTTGCCTATGTGTGCGAAAACGGCGCCCTCGTCATGAGCGAGGGGCGTGCCGTCGTCAAGCGCTCTATGGAGCGTGATCTGGCGATGGATATCGCGAATGCCGTGGTCGCCTATCCCCATGCCGACGTGACACTTTCGTGCGAGGGGCACCTCTACACCATAAGCGGCAACGATGCGTTTGTTGACCACCTGCGCTATGAGGTCCACTGCGATGTGGCGGTGGTCGACCGTCCCGAGGACATTGACGAGGATGTCATTAAGATTGCGTTTCAAACGCCCGAGACAGAGCAGCCGGCGGCGCTGGAGTATTTCGAGCGCCTCTTTAGCGACCGTGTCGACGTGATGACGTCGGGAACCGAATGGACCGATTTTATCGGCTTTGATTCGGGCAAAGGGTCCGCGCTTGCCGATTATGGTTGCGCGCTGAGGATCTCACCTAACGAAATGATGGCGTTTGGCGATAACGAAAACGATCGCGACATGCTCAACGTGGTGGGCCATCCCTATCTGATGGAGAGCTGCAATCCCAGCATGCGCGGTGTCAATGACCGTGTCCGCTACGTGCGCACGGTCGAAGAAGAGCTGCGTCGTCTACTTGCTGAGTAGGCATGTCCCAAAATCTACCTACAGTTGGGGCAGAGGCCCTCGAAGATGGTGTAGTGCGAGGTGACGTTCCAGCCGATTTGCTCGGACACCTTGGCGTCGAGCTGGGCATCGAAGGGGAGCGGTACGTCGATGACGCGGCTGCACGAGGTGCAGATGATATGCGCATGCGGCTCGATCGTGCGATCGAAGCGGCTGCCGCCCGGCGTCTTGATGGAGAGGATCTCGCCGGCGTCGGCTAAGAGATTGAGATTGCGGTAGACCGTACCGCGGCTGATTTTGTCATCCTGCGCGCGCACGGCGTTGTAGATCTCATCGGCGGTGGGGTGGTTATAGCTTTGGCGCACGGCGTCAAGAACCAGTTTCCGCTGCTTGGTGTTTCTTCTTTGCACCGCCATGCGCCTCGCCTCTTTTCTATCAACGGTCGTAGGTAAATGATACCGTATTTAGCACACAATACTAATAACGAGGACTGAAACCATCTTCGCTGGTAAGCGCGGCGCGGATTTGTGCGTCCTCGAGGCGAAAACGTATGCCCATTCGCTCATAGGAGGCATGGAGCGCCTCGAGGTGAGACAGGATATTCGCAGGCGCGCCTTGTACCTCCATTTCGACCGAACCGTCTTCCATATTGCGTACCCAGCCGGTGAGTGTGTGCGTCTGTGCGAGATTGGTGTTGGTAAAGCGAAAGCCGACGCCCTGGACTTGGCCCTCCCACCGCAGAAAATAGCGCTGCGGAGCGTTTTGAGTGGCTGCGTCGCTTGCTAGCACGGTAAGCCTGCGTCGCAGCTCGAGCTCAACGCCAGACGGTTTTTGAGGCTCTCGATTGATGCCGGAGAAGAACTTGTCAAAAAAGCCCATCGCTAGGCCTGCTTGACTGAATCGGCGGGGAAGGTAATGCCGGCCTGCTGACGCACGGCATCCATGATGCGCAGCGAGACGAGCGTGACATCGCGGTAGTGGCCGAGCTCATGGCGTCCCGCCGGGGTCTCCCAGATCTCTTCCTTAACGTTATCGATGTCTCCGATGGCGGTGATAAAGTCTGCGAGTTCGTATTCCATGGTGTTGCTTGACTTGGGAAGGTCGAGCGTGCGGCCGTTGTCGTCCTGTTCGCGCGGTGCCTCGGTCGCCGAGCCGCGTACGACGTCGCCGCGATAGTCGATGCGGACGTTGCGGGGCGTGGACAGATGGTCGATCTGGATAGTGCCACGCTCGCCTTCGATCTGCGAGGGCAGCAGGTCATTCGTAATTTTGGAGTGCGCGAGCTCGACGGAGATATGGCCACCGCCATAGCTGGCGAGAATGGAACCGCAACCGTCGATGGGGCCATGGGTGAGCTCTTGCGTTGAGGGGTCGAGCAGCGTGGTCATGCTGGTGAGACCAGAGGGCATGCCGAAAATCTCGACCATGGGCTCGACGGCGTAGACGCCAATGTCCATGAGGGAACCCGATGCCATGTTGCAGTCGAAGATATTGGTGGCGCGTCCAGCGAGGATTTCGTTGTAGCGTGAGGAATACTTGCCAAAGCGGAGTGAGGCGCGGCGAATGGGCGCAATTTCGCCCAGAGCGTCCTCAATGGCGTGGAAGGCGGGGTCGTGAAGCGGGCGCATGGCCTCGAGGGCCACGACGCCTGCTGCCTCGGCAGCACGGAAGACCTCGAACGCTTGGGCCTCGGTGGCGCAGAAGGGCTTTTCGACGATAACGTGCTTACCGCCGGCGATGCAGGCGAGCGCCTGCTCGTGATGGAGCGCGTTGGGGCTGCCGATGTAGACGGCATCGACGTCGTCGGCGGACGCGAGCTCGTCGAGTGCGGTGAAGTTGCGTTCGCCGCCGTGCTCGGCGGTAAAGGCGGCACCGCGATTGGCATCGCGTGAAAGCGTGCCCACAAACGCGGCTTGGTCGTTGGCATTGACGACCTGGATAAAGTCGTCGGTGATCATGGATGTGCCGATGGTCGCTATACGCAGCATACGTCCCCCTTGCGTTGTTTGGTCTACAGGATGAGTGTAGCGCGTGGGGATATAAAGCTGCGCGAAAACGCTATTACAGGTCGCTCTCGTTAAAGCCGGCGTCGATATCGAGGTTGGCTCCGTCGGCCGCGGTGGTGGCGAGCTCGTCGCAGCGCTCATTGAGCTCGTGGCCGGCATGCCCCTTAACCCAGATGAACTCCACCTTATGCTTGCTCTTTGCGGCAAGCAGACGCTCCCACAGGTCGCGGTTCTTGACGGGCTGCTTGTTGGCAGTTTTCCACCCGCGCTTTTTCCAGCCGTCGATCCAGTGCTTGTTGAAGGCGTTGACGACGTATTGCGAATCGGAATGGACCTCGACCTCGCAGGGGCGGTTAAGTGCCTCGAGCGCCACGATGACCGCCATGAGCTCCATGCGGTTGTTAGTGGTCTTGGCGTAGCCACGCGAAAGCTCGGAGGTGAAGGTCTTGCCGGCGGGGTTGGTGTATTTGAGCACGGCGCCGTAGCCGCCGCGTCCCGGATTTGATCGGGCCGAGCCGTCGGTATAGATGATGACCTTCACGTGGTTCCTTTCGTTGGGTACGCTTCGTGTGAGTGACCATTGTAGCGCCATGCCCGCCGCGGGCTAGCAATCTACGATTTCTACCCCGTCTTCCGACAGCTGGTCGGCATGGATGATGCGGTTGAGCTCGTCGAGGTATTGCCGCAAGAGAGGAGAGGGCTTGCGCTCGTCGTGCATGATATATCCTACGTGCATCGTTGGGGCGTCTGCTAACGGGATCGATGCCATACCCCACTGCATTTCATTGGAAAGGACACCGGTCGACAGGGTGTAACCGTTCGACGTGATAAGTAAGTTAGTAAGTGTTCCGCGGTCCGAGATTCGTATGTTGCGGTCGCAAGGGATATAGCTAAAAGGTTCCTCGGCGTAATAGAAGGAGTTTGAGGTTCCCTGCTCAAAGCTGTAGCGCGTATAGGGCGTGAGGTCGGCAAGGGACAGCTGAGGGCGGCGTGCGAGCGGGTGGCGTTCGCTAACGAAGACGTGGACCGTCGCGTCGAAGAGGGGATGGAAGCTTGCGCGGGCATCGGCGAAGGCCTTCTGCAGAACGCGGGCGTTAAAGTCATCCAGGTACAGAATGCCGATATCGCTGCGAAATGCGCGGACGTCGTCGATGATCTGCGAGGTGGTGGTCTCGCGCATGATGAACTCAAACTTACTGTCGCGGCAGCGCTCGACGACGTTGACAAAGGCCTCGACCGAAAAAGCGTAGTGCTGGGCCGAGACGGCAAGGCGCGCCTGGGGTGTGCCGCCGTCCTCGTAGCGTGCCTCGAGCATGTCGGCCTGCTCTACGACCTGGCGCGCATAGCCCAATAGCTCGGTGCCGTCGTTGGTGAGCGTGACGCCGCGGCTGGAGCGCGTAAAGATCTCCAGATGGAGCTCCTGTTCCAGGCTTTTGACAGCGTTTGAGATGTTGGACTGAGCGGTATAGAGGCGCTGAGCTGCAGCGTTGATTGAGCCGGACTCTGCCACGGCAATCAGAAAACGAAGCTGCTGAAGGGTCATCGACGCCATCCTCTCGATTGCTATCTATAAAACAGATAACAGATTAGCGCTTTTAAGTGATTGACCGAGGGAAACAATGCTCGTACTATTCAAAACACACAAAGGCGGTAGGTAATTAAGCCGACCACGGAACCGGGATGCGAAAGGAGGCCCGCATATGAATTGCTTACCAAGACGAATGCCGGGCTCCTGTTTGCGCCCGTCGGCGTGATCAGGAGACAGCGACTTACTTCTCTTACTCTTATTACTTTTGTTCGATCAAGGAGATCATCATGAGCCAGTTTATCAACAACCCCGAGCACACCTTTGGTTTCGATACCCTGCAGCTGCACGTTGGCCAGGAGAGCGCCGATCCTGCATCCGACTCCCGTGCCGTGCCTATCTACCAGACCACGAGCTATGTGTTCCGCAACTCCCAGCACGCCGCCGACCGCTTTGGTCTTGCCGACGCCGGTAACATCTACGGCCGTCTGACCAACTCCACCCAGGGCGTCTTCGAGGACCGTATCGCCGCGCTCGAGGGTGGCGTGGCCGGTCTTGCCGTCGCCTCCGGTGCCGCTGCCATCACCTATACCCTGCAGGCACTTGCCCAGGCTGGTGACCACGCGGTCGCCCAGAAGACCATCTACGGCGGTTCCTACAACCTGCTGGAGCACACGCTCTCCCAGTTTGGTGTCGAGACCACCTTCGTCGATGCCCATAACCTGGAAGAGGTCGAGGGTGCCATCAAGGACAACACCACGGTCATCTACCTCGAGACGCTCGGCAACCCCAACTCCGACATCCCCAACATCGACGCCATCTCCGAGATCGCCAAGAAGCACGGTCTGCCGGTTGTCGTCGACAACACCTTCGGCACCCCGTATCTGTTCCGTCCGCTGGAGCATGGTGCCAACATCGTCGTTCACTCCGCAACCAAGTTCATCGGCGGCCACGGTACCTCGCTGGGCGGTGTGATCGTCGACGGCGGTAACTTCGATTGGAAGGCGAGCGGAAAGTACGCCCAGATCGCTGAACCCAACCCCTCCTACCATGGTGTTTCGTTTGCCGAGGCTGCCGGTCCCGCTGCCTTCGCGACCTATGTCCGCGCTATCCTGCTGCGTGACGAGGGCGCCTGCATCAGCCCGTTCAACGCCTGGGTCCTGCTCCAGGGCACCGAGACCCTGTCGCTGCGCGTTGACCGTCATGTCGAGAACACCAAGAAGGTCGTTGAGTTCCTGGCTGGTGACAGCCACGTCGCCAAGGTGAACCACCCGAGCCTGCCTGAGCACCCCGATCACGAGCTCTATCGGAAGTACTTCCCCCGTGGCGGTGCCTCGATCTTTACCTTTGAGATTAAGGGTGGCCAGGAGGCAGCTTGGAAGTTCATCGATCATCTGCAGGTGTTCTCGCTGCTCGCCAACGTGGCCGACGTCAAGTCGCTCGTCGTGCACCCGGCTACCACCACGCACTCCCAGCTCTCTGCCGAGGAGCTCACCGAGCAGAACATCACGCCCTCCACGATCCGTCTTTCCATCGGTACCGAGAACGCCGAGGATATCATTTGGGATCTGAAGCAGGCCTTCGCCGCGCTGGACGAGTAAGGCGACTTGTGCAAGGACCCCTTGCGGCTCGATAGGTATAACTGCATAAAATGCCTGCTCAAGGCGCCTGTGCGAACAATGGTTGCACAGGCGCCTTTTTTGCATAGAGAGGGTGCAAAAACAGGGTTTTTGACACGATTTATGCATTTGAGTTGTGGAAAACTCCTGTTGAGAGGATGTGAGTTTTACGCAATTGACGTGCGCCTTTTGAGTAAAACCGCAGGTCGCGATTTGCTCGGGGTACTATGCAGCGCGATCGAATCACACGCAGCCCAAACGCAGCAAAAACACACTACGGAGGTTTCCAGCTACATGAGGATCGATTCACGAAAACCGAAAGCCGCCGCCCTTTCCGCCGCTCTGACCGTGGCACTTTTGGCGGGCGCCGGCGCAACTGATGCCCACGCGGCAACACTATCCGATGCGGTCGGATCTACACCGTCCGAGGCGACGCTGGTGCAGCCCGTCGACTACCGCGGCGACGGTTATGGCTCTATGCAGGAGTGGAACGCCTCGATGGCGGCAAAGCGCGATTCCCTGGAGATGCGCGCGCAGATCATTATGAATATGTATGGCGACTATGCTACCGATGACGAGCGCGCTGTGTTGCAGGGCTGCATCGACGGCGCGAGTAGCCTGTTGACGATGGGGGAGGTCGACGCCAAGTCGACCGAGCTCGACGAGCTTCGCTCTACGCTAGAGGATGCCAAGCGCGAGGCGCTCGAGGCTGCCGCAGCCGAAGCCGAGGCCGCTGAGGCCGTTCAGGCTTCGTATTACAACGCCGGCTCCGGCTCGTCTTACGCGTCTGCTGCGTATTACGCGAACGGCTCGGGCCTGACGCGCTCGAGCGGCGTCAATAACTATAACGGCCGCCGCGAGACTTATTACAGCAGCAACGTGTTGTATCACCACCGCACGGGCGAATGGACGCAGGACGCCGAGGGCTTTTGGCGCGATTCCGATGGCTACTACGTCGTTGCCGCGGGCGATAAGGCCCAGGGCTCCACGTTTACCGGGTCCAAGGGCGAGTGCAAGGTCTATGACTCCGGCTGCGCTGCCGGAACCACCGATTACTACACTGGCTGGTAATTTTTCTGTATCACGGATATTTGACGGACGGGCGTCTTTACCGAGCTTTAGGGCAACGTAAGGACGCCCGTTCTATGTATGCGTTTGAGTTAACAGAGCGCTTACCGTGGCAGTACGCCGCGCATATGGGCGCGGGGCACACTAGTTCATGAGAAATAAGGTCTTTCTCGTGGAGGAAGTGGTCTTGTGAACGCTCGAGATATTGCTATTGCCGCCGTCGCATTGGTGCTTGGCTGCCTTGGTCCTACGGCCGCGCTCGTTGTGGGCATGCAGGGGTCTTGTGGGGCTGCCTCTATCGTGGTCAGTGCGTTGATCGCGGCCGCACTGCTGGGAAGTGCGGGTGTAGTCCTTTGT
>CABUZK010000036.1 GCA_902496115.1 uncultured Collinsella sp. | reverse complement strand
GGGGGCACGCCCGGTCCCGTTCCGAACCCGGAAGCTAAGCCCCATCGCGCCGAGAGTACTGCGGGGTCAGCCCGTGGGAGGCCAGGGCGCCGCTGACCGGTGGACGGCACCGAGCCGTCGCATCGAACCTAGAAGGGGGGAGGCCTCGCGGCCTCCCCCTTTTTTGCGTTATATACACGTTGTACTTTGGGATCTAGCTCCCCCGTATGCGCTCTTACTGTTTGGCTGTATTTTGAGTCCTTCTAGTGTATTTGAGCGATAATTACTCGCATTGGCGTTAGGGAGGGCTTGATGTTTACCGTATTTGTCTTGGGCAATATTGCTTCGGGTAAGTCGACTGCCTGCCGCTATTTCGAATCTCGTGGCGCTATGCTAATCGATCTGGATGAGCTTGCAAAATCGCTGTATGTGCCGGGCTCTGATATCGTCAATGCCCTCGCGGAAGAATTCGGTTGGGATATTCTGGACGGGGAGGGCGGCATTCGCCGCAATGTCCTCGCTTCTCGAGCTTTTGCTTCTCCTGATTTGGTCGCACGGCTCAATGGCATTGTGCATCCCGTTCTCATTGAACAGCTTTCGCTTAGGATTCTCGATCCGGTTTGTTGTACGGTTTCATCTCCCCGTTATCCCTTTGCGGTGGTCGAGGTTTCTGCTCCGACTGGTTTTGAGGATGCATTTGGCTTGGCTGATGAAATTCTGGTCATCAGCGCCCCTTTGTCAGTTCGTCGCGAGCGCGCTATTCATCGCGGTATGGCGTCCTCTGATTTTGATGCGCGCTCTGCATGCCAACCTGATGAGGCTTCGCTTTGCAATCTTGCCACGACGGTTATCGATAATGCGGCGGGCGATAATTCGCTCTTTGAACAACTGGACGCATGGCTTGCGCGCCACGGCTTCGGGGATGTAGCGGATAAGGAGGAGGCCGATGTCTAAGACACGTTTCTTTACGTGGTATCGCGTGGCGTCACTTGCCGTTGTGTTCGTCTTCGGCCTCATTTCGCTCGTCTACTCGTATGCTCCTGCTGCTTTCTTTAAGCCGCTGTATCCGATTGACTACGAGGTATATGTAAAGCAATCCAGCATTTCGCATAACCTGGATCCGTATCTGGTGTGCGCTGTCATTAAGTCGGAATCGAATTGGGATCCCGAGGCCGAGTCGAGTCAGGGTGCTCAGGGATTGATGCAGCTGATGCCCGAGACTGCCCAGGATATGATCGCCAAGGGCCTTGTTGACGGTGGCGAGTATTCGGCCGACAACCTTAACGATCCGGCTACGAATATCGAGTTTGGCTGCGCATACCTCTCGTATCTTCTAACCTATTTCAACGGGTCGACTGACAGCGCCATTGCCGCCTATAACGCCGGCATGGGCAATGTCGACGGATGGGCGCAGCAGAGCACGTCGCTTCATAATGCAATCACCTTTCCCGAGACGCAGGCGTATCTGATTCGCGTCAATAATGCCTGGGTTCGCTATAAGACTCTCTATCCCGATCGGTTCGTATAGGACTAAGCCCACCGCCTGCGTATACTGCAGATGTATGAGTTAGGAGTATCCATGGCGGAATTTGAAGTAGAACGCGTTGGCGGTGAACTTAAGCGCTTTGGCGTTGAGGGCGCTGAGGTGCCGTTTGAAGTCGTTTCTCCCTATGAGCCTGCCGGTTCCCAGCCCAAGGCCATTGAGTCGCTTGTGCAGGGTGTGAGGGACGGAGACCGCTATCAGGTTTTGCTGGGTGTGACTGGTTCGGGTAAGACCTTTACGATGGCTAAAACTATTGAGGCCTTGGGTAAGCCGACGCTTGTCATGGCTCCCAATAAGACCCTTGCCGCCCAGCTTGCAAGCGAGCTCAAAGAGTTCTTCCCCAATAACTCAGTGGTCTATTTCGTGTCGTACTACGATTACTATCAGCCAGAGGCGTATGTGCCGCAAAGCGATACCTATATCGAGAAGGATTCTTCGATTAACGAAGAAGTCGAGATGCTGCGCCATCAGGCGACCGCCTCGCTGCTCTCTCGACGCGATGTGATCGTCGTTGCATCGGTGTCCTGTATCTATGGTATTGGCTCTCCTGAGGATTATGCGGGGCTGGCGCCGAATGTCGACAAGAAAGTGCCGCTCGAGCGCGATGACTTTATCCATGCGCTCATCGATATTCAATACGATCGCAATGATTATGACCTGGCGCGCGGCACGTTCCGTGTGCGTGGCGATGTCGTTGACGTGTATCCGCCCTATGCCGAGCATCCGTTGCGGTTTGAGTTCTTTGACGATGAGGTCGAGCTTATCGCCGAAATCGATGAGGTCACCGGTGAGATACTTCGTGAGTATGAGGCCATTCCCGTATGGCCGGCATCGCATTACGTAACCGAGAAGCCCAAGGTTAAGGCAGCCCTTAAATCGATTAGCGAAGAGTGCGAGAAGCGTGTGGCAGAGCTCAAAGCGACCGACAAGTTGCTCGAGGCGCAGCGTCTGCAGCAGCGCACCGATTATGATCTTGAGATGCTCGAGACCATGGGTTTTTGTAACGGCATCGAGAACTACTCGCGCCATCTGGATGGCCGCAAGCCGGGCGAGCCACCCTTTACTTTGATTGATTACTTTCCCAAGGATATGCTCTGCATCATCGACGAGAGCCATGTAACGGTGCCGCAGATCCGCGGCATGCACGAAGGCGACCGCTCGCGTAAGGTGACGCTGGTGGAGCATGGTTTTCGTCTGCCTTCGGCACTCGATAACCGCCCGCTTCGTTTTGATGAGTTTGAGGCGAGGATTCCCCAGTTCATCTATGTTTCGGCAACGCCAGGTGATTATGAGCTGCGAGTGAGCCAAAATGACGTTGAGCAGATTATTCGTCCGACCGGCCTGCTCGATCCCAAGATCGACGTTCGTCCGGTCCGAGGCCAGATTGACGATCTTGAGGACGAGATTCGCGAGCGCGTTGCCCGCAAAGAGCGCGTGCTGGTGACCACGTTGACCAAACGCATGGCCGAGGACCTGACCGACCATCTGCTTGATGCCGGCATTAAGGTCAATTACATGCACTCCGATACAGCGACGATGGACCGTGTCGAGATCCTGCGAACGCTGCGCGAGGGAAAGATCGATGTTCTCGTTGGCATCAACCTGCTCCGCGAGGGTCTAGACCTTCCCGAGGTGTCGCTGGTGGCAATTCTCGACGCCGATAAGGAAGGCTTCTTGCGCAACCGCCGTTCGCTGATTCAGACGATTGGCCGCGCGGCCCGTAACGCCGATGGCGAAGTCATCATGTATGCGGACGTTGTGACCGATTCGATGAAAGAGGCCATCGAGGAGACGCAGCGCCGTCGCGAGATTCAGATGGCATATAACGAAGAGCATGGCATTGTGCCCAAGACGGTGCGCAAAGCCATCAACGACATCTCAAGTTTTATTGCCGAAGCCGAAAAAACCGTGGGTTCCAAGGGGCGCTCGAAGGGCGACTCCCTTGGCCATGGCGCATTCTATACGCCCGATGAGTCGGGCGAGGGCGGCGTGCCGGAAACGGTGGCACCCGAGCAGACACTTGCGGAGCAGTTGGAAGAACTGCCGCATGACGAGCTTGTGCGGATCGTCGAAACCATGGAAGAGGATATGCGCAACGCTTCTGCCGCCATGGACTTTGAGGAGGCGGCGCGCCTGCGCGATGCCGTCGTTCAGATTCGGGCGATGCTTGAGGGCGCATCTGAGGACGAAACGATCGAGCGTTTGCGTTCGCAGGCTCGCAAGGGCTCTACCTTTGCTTCGGGCAGAAAACGCCAGGGTGCAAGATTCAGGAAGTAGCGAACAGGCCCCGAGTTCCCTGTGGAGCTCGGGGCCTGTGTCTTTTGCGTGCTGGAATTCGTGCGCTAGAGGTCTGCGATCAGGGCTTTGGCGCAACGGATGCCATCGGTAGCGGCGCTCATGATGCCTCCGGCATATCCGGCTCCCTCGCCGCAAGGGTAGAGCCCCGGGGTCGATACAGCGTGGCATTGCCGGTCTCGAGTAACGGTGACCGGAGAGCTCGAGCGTGTCTCGACACCGGTGAGGACGGCATCGGGATGGTCGTAGCCACGCAGTTTTTTGCCGAGCAAGGGAATTCCCAGACGAAGCGACTCGATGATATGTTGCGGCAATGACTCATCGATTGCTGTCCAAGTCACGCCGAGCGGATAGGTGGGCTTTACCTTGCCGCATGTCGTGCTGGCGCGTTCTGCAAGGAAATCGCCGACGAGCTGTGCCGGTGCGTTCCAGTTGGAGCCGCCAAGGCGGTAGGCAGCCCGCTCGCAAATGCGCTGGAGTTCTACGCCTGCAAGAGGATCGTCGCTGGGGAGATCGTCGGGCGTGACGTTAACGAGGAGAGCGGCGTTTGCGTTGCGGCCGGCGCGGGCGTTGAGACTGGCGCCGTTGACGCACAGGTGGCCGGGCTCTGAAGAGGCGGCGACAACCTGTCCGCCGGGACACATGCAGAATGAGAACACACTGCGGCCGTTGGGAAGATGGGCAACGAGCTTATAGGGGGCTGCTCCGAGCGCGGGATGACCCGCTGCGGGGCCATATTGCGCCCGATCGATATCACGCTGCGGGTGTTCGATGCGAACGCCCATGGCAAACGTCTTTTGAGCGAGGGCGACATCATGGGTTTTGAGAACCTCGAATACGTCGCGGGCAGAATGACCGCAAGCAAGGATGAGATGCTTTGTGTTGATTGACTCGCTTGTCGCGTCGTGGGACGACTGGATGTCGATACCGACAATGGTGCCAGACGCGTCGATGCGAATGTCGACGAGCTTCGTTCGATAACGGACGACACCTCCGAGCTGCTCGATGCGCTGGGATATAGCGGTGACAACTGTGGGAAGGATGTCGGAGCCAATGTGCGGCTTGGCATCCCATAGAATATCGCGGGGAGCGCCCGCTTCGACGAAGGTCTCGAGGATAAGGCGATGGGCGGGATTTTTGGTTCCCGTATTGAGTTTGCCGTCCGAGAAGGTCCCCGCGCCGCCCAGACCAAACTGGATATTGCTCTCGGGGTCGAGGATGCGCTTCTTTAGAAAGAGGTCGATCGCACGTGAGCGGCGAAATGCCGGGTCGCCGCGCTCGATGAGCAAGGGCTTAAGACCCGCTTCGGCGAGCGTAAGCGCAGCGAAAAGGCCGGCGCAGCCGGCGCCGACAACGACAGGGCGTTCTTGAGGTGCGTCGGAGACGGGGGAGGGGAATGAAGGCTCATCGTCTTCTATCGCGCGTACACGCGAGCGGTCACGCTCGGCAACGCTGTCGACCGCTTCTCGCTCGAGGTGGGGACTAGTCAGCTCAACACGAAAGCTCAGGATAAAATGGACGTCTCGTTTTTTGCGAGCGTCGATTGACTTGCGGAGGAGCTCGATGGACTTGATCTCGGAGTCCTTGCAACGTAGGACGCGCTTGGCGACTCGCTTGCCAACAATGAGGCAGGCATTTTCATCGCCGGCTTCATCGAGCGACGCGTTGACTTGGGTGATTTCGATCATCGAGGTCTCCTTAGAGGCAAGAAAGAGGCCGTCCGGTATCCCAGACGGCCCGAATGCGTTTTTGATTATAGACTGCGCGGCTACAGGCTGCTTGCAGCGCGAATGCCCGAGAGCCAGGCCCACGCAAGGTTAAAGCCTCCGCAATCGGCGTCGATGTCGAGCGCTTCGCCGCAGACGTAAAGCGGGGCGTCGACAGCGCTGCGCGCGCGTAGACTGGGTGTTGAGATGCTCTCGACAGATACGCCACCACGCGTGACCTGCGCCGAGCGTTCCTCGGCTGTTCCCTCGACGAGCAACTTAAAGTGCTTGAGGATCGAGACCAGGTGGATGACATCGTTGGAGCCTGGATGGCACTGCTCGAACGCCGTGCAGACGACGCGGGAGAGTTGCGGGGCGAGCATACCGTCGAGCCAACGGGGATCGCGGGGCGAAAAGCCGCCGAGCAGCTCAACGCGCCGGTTGAGCATATCGAACAGCTCGTCTTTGGAGAGGTCCGGGAAAACGTCGAGCAGGATCGTATCGCCGTGCTGGATACGACGGGAGAGGTTGAAGACAGCGACGCCCGAGATACCGAAGGTTCGGAAGAGCACTTCGCCGTCTTCGCGCCAGAGCTCCTCGTGATTGCGGGTGAGCGCCAAATGGGCGCGGACGCGCAGGCCATCCAGAGTTTCGAGTGCCGTCCGGTCGCCGACGACTGATGCCGATACGGGGCACAGGACGGGGCGCAGGGGCGTCAAGGGAAGGCTAAACACATCGGCGATGCCGGTGGGGTTGCCGCCCGTAGCGATAACCACGGCCCTTGCCTGCAGGGTATCGCTCGTGCGAGGAGTATCGGCTAGCGCCTTTCGAAGCGAGCGGAGTTCCGATTTTCGGTCGTCGTGCTTTTTTGCCTTGAGTGCCCGTGCTGGACGGTCTATTTGGAGTGTCCAGCCTTCGGAAGCTTTGTGCGCCGAGGCAACGTTGGCTCCGCAGATTAAGGTGATACCTAGGCGGTCGCAAACGTTGAGAAGCGCGTCGCGCACCGATTCTGCGCGAAGGGAGCGCGGGTACAGCCGGCCTTCCTCACGGATCGTCATGATGCCCAGCGAGGAGAAAAAACTCTCGAGATCTTGCTCGGGTTGGGGGCCCATGATGGATTCGACAAAGGCGGGGCGGTTATATCGCCGAATGTCGATGGATTCGTTTGAGAGATTGCAGCGGCCGTTTCCGGTTGCGAGCAGCTTAAGGCCGCAGGCGACGTCGCGCTCGACGACGCAGACGCTTTTGCCGACACGCGCCGCCGTAATGGCGGCGGCGAGGCCCGAGGCCCCGCCGCCGACCACCAAGACGTCATAGAAGGCGTTTGTCTTCACTTAGGCCTCGGCGGTCTCGTGCGGGGCGACAGCCTCGACGGCAGAGACAGCCTGGGGCAGCATGCCGTCGGGCAGTGCGGTCTCAACCTCTCCCTTATCGCAAGCCTCGGCGAGTGCCGGATTGATGGGAAGCTGCCCTAGGATCTCGAGGTTGTAACGCTCGGCGACCTCGGGGAGCTTGCTCTTGCCAAAGACTTCGATCTTCTTGCCGCAATCGGGGCACTCGATATAGCTCATGTTTTCGACGATTCCCAGAATGGGGACGTTCATCTTCTCGGCCATGTTGACCGCCTTGGCGACGATCATCGAGACTAAGTCTTGCGGGCTCGTGACGATGACGATGCCGTCGACGGGCAGTGACTGGAAGACGGTGAGCGCGACATCGCCCGTTCCCGGAGGCATATCGACCAGCAGGTAGTCGATGGGACCCCAGGAGGTTTCACTCCAGAATTGCCTAATGGCGCCGGCGATGACCGGACCACGCCAGAGGACGGGATCGGTCTCGTTTTGAAGCAGCAGGTTGGAGCTCATGACCTTGATGCCGTGCTCGGAGATCTCGGGCAGCATGAGGTTGCCGAGGGCATGGACATGGCGTCCGCTCATGCCGAACATTTTGGGGATAGAGGGGCCGGTGATGTCGGCGTCGAGAATGCCAACCTTGTTGCCGCGGCGGGCAAGTTCGGTTGCGATGGCGCCCGTCACAAACGACTTGCCGACGCCGCCCTTGCCGGAAAGCACGGCGATAACGCGCTTGACCTCGGACAGCGTATTCTCCTCAAATTGCGACGGCGTTGATTGTCCGCCGGCTGCTTGTGCGTGCTCGCAACCCATGTATGACTCCTTTTTATATGTTGGGGCCGGGGCCCCGCGATGTGACACGAGCGTCATTGTACCCTCGTTTGCGAGCGGGAGTCATTTGCGATGCATTTGGGCCGAGCGTGCTTGCAATACGATGGGTCCAAGCGAATGGGTGGGCTTACTGAACTTTGCTGGCGAACTCGAGGTATTGCATGCGCTGCAGCTTGTCGATCGTCGAGGCGTACGGGCTGTCTTCAGATTCCAAGTCGTAGCGCAGCCCGTCGGCACCAAGATAGCCGGCGACATTGATGGTGGGCACATCTGACCTTGTTGCAAGCAGGGCCTTTTGATAGTCGGTGAGCGGGGCGCCGATCTTATTAAGGGTAATAGCTGCAATCTCGTTTGCCCCGACGGTGTCGTAGACGTTGAGCTCGGTATTGCCGGCGATTTCATAGTTAGCCCAGACGAAATAGGTCGACTGATAGATGCGGAAAGCGTGGCTTGCTGTATCTTCCTGAGGGTACAGCTCGTCGTTGAGAGTCGTTGCGGCGCTCGGCTGATGGTCGCCAAAAAAGACAAGAACAACCGGTCTGCCAATATTGCGGAGCTCGTTGATAAAGTACTCGAGGTCCCGGTCGGATGCATTGATGCAGGTGAGATAGGTATTGAGCGCGCTATTTGCGCCCTCGCTGGCTCCCTCGACCCAATAGTTTGTCAGCTCTTCGGCGGGAACGGTGCCATAGTCGTAGCCGCCGTGATTTTGCATCGTGACGTCAAAGATGAACTGCGGGTCTTCGTCGGTTCTGAGCAGGTCGAGTATCTTGTCGTAGGTGGCGTAGTCGCATACGCCGGCATGGTAATAGGGCGCACCTTCGAAATCGCCGATTGAAAGAAAGTCTCCAAAACCCAGCTGCTGATAGATTTTATCTCGATGGTAGTTGACGGGGTTTTGCGGGTGCATAGCGGTAGTGGTATACCCAAGCTCTTTAAGGTCCTTTGCCAGGCTGTTGACGCCATTCATCTGATACAGCTGATAGGGGATTTTGCCTAATCCGACAAAGGCCGTTGTCGCTCCGGTCAAAAATTCGAATTCGGAGTTCGCCGTTCCGCCACCGGTGACCGAAGCGAGCATGGTGCCGCGAACAAGTGTGTCGGGAAGTGAGTTGTAGAATGCGGGACCGGTGTACCCGGCCGCCTGGAGCTGCTCAAAGCACGAAAGGTCACTAAAGCTCTCGTTCATGACGGCAACAATCGTCGGCTTGATTTCATTGAACTGGGCAACGGCCGCCGCGCGCTGCTCGCTCGAGCCATACGTGCTGTCGTAGGCGGCGGCGAGCTCCTGCTCGATGCTCTGCGCCTCATCGGGTGTATAGTCTTCGGGCTTTTCAATGGGCAACTCGTTGACCATTTCGGTGAACGAAGTGATAAAACCCTGAGACGCATACGTGGTGATGGGCTGCCAACGGTCAAATCCAAAATCCAGCGACTGCTCCAAGTCGATGTTGGAAAAGCCCAAGAGCCCCACAACGGTCACTAGCAGAAAAGCGCAGAGGTTAGCGGCGATTGCGGGGAAGACATGGGCGGGCGTACGGAGCTTTCGCGGTCGGATAAGCGAAAGAAGCCCCAGGGAAATCTCCAGCAGGGCGAGTGAGGTTACGATTCCTGCAGTGAAGGTGAACTCATATCCCTCACTTACTTCCATTGCGGTGCCCAATGCCAAAATGTCGCTCGGCAGGATGGCCTCGCCTTTAAACGTTATGACGAAGTGCTCGGCAATGCCAAGGGTGCAACAGACGACGGGCACGAGGGCCATGACGCCTCCATGACGCTGTCCCAGCAAATAAAGGGAGAGCAGAACCGTCGCGAGCAGCCCGACGGAAAACCCGAATGAGTTGGCGGGAATGCGATAGAACGTTTCGTTGCAGGCAATTTCGAGTGAAACGAACGAGAGCGCTGAAACAGCGGCGACGACAAGGATGTCGCGGCAAATACAGGCAACCGTTCCCGTCGCAAGATCGGTTTGGTCGATAAGTCCCGAGACCAAGGGCTCGACAAGAAGTATTACAGCGGCAGCACCGAGCGCCGAATAAGAAAGGACCCATAGGGAGCAGTCCTCATTTACGAGCAATTGATTCGTAATCCATGCAGCTACCATGCCGAGCGGGATGAGGAGCATCGCGCACCAAAAGACGAGGGCAATGGGCGGCTTTTCGTTGTGTTTGATTGAAAAATACACGCGCACGACGACGGCGGCCACGATAAGGACGGCGATGAATATGGGCAGATTGGCCATGTCACTCGAAGTGATTTCAAGGGGGATATCTTCGGTCATGGACGTTCCTCTGTTACAGCAAATTAAGTTCAGTTTTAGATTACTCTAACCTTTCCACGGCATTTCGAGAAACAAAGCACCCGATACGCAAAGCAAAAGGTCTGCGAATCTTGAATTACGAACATCTGTGCGCGTCGAGTGCGCTAAACTCATCGTCAGTGTGATTTGAAGTTGTAGGAGGCAAGGAGCTTCCATGTCTGATTCTTCTATCGTTATTCGCGGCGCGCGCGAGCATAACCTGCGCGATATCGATGTTTCCATTCCGCGTGACCAGCTCGTGGTCATAACCGGTCTTTCCGGATCGGGCAAGAGCTCACTGGCGTTCGATACCATCTATGCCGAGGGCCAGCGCCGCTACGTCGAGAGCCTTTCGAGCTATGCGCGTCAGTTTTTGGGCCAGATGGACAAGCCCGATCTGGACTCGATTGACGGCCTGTCGCCGGCTGTGTCGATCGATCAGAAAACGACGTCCAAAAACCCACGCTCGACGGTGGGCACCGTAACCGAGATTTACGACTATCTGCGTCTGCTGTTTGCTCGCGTGGGAACGCCACACTGTCCTGAGTGCGGTCGTGTCATTGAGCGTCAGACGACCGATCAGGTCGCCGATAAGGTGCTGGCGGCGGGGGAGGACCGTCGCGCGTTTGTGTTGGCGCCGGTGGTTCGTGGACGCAAGGGCGAATATGCCAAGCTGTTTGAGGACCTGCGTGCGGAGGGCTTTAGCCGTGTGCGCGTCGACGGCGAGGTGCGCTCGCTTGACGACCCGATCGACCTGGACAAGAAGTTCAAACACGACATTGAGGTCGTGGTCGACCGTATCGTGATTCGAGAGAACTCCCTGGGTCGCATTGCCGAGTCCGTTGAGCAGGCGACGGCACTGGCGCACGGTAACGTGAACGTGTACATGCTGCCCGACCGCGACGCTCCCGAGGGAACCGAGGGCGAGCTGCTGGAGTATTCGCTGGCACTGGCGTGCCCGGAGCACGGGCATTCCATCGACGACCTGCAGCCGCGCGATTTCTCGTTCAACGCGCCCTATGGTGCGTGTCCCGAGTGCGATGGTCTGGGCTTTAAAAAGACAGTCGATGCCGAGGCGCTGATTGAAGACCCCTCAAAGTCGATTGCCGACGGAGTATTTGGCAGCCTGTTCGGCAATTCCAACTATTATCCGCAGATTTTTGCTGCGGTCTGCAAACACTTTAAGGTGAGTGCCGATACGCCATGGGAGGACCTGCCCCCGCGGGTGCGTCGTGCGTTTTTGGATGGCATGGGCGACACGAAGATTTCGGTCGACTATCAAAAGCTCGATGGGCGTCGCAGCCAGTGGGACACTAAGTTCTCGGGTGTGCGCAATATCCTGTACGAGCGCTACAACGAGACGACGAACGAGAACACCAGGGCTCGCTTGGAGAAATACATTCGCGAAGAGCCATGCTCGAGCTGTCACGGTGCTCGCCTGCGTCCCGAGATGCTTGCCGTCACCGTGGGCGGCAAGTCCATTTACGATGTCTGCTGCCTGTCCTGTCGCGAGTCGCTCGAGTTTTTTGAGGGCCTGGAGCTTACCGAGCGTCAGCAGTTTATCGGCGGGCGCATCGTCAAGGAAATCCTGGAGCGCCTGCGTTTTCTGGTCGATGTCGGACTCGACTATCTGACGCTCGATCGCGCCTCGGCGACGCTTTCTGGCGGTGAGGCCCAACGCATTCGCCTGGCAACGCAGATCGGCGCCGGCCTCATGGGCGTTCTGTACATTCTGGACGAGCCGTCGATCGGCCTTCACCAACGCGATAACGAACGCCTGATCAAGACGCTCGAGCGCTTGCGCGATATCGGCAATACCGTTATCGTCGTCGAGCACGACGAAGATACAATTCGCGCTGCAGACTACGTGATCGATATGGGTCCCGGTGCGGGCGTTAACGGCGGACACGTGGTCGCCGCGGGAACGCCTGCCGATATCATGGCATGCCCCGATTCCATGACGGGTGCTTATTTGACCGGCAAGCGGATGATCCGCGTGCCCGATGAGCGCCGCAAGCCCGGCCGCGGCTGTCTTAAGATCACGGGCGCCCGCGCTAATAACCTCAAAAACGTTACCGCCAAGATTGAGTTCGGTACGCTCACAGTCGTTACCGGTGTTTCGGGATCGGGCAAGAGCTCCCTGGTCACCGATACGATTGCGCCCGCGCTTACGAATGCCATCCATCGTTCGACGCGTCCCGTGGGGCCGTACAAGAAGATTGAGGGCATTGAGTGCATCGATAAGGTAATCGATATCGACCAGTCACCGATCGGTCGCACGCCGCGTTCGAACCCTGCGACCTATATTGGCCTTTGGGATGATCTGCGTGCGCTATTTGCAAGCACGCCGGAGTCGAAGGCGCGCGGCTACTCACCGGGACGTTTCTCCTTTAACGTAAGCGGAGGTCGCTGCGAGGCGTGCAAGGGCGATGGCCAGATTAAGATCGAGATGCACTTCCTTCCCGATATCTATGTCCCCTGTGAGGTATGTGGCGGCAAGCGTTATAACCGCGAGACACTCGAGGTTACCTACCGCGGCAAGACAATCTCGGACGTGCTCGACATGAGTGTCACCGAAGCACTGGCTTTCTTTGGGAATATCCCGCAGATTAAGCGCAAACTGCAGACCCTATATGACGTGGGTCTGGGCTACGTGAGCTTGGGCCAGCCCGCTACGACGCTTTCGGGCGGCGAGGCGCAGCGCGTGAAGCTCGCCAAGGAGCTTCATCGTCGCCAGACAGGCAAGACGTTCTACATTTTGGACGAGCCCACAACCGGCCTCCATTTTGAGGATGTTCGTCAACTGCTCGACGTGTTGCAGCGCCTGGTCGATGCGGGCAACACGGTTCTGGTGATCGAGCACAACCTTGATGTCATCAAGGTTGCCGACCGCCTGATCGATATGGGCCCCGAGGGCGGCAATGGCGGCGGAACCGTCGTGGTCTCAGGCACGCCGGAGCAAGTCGCGGCATGTTCGCAGAGCTACACGGGCAAGTTCTTGGCGCCGTTGCTCAAGCGTGACCGTGAGCGTCAGGCGCAGCTCGACGCACAGTAAAGAGACGTTGTAGTACCGACGCGCCACCGATTCCTTCTGATTCGGTGGCGCTTCTGTGTGTCGAGATGGCATATGCGGCGGAATTGGCCCTATACTTAATCCTTGCGTCGCTCTGCGAGGGAAAGGATGTGCCATGGCAAAGGCTGTTAAGACGCCAAAAACCAATGCGATGCGCGAGCTGGAAAGCGCCGGCATCTCCTATGTTCTCCATACGTACGAAGACGATGGCGACGAATCGTCGGGGCTGGGCGTCGCGATTTCCGAGCAGCTTGGCGAGGAGCCCGGTCAGGGATTTAAGACCCTGGTCTGCACGACGCCGTCCAACGACCATGTTGTGTGCTGCATTCCTGTTGCCGACGAGCTCGACCTCAAGGCCGCCGCGCGCGCCGCAGGCGAAAAGTCGCTGACCATGATGCATGTCAAAGATTTGCTTGCCGCGACGGGGTATGTCCGCGGCGGTTGCAGCCCGGTCGGTATGAAAAAACGCTTCCGGACGCTGATCGATGAGACATGCGTCCTTTGGGATACCATTTTTATCTCGGGTGGCAAGCGCGGCTATCAGCTTGAGCTTGCTCCCGATGACTTAGTTGCATTTTGCGGGGCGACGGTTGCCCCGATCACGAGAGAGGACTGAGCGATGCCGCAGGAAGAATCAAAGCGCGGAGCTCACTTTGCAAAAGGGTCGGCTCCTCAGGCGCCCGCGCCCGAGGCCGCTTCGTTCGATAACGAGATTCGAAATGCCTGGTCCGCTGCCGCTGACCCGGGCGAGACGGCCGTGTACTTGCGTGCCGCCGGTGCCGGCACGGCGCTTCCCCGTACGGTTCTTTCTTCGGCTCGTCCCGATGAGACGGCTGTCTTTTTGGCCGCCGCTCAATCGAGCGCCAGCGTGAAGTCGATCGCCTCCGAGGCTCCTCGTGTGCCGCGTCCCGATGAGACAGCGGTGTTTTTGATGGCAGCCCAGGGAAAGAGCACGCCGCAGAGCGCTCCTGCCGCTCGTTCCGCCAAGCCCGCGGCTCATGATGATGGCGAACCGCTTCTTTCGGATGACAAATGGTCGCCGCTTGGTTCGACCGATCCCGTCGAGGGCGTGGCCATCGACGGTGATGACGATTGGGACCCTCTGTCGTTTTCTGCCCGAACCGTCGCCGCCAAAGAAGTTGACACGGTGTTTGGCGACCATGCCATATTCGATGATGATGCCGTATCCGGAAACAACATGCCGAACAGCGATGACGTCGCACCTGCTGATGACGCCGTTTTGGTTGACGATCCCTTTGCGATGACCGGCTCCTTTGCCGTCGTGGACGATTTACTGCCACAAGATGAGGTTCATGAGGACTCTCAGGACGACGTAGACGATATGGGTTCGTCGGACTACTCCACGGTTGGTCGTTCTGCTGGCCTCATGACCGTGCTGACCATCGTGTCGCGCGTCACCGGGTTTATCCGCACGTGGGCCATGGCGGCCGCCATCGGCATGTCGCTGCTCTCGTCCTCCTATCAGGTTGCCAACAACCTGCCCAATATGCTCTACGAGCTCGTGATGGGCGGCATGCTCGTTACGGCGTTTTTGCCAGTGTATATGGGTGTGAGGCGCGAGCAGGGTCGCGAGGCATCGAACGAGTATGTCGGCAACCTGCTTGGTATTCTGCTTCTGCTGCTGGGCGGTATCTCGCTGCTGGGCACCGTGTTTGCTCCCGGCTTTATTTGGACGCAGTCGTTCCTTTCGGGCGATGGCGGCAGCATGGATACCGCTGCGTTCATGTTCCGCTTCTTTGCTATTCAAATTCTGTTTTATGGCTTGGGCTCGGTGTTCTCGGGCGTTCTCAACGCACACCGCGACTACTTCTGGTCGACGTTTGCCCCGGTTCTCAACAATGTCATCGTCATCGCCAGCTTTATGGGCTTTGCTCCCGTGTCTGCACAATTTGGCGAGCAGGCCGGTATTATCTTGATCGCAGCTGGTACGACCCTCGGCGTCTTTGTCCAGATGGCCTGCCAGATTCCCGCGCTTGGCAAGCATGGCGTGCATCCTCATATCCATATCGACTTTAAGGATCCCGCGCTGCGACAGACGATCGCGCTTGGTATCCCGACGCTGCTCGCCACGGTGTGCATGTTTGTCTCGACCTCAATTACCAATGCCGCCGCGCTGGTGGTGCAGCCCGAGACCGGCCCTTCCGTCATCGCATATGCGCGCCTGTGGTACACATTGCCCTATGCGCTGATCGCCGCCTCGCTTTCGACGGCACTCTATACCGAACTCTCTCACGATGCGCAGGAGAAGGATTACGACAGCGTCCGCACGGGCATTTCGCGCGGTGTCGCCCAGATGCTCTTCTTCCTGATTCCGTTTGCGATGTATCTGATCGTCTTCGCCCGTCCGCTCAACATGATCTACTGCGCCGGCAAGTTCAATGAATCCGGTGTGGCGCTGGTGTCGGAGTTCCTTATCTATCTGGCACTTTCCCTGCCGCTCTACGGCGTGGTCGTGCTGATGCAGAAGAGCTTCTCGGCCCTGCTCGATATGAAACCTTATAGCCGCTATTGCCTGTACTCCGCTATCGGCCAGGCCGGTTCGGTGCTGCTGTTTGGCGTGGTGCTGGGCTACGGTATGCCGGCAATTGCGCTTTCGTACGTCGTTGACTACGTGGTCTTGGTCGGATGCTCACTGTGGTGGCTGCGCCGTCGTCTGCATGGCCTTCAGGTCAAGTCTATCCTGCATGGCGGTTTCTTCGGCCTACTGTTCGGTGGCTTGGGCGCTGCCGCGGGCGCCGGCGTCATGTGGGCACTTGAGCACTTTGTCGGAGCGCTTGGCAGCTCGATCCTCATTACCCTGGGCTACGTTTGTGTTGCAGGCGTCGTCTCGCTCGCTGTAACTTTTGGTCTTGCCTTCGTCTTTAAGATGCCCGAGGTTTCGGCTCTGCTTCGTCGCAAGTAGGTGCGCGTGGCAGGTCACGACAACATTCCAACACTTGCCGAGCAGGTTTCGCGCGTTCCCACGCAACCCGGCTGCTACCTTTGGAAAGATGCCAAGGGTGATGTCGTCTATGTGGGCAAGGCAAAAAACCTGCGTGCCCGTATGCGTCAATACGTGACGCTGCAGGACGAGCGTCAAAAGATCCCGCTCATGATGCAGCTGGTGGCGAGTTTCGACTATATCGTGGTGGAGACCGAGCACGAGGCATTGGTGCTCGAGCGCAATCTGATTGGCCAGTACCATCCGTACTTTAACGTCGATCTCAAAGACGATAAAAGCTATCCCTTTATCGCCATTACCAAGAGCGACTTGTTTCCGGCTATCAAATACACGCGAGAGCGTCATAAACCGGGAACGCGCTATTTTGGCCCCTATACCGATAGCCGTGCGGCGCGTGAGACCATCGATACGCTACGCAAGGTTATTCCTATTTGCTCGGCATCCTGTGCGGAATGGCGCCGCTGCCGCCGCATCGTCGAATCTCATAAGGGCGAAGAAGACATCGTCAATATGATTTGCGCGCAAAACGGGCGTCCCTGCTTTGACTACCATGTCGGGCGCGGGCCGGGCGCATGCGTCGGCGCGATTTCCCCTGCCGACTATGCCAAGAACGTCAAACGTGTCGAACGTTTCTTGTCGGGCCATCGCAAGGATGTCGTTGACGAGCTTACGTCCGAGATGACGGAGGCAGCCGAGACGCTCGATTTTGAGCGTGCGGCGCGCGTCAAGCGTCGCCTGGAAGTCATTAGGGGCCTGGACGATCGCCAACAGGTCGTTTTTCCATCGAGCGTCGATATCGACGTCATCGGCTTCTATCGCGAAGAGACTATCTCTGCCGCCTGTGTCTTTGTCGTTCGCGAGGGCCGAACGGTTCGAACTTGTGAGTTCATCCTCGATAAAGGCCTGGATGTCGACGAGGAAGAGCTCCAATCGGGCTTTCTCAAGCGCTATTACGACGAGACGGCTGATATTCCAGCCGAGATCAATCTCTCTGTCGAGCTTGAGGATGCCGAAGCGTTGGGGGAGTGGCTTGCGGGCAAGCGCGAACGCTCTTGCCATCTCCATAGGCCGCAGCGCGGCGAAAAGCACCGCCTGCTCGATATGGCTTCCAAAAATGCGCGCCATGCCCTCATGCGCTACATGATGCGCACGGGGTATGCTGACGATCGCACCAATCAGGCGCTCCTGGAGCTCGAAAGCGCGCTGGCGCTGCCTGCGCCGCCGTTGCGCATCGAGTGCTTCGATATCTCGACGTTGCACGGCACCTTTACCGTCGCTTCGATGGTGGTATTTACCAACGGCCGTGCCGACAAGGGTCAGTATCGTCGCTTTAAAATTCAGGCCGAATTGGACGAGGCAAACGACTTCGTATCGATGTCCGAGGTTCTGGGGCGTCGCTATGCTCCCGAGCGCATGGCGGACGAGCGCTTTGGCTCGCGCCCCGATTTGCTCGTTGTCGATGGCGGCAAGCCGCAATTGACCGCTGCAATTAAGCAACTTGAGGCGCTTGGCCTCGATATACCAGTTTGTGGCTTGGCAAAGGCCGATGAGGAGGTTTTCGTGCCGTGGGACGAGACTCCCGTCGTGCTGCCGACCGGCTCCGCTTCGCTTTATCTGATCAAGCAGGTTCGCGATGAATCCCACCGATTTGCGATTACGTTCCACCGCGAGTTGCGCGATAAAGCTATGACGGTTTCGGTGCTTGACGACGTTCCGGGCGTGGGACCCACTAGAAAGCGTGCCATCATGCGCCATTTTGGCTCGATGAAGCGTTTGCGCGCGGCCAGCGAGCAGGAGATTGCGGAAGTTCGAGGCGTTCCGGCCGATGTCGCCAAAGCGGTCCACGAGGCGCTTGTTGCATGGAATGCCGAGCGCGCCCAGGCATCGGCCAACCGTTCCGAAAACTAAACGCGCTTCTAAACAACTGATATACATGATTGGCCGATTTTCAATCATTTATTTCGCGGCGATTACCTGTCGATTTCGGGTTTTATTAACGCTAAAACGTTTGACTAGCCATGGTGAATAACCCTGCTATCCTGCGGGTTGACGAAGACTGATATCTCACATCGTCGATACATACTGTCTGTCGAATCGTTTGTCAATGAATTCGGTGAACGGTAGTAAATACCGTTCAAGCGTATGTATGTATCGGTCGCCGAGCGCGGCACCCAAGTTGGGTTCGTCGGTAGGTAAGGTATATATCGTCCGCAAGTTGCGCGGGGGCAAGTCTAGGTGCCCCCGGGTAAGATTCTCTATTGATAGGAGAAGACATGGCCATCATCAACAAGGGTATGTCCAGGCGTTCGTTCCTCGGCCTCACCGGCAGCGTCGCTGCTGTCGCAGGGCTTGGTCTCACTGGCTGCGGTGGCAGCTCTAGCGACGAAGGTTCCGCTTCCGGTTCCACCGATTCCGCCAACCGTGGCGGCGGCGTGATCACCGCTGGTTCCGCTTACGCTCCGTCCAGCTTCGACCCCGCCAGCACCGGCTCCGCTGTGGGCCTGGGCGCTAACTGGCACGTCGTCGAGGGTCTTTACGGCATCGATTACCACGACTACAGCACCTTCAACGAGCTCGCCACCGACGATCCCAAGTCCGTGGACGACACCACCTTCGAGGTCACCATCCGCAAGGGCGCCAAGTTCTCCGATGGCACCGAGGTCACCGCTGACGACGTCGTCGCTTCCT
>CABUZK010000035.1 GCA_902496115.1 uncultured Collinsella sp. | reverse complement strand
TCATACGAGTCAAGAAACGCGATGACGAACGTGCCCACCGCCGCGAGGGCGGCGAGCGCGTTAAGGAATTTCAGCATTTGGGGACCTCCGATCGAGTCGTCGGCCGCCCGCGCACGCGCGGTGCGGACGGTAGAAGGCATTTGCGCCGCAACAAGCGCAAATAAGAATGCCCGGGGTTAGAGGCCCGGGCATTTAACTAAAGCTGAAAACTAGGCCGCCCGCGCTCTCGTACACTTACGCGGGGTGCGTCGTTTTCTATTGACATTGTATCCCGAATCGCCCAGCCGATTCGGGACATTTTGAAAACTCAAATGCTGGCCCAACTCGCGCTGCGCAATGCTGCCAGGCTGCGTTGTCCGGCGCATGAGCTCGCGAATCGGCTATTATTTGTTTAGACAACTTGAGTTGTAGAGGAGTGACCGGCGATGGTGCAGGGCGCCAAACATATGAAGAGCAACAACGCCGTGGACAACGGCGGCTCAAGCCCTCAGCCCAAACCTCAACCAAAGCCCAAGCGCCGTCGCAAGCGGCTGCCGCGCTGGGCTGATCGGCTCATCACCATCGTCATCATCCTTATTGGCGTGGGCCTTATGACCTGGCCGTGGATCTTGGACCGGCTCGAAGCCTCGGGCGTGTTCAACCAGATCAGCACCGTGTCCAGCACCGTGGACGCGCTGTCTGCCGAGGAGCGCGAGCGCATCCTGCTCCAGGCTCGCTCCTTTAACGAACAGCTGGCGGGCGAGGCCACCGAGCTCCCCGCCGACCAGATCGAGCCCTACGCCCAACAGCTCATTTTTGACCGCGACCCCATGATGAGCTGGGTCGAGATCCCCTCCATCGACGTGAGCATGCCCATCTACCACGGCACGAGCGAGGAGGTCCTTATGGCGGGCGTCGGCCACCTGGAGGGCACGAGCCTGCCGGTGGGCGGCACCTCGACGCATTGCGTGCTCACCGCGCACTCGGGCATGCGCAACCTGAGCATGTTCGACGACATCCACTCGCTGGAGCCCGGCGACCTGGTGCTGCTGCACACCATGAACAAGACGCTCGCCTACAAGATGGTGGACTCCGAGGTCGTGCTGCCCGAGGAGATGGAGTCGCTGACCATCGAGCCCGGCGCCGACAAGGTGACGCTCGTCACCTGCACGCCCTACGGCGTGAACGACCATCGCCTGCTGGTGCATTGCGTGCGCACCAAGTACAACAAGAAGGACGTCGACAAGCAAAAGTCGCTGGCCGGCCGCCACTGGGGCAAGCGCGAGTTTGCCGTGCTCATCGTGGTCGTGGCCATTGTGCTGTTGCTACTGGACATCGTGATCCACGCGGTCCGCCACCGCCGCAAGACCAAGGCCTCGGCATAAGACATTCTTCAGAACCACCACAATGGGGACAGGCACCTTTGTGGTGGTCGGGACTTCCAAACCATCACAACATTCGATGAAAATCGCGATTTGGACGAAAAGTGTCGAATCTTGTGATGCTTTTCGCTGCGGGCGAGACGGTTTTCGTTGCGGGCGGGACGGTTTTCGCTATGGACGGCGCGGTTTCGCTGCGGAACCGCCAGCCCGCCGCCTGCCAACCGCCGCCCTCGTTACGTTTTCGCTGCATTTGGGTAAAGCGCCTGCTCCAAGCGGCGTTGCCTTGTATACTAGAGCGGTTTATCTGTTATGCGGAAGGGAGCGCCTATGGCACTCAGCGAGAAAGACGTGCGCGGCATCGCCGACTACGCAAAGATCGCACTGACCGATGACGAGCTCACCCAGATGACGTCCTACCTGAACGACGCCGTCCAGATGCTCGAGCCCGTCCTGCAATATGACTTGCCCGACGTGGAGCCCACGTTCCATCCCATCGGAAGCCTGTCCAACGTGATGGGCGATGACCTGCGCGAGTCCGAGCGCGACCTGCCGCTCGATATTGCGCTTGAAAACGCCGGCAGCGCGCGCGACCGCTACTTCCGCGTGCCGTCCATTTTGGGAGAGGGGGAGAGCGAGTAATGGCGCAGAGTTTCGATTCCCTTACCGCCGCCCAGATCGCCGCGGGCGTTGCCGCCGGCGACTTTACCGCTACCGAGGTGGCCCAGGCCTCCCTTGCCGCTATCGAGGCGCGCGAGGGCGGGGTCCAGGCATTCCTGCAGGTGGCGCCCGAGCTTGCGCTCGAGGCCGCTGCGCGCGTGGATGCCGACCGTGCCGCAGGTAAGCCTCTGCCCCCGCTTGCGGGCGTGCCGCTGGCCATTAAGGACAACATGAACCTCGTGGGCACGCGCACCACCTGTGCTTCCCGCATGCTCGGGGACTACCAGAGCGTCTACACCGCCACCTGCGTCCAGCGCATGCTCGATGCCGGCTGCCTGCCCATGGGCAAGGCCAACATGGACGAGTTTGCCTTTGGCAGCTCCACCGAGAGCTCGGCGTTCCACCGCACCAACAATCCCTGGGATACCGAGCGCGTGCCCGGCGGCTCCTCGGGCGGCTCCGCTGCCGCCGTCGCCGCGGGCGAGGTCGCGCTCTCGCTGGGCTCGGACACCGGCGGCTCCATTCGCCAGCCGGCGTCGCTGTGCGGCGTGGTGGGCTTTAAGCCCACGTATGGCGCCGTGAGCCGTTACGGCGTTGTGGCCTTTGGCTCGTCGCTCGACCAGGTTGGCCCCTTCGGCCGCACGGTCGAGGATGTCGCGCTAGCCATGAACGCGCTTACCGGCGCGGGCCACGATCCGTACGACTGCACCAGCCAGGATTGCGCCGTCGACTTTACCGAGCATCTCAACGACAGCATCGAGGGCAAGCGCGTGGGCGTTATCCCTGCGTTTATGGAGGCCGAGGGCCTGACGCCCGAGGTCAAGGCCGCTGTTCAGCGCGCCGCCCAGGAGCTGCGGAACCAGGGTGCCGAGTTGGTCGAGGTCGACCTGCCGCACCTGGACGCCGCCATCGCCGCCTACTACGTCATCGGCCCGGCCGAGGCGTTCTCCAACCTGGCCCGCTTCGACGGCATTCGCTACGGCTATCAGGAGGAGGGCTGCGCCAACTTGTCCGACCAGAGCTCGCTGTCGCGCGCCCACGGCTTTGGCGCCGAGGCCAAGCGCCGTCAGATGCTCGGCGCCTACCTGCTGAGCTCGGGCGTGTACGACAAGTACTACTACGCCGCGCAAAAGGCCCGCGCGCTCATCACGCGGGACTACGACGCCGCATATGCCAAGGTGGACACCATCCTCATGCCCGCCTCGCCGCGCACGGCCTTTAAGTTTGGCGAGATCAGCGACCCCACGCAGATGTACCTCTCCGACCTGTACACCATTTCGCTCAACATCTGCGGCAACGGTGGCATCTCGGTGCCGCTGGGCCTGGGCGAGGACAGCAAGCTGCCCGTTTCTGCCCAGCTGGTGGGTCCGGCCTTTAAGGACCGTCAGCTGCTCACGTTTGCCCGCGCTCTGGAGCGCGGCTTTGCCGATGCTGCTACGGGTGCGCCCGCGCTTTCCGTCGCGCCCGATTTTGCCGGGAAGGGAGGCGAGCTGTAATGAAGGAGCTTTCCGAGGTCCTGCAGGATTGGGAGGCCGTGATCGGCCTGGAGATCCATACCGAGCTCACCGCACTCGATACCAAGATGTTCTGCAACTGCAAGCTCAGCCACGATGACGAGCCCAACGCCAACGTGTGCCCGGTGTGCCTGGGCCTGCCCGGTGCCCTGCCGGTGCCCAACAAGCGCGCCATCGAGAGCATTGTCAAGGCCGGTCTCGCCACCAACTGCGAGATCCAGCGCCACTCGATGTTCTACCGTAAGCACTACTTCTATCCCGATATGGCCAAGAACTTCCAGACCACGCAGGGCCCGGTCGCCTTTGCCATGTACGGTCACCTGGATCTGGACGTGACCGGTCGCGGTGCCGCCGAGCGCCCCGATTGCGCGTTTGGCGAGGCCGAGGCTCAGAGCCTGGCGAGCGCCTCGGCCAACGCCGAGGGCCTGTCCACGTCCATGACGTCGACCATGCGCGAGGGCAACCAGCGCGCCGGCAACCTGGCCAGCTATGACGCGTCCAACCTGCAGATGCCTGAGCGTCGCGAGGACGGTTCCTACACGGTGCCCATCCGCATCCTGCGCATCCACATGGAGGAGGACGCCGCCAAGATGGTGCACGTGGGCGGTGCCGAGGGCCGCATTACCGCCGCTGCCGAGTCGCTCGTCGACTACAACCGCTGCGGCACGCCTTTGATTGAGCTCGTGACTGAGCCCGATCTGCGCACGCCCGAGGAAGCGCGCCTGTTTATGGAAAAGCTCCGTCGCATCTTTGTGACGCTGGGCATTTCGGACTGCTCCATGGAGAAGGGTTCTATGCGCTGCGACGGCAACGTGTCGCTGCGCCGCCGCGGCGAGACCAAGCTGGGTACCAAGACCGAGCTCAAGAACCTCAACTCGTTTAAGAGCCTGCACGACGGCCTTGCCTACGAGATCTGCCGCCAGGCCGAAGTGCTCGAGGAGGGCGGCATCATCTACCAGGAGACCCGCCACTGGGAGCCCAGCCGCAAGCGCACCGTGGTCATGCGCGTCAAGGAGACGGCCGACGACTATCGTCTGTTCCCCGACCCCGATCTGGCGCCGTTCGATTTGGACGACGAGTTCATCGACCGCTGCCGTGGCGAGATCCCCGAGCTGCCCGATGCCAAGCGCGTCCGTTTTGAGGCCGACTTTGGCATTAAGACGGCCGATGCCGAGCAGATTGCCGGCGACCCCGAGTTTGCCGACTTCTTTGAGGCCGCCGCTGCCGGTATGGCTGGCAAAGAGGCCCAGACGGTCGCAAACCTGCTGGTCAACGAGATGATCGCCTACCTTAAGGGCGCGGGCGTCTCGCTGGCCGAGTCCGGCATCGCGCCGGCTCAGGTGGCGGCGCTTGCCAAGCTGCTGGCGACCGATGCCATCAGCTCCAACCAGGCGCACGAGGTCTTTGAGGCCATGGCCCAAACTGGCGACGACCCCAACAAGATTGTCGACGAGCGTGGTATGCGTCAGGTGAGCGACGCCGCCGCGCTGCAGCCGATCGTGGACGAGGTACTGGCAAACTGTGCCGATCAGGCGCAGCAGTATCGTGACGGCAACCAGAAGGTCATCGGCTTTTTGGTGGGCCAGTGCATGAAGGCGAGCCGCGGCAAGGGCAACCCGAAGCTCTTCAACGAGTTGCTGAGAACGTCGCTCTCGTAGCTGCGAGGCCGGGGAAGCCCCGAGTCGCCGGGGTGTTTCCTCCAAATTTCAAACAGTCCTATGCAAGACGAAGGCCACATTTAGTGGCCTTCTTTGCATGCGGAACTCATTTGGAGCAAACACCCCGGCGACTCGGGGCTTCCCCGGCCAGACGACTCGGCCGTTCGGGTCAGGTGGGCTGGATTGAATTTGGTGAATGAGGGCGCCGTTGGCGCCCTCATTCTTTATATATGTTGGGAGCGCCAGGTGGTGGGGGTGGTGCCGGTGTGTTGCTTGAAGGCTTGGGCGAAGGCGGCCTGTTGAGGGTAGCCTAGACGCTCTGCCACCTGCGCTATCGTGAGCGCGCTATCGGCCAAAAGGTCCTGTGCTCGCTCCATACGGCGTCTGCGAATGTAGGCGCCCAGGGACTCGCCAGTTTGGGCCTTAAAGGTGGCGCATAGTTTGGAGCGGCTTGTGTAGAGCTTCTCGGCCACCTCGTTGATACCCACACGTCTGCCTTTGTCGAGCGCGCGCTCAATCATCTCCGTTGCTTCTTCGGCAATGGTTATGCCGACGCGTGTGCCTGCCGCCTGCCGCGCCTGCTTGTGGGCCGCGCGCGAACAGGCGAGCTCCGCGACCATGGTCTCCACGATGCTCTGCATATAGACGTGTCCGCCTACGGTGCGGGCGCGGTCCTCGTTAATCCGGCGCAGCGTGTGGCAGATGGCAGACGCCGCTTCCTCGTGCCATGGCTCGGCAAACGCCTCAAAGATTCCCGCGAACTCGGTGGGATAGCGGTGCTCCAGTTCGTCAAAATATCCAGGCAAAAAGAGCACCGAGCGCGAGTGATAAAGCTCCCCCGCAAACAGCGGGCTTAATTCCTCGCCACAGCTATCTTGGATAAAGCTGCAAACGGCATTGTTTGGCCACGGTCCATGCAATGGTTTAAGGTTCGCGGGCGTTATGCCAGCCTCGGGCATGCATGTAAGTGTGGGCGCGCTGACTTCGCTCACACACGCGTACGGTTCGGGTGTGTATTCGGCCAGGTACATATCGTGCGTCGGGGTGATGAAATGCTCCATGACGATGCAGGCAGGGGAGAGAGGCATGATCCATGCGCGGCCGTGCGCCCGGTCGTTTGCCACCTCACCGGTAAAGACGGCGCCCTTGCCGGTAAGCTCCAGGCCAAACTGCTCAAATTGCGGTGCGTAGAGCTCGGTTATGTCGGTCGCTGCCCGCCGTATTTGCAAAAGCGTCCCTTTCCTTTGCAGAAACGTCCACGCCTGGCTTGATTGTGAACCATGGCTAACACATCAATGATAAGTTCATTACGGTTAACTCTCAAGCCGTTAGAAAGGAATCTCATGGCAAAGGAATCAAAAAAGGAAGGCGGCGGTATCGGCGAGCTGCTTGCATATGCCGGCGACCGTAAATTCCTAACGTATTTGGGCATGGCTCTCTCGGCGCTCTCACAGCTGCTGAGCTTTGGCCCGTACGTGTGCATCTGGTTTGTCGCGCGAGACCTTATCGCTGTGGCGCCTAACTGGAGCGAAGCCACCGATATCGCGAAGTATGGCTGGTGGGCCGTGGGGTTTGCGCTGGCAAGCATCGTAGCTTATTTCGTGGGGCTCATGTGTACGCATCTGTCTGCGTTTCGCTGCGCGTCCAATATCCGTAAGACTACGAGCGAGCACCTGCTTAAGCTGCCGCTTGGCTACTTTGACACGCACGCCACCGGTGAGCTGCGCCGTATTGTAGACGGATGCGCTGCCTCCACCGAGACCCTGCTCGCGCACATGCTGCCCGATATCGCCGGCGCCACCGCCATGGTCGCAGGCCTGCTCGTGCTGCTTTTCGCCCTCGATTGGCGTTTGGGGGTGGCATGCCTCATTTCGGTCGTCGTTTCGCTTGGCGCCATGGCCACCATGATGAGCGGCAAAGGCGCCGAGTTCATGAAGGCCTACATGGGAGCGCTGGTCAAGATGAACAAGACCGGCACCGAATACGTACGCGGCATCCCCGTGGTCAAGGTGTTTCAGCAGACGGTCTACTCCTTTAAGGCTTTCCACGATGCGATCGCCGAATACGCCGACATGGCACAAAGCTATGCGGGCACGTTCTGTCGAGGTCCGCAGGTGCTCAACCTCACCGCGCTCAATGGCCTTGTGGCATTTCTTTTGCCCGTGGCGTTGCTGTTGGCGCCGGGCGAGACGGACTTCGCGCACTTTATGGTCAACTTCACGTTTTACGCGATATTTTCGGCCGTGGTACCGACGGCCATGACCAAGCTCATGTTTGTGGGCGAGGCCTCTCAGATGAGTGCCGATTCGCTGGCTCGCATCCGAAGCATCATGGATTCCAAGCAGCTCTTCGTGCCCGCCCAACCCAAGCACCCTGCCGGCAGCGACGTGCGATTTGAGGATGTGAGCTTTACCTACGAGGGCGCCGAAGCGCCTGCCGTCAACCATGCGAGTTTTAGCGTTTCCGCGGGTAGCACCATCGCCCTGGTGGGTCCCTCGGGTGGCGGTAAGTCAACCTGCGCAAGCCTGATTCCGCGTTTTTGGGATGTTTCCTCGGGTCGAGTGCTCGTAGGCGGTGTGGACGTTCGCGATATGGATCCGCACGAGCTTATGGACCAGGTCGCCTTCGTGTTCCAGACCAACCAGCTGTTCCGGCAAACACTTGCCGATAACGTGCGCGCCTCCAAGCCTACGGCCACTGACGACGAAGTGCGTGCAGCTCTCTCCGCAGCTCAGTGCGACGACATTGTGGCCAAGCTCCCACAGGGCATCAATACCATGCTCGGCGCCGGCGGGGCGTATCTTTCGGGCGGCGAGGTCCAGCGCGTGGCACTCGCCCGCGCGATCCTTAAAGACGCGCCTATCGTGGTGCTCGATGAGGCCACGGCGTTTGCCGATCCCGAGAACGAGGCGCTCATCCAACGCGCCTTTAGCAAGCTGGCGGCGGGTCGCACGGTCATTATGATTGCGCACCGACTCTCGACTGTAGTGGGCGCAGACCAAATCGTGGTGCTCAACCAGGGCAGCGTGCAGGAGTCGGGTACCCATGCCGAGTTGCTGTCCCAAGAGGGTCTGTATGCCAAGATGTGGGCCGAATACGAACAGGCCGCGAGCTGGAAAATCACTGCAGCGACCGCGGATGCCGCCGTCACGAAGGGAGGCGAGGCCTAAATGTTCGCCTCATTCCAAAAGAAGTATTTCCTATCCGATAAAGGCATCGCCGGCGTAAAGCGCGGCGTCTTCTGGACCACGCTCACCAATCTTATTTCCATGGCCGGCATGGGCTTTTTATTCCTGGTTATGGCCGGCTTTGTCGAGCATCTCGCCAGCGGGGCTGACCTGCCGGAAGCCCTGCCGATCGTGGGCGGCCTCCTGGTCTTTTTCGTGTTGCTCTTTGCCTCTAACTGGCAGCAGTATTACTACACCTACTGCATCTTTTACGAGGAGTGCGGCAAGCAGCGTATGGAGATTGCCGAGCGCTTGCGCAAACTGCCGCTGTCATTTTTCGGTCGTCGTGATCTGGCCGATTTAACCGAGACCATCATGGGTGACGTCCAGGCCATGGAGCACGCCTACAGCCACGTGCTGGGAGAGCTTTGGGGTGCCATCATCGCAAGCGCCATTGTGTTCGTGGCGTCGCTGTTCTTTTGCTGGCAGCTGGCGATTGCGGCGTTTTGGAGCGTCCCCGTGGCCTTTGCCGTGCTGTATCTAACACGCGGCCCCATGACTCCGGTGTTCGATCGCGTGCGCGCCGAGAAGGTCAAAGTTACCGAGGCGATTCAAGAGACGCTCGACTGCGTTCGCGAGATCCGCGCCACCAACCAGGAGGCCCATTATCTTGAGGGACTCAACGCCGTGATCGATGCCGAGGAGCGCGAGACCACCAAGGGCGAGCTCGCTAACGGGCTTTTGGTCAACTCCGCCTTTGTCATCCTGCGTCTGGGCATTGCCACCACGCTGGTCACGGGTGCCGCGATGGTCGCCTCCGGGCAGGTCGACTTTTTGGTGCTGTTTGCCTTCCTGCTTATGGTGAGCCGTATCTATGCACCCTTTGACCAAGCGTTAATGTTAATGTCCGAGCTGTTTGTCGCCGAGTCGTCTGCCAAGCGCATGCGTTCCATCATGGAAGAGCCCGTGGCGCGGGGCAGCGAGAAATTTGAGCCCGTGGGCCACGATGTGGTGTTCGATCACGTGGCATTTGGCTATGGCGCGGGCGAGGACGGCCGCGCCGGCGAGAAAGTTCTTACCGATGTGAGCTTTACCGCCAAGGAAGGCGAGGTCACGGCGCTGGTCGGTCCTTCGGGTTCCGGTAAGTCTACGGTGAGCCGCCTGGCCGCGCGCTTTTGGGATGCCACCGCGGGCAAGGTTACCGTGGGTGGCGTGGATGTTGCGAGCGTTGATCCCGAGGTGCTGCTGCGCGACTACGCCATCGTGTTCCAAGACGTGCTGCTCTTTGACGACACGGTGATGGGAAACATTCGCCTCGGGCGTCGTGATGCTACCGACGAGGAAGTGCTTGCGGCCGCGCGTGCCGCCAACTGCGACGAGTTCGTGAACCGCATGCCGCAGGGCTATGACACCATGATCGGCGAGAACGGCTCCAAGCTGTCCGGCGGCGAGCGCCAGCGCATCTCTATCGCCCGCGCGCTGCTCAAAGACGCGCCTATCGTGCTGTTGGACGAGGCGACGGCAAGCTTGGATGTGGAGAACGAGACCGTGGTACAACAGGCACTCTCCCGTCTGCTTGCAGGTAAGACGGTTATCGTGATTGCCCACCGTATGCGTACGGTGGAAAATGCCGACAAAATCGTTGTACTCAAGGATGGCGTGGTTGCCGAGCAGGGCACTCCGGCGCAGCTTAAGGCGGCAGGCGGAGAATTTGCCCGCATGGTCGCACTGCAAAAGGAAGCGGCTGCCTGGCAGCTGTAGGAAAGGGGACCAAGATTTCCAAAGGTTAACTTTGGTTGACCATAATAGTTCGACTAAACTAGTCTCAAAAGCGTGCTCGAGCAAACTAATGAACTCGGGTGCTAAGGCACCATGCCGCGCTTGTGCGGCAAAAGGGAGAAGCAACATGAAGAAGTCGACTTTTAACACCCTGCTTGTCGGTGGCGGTTTTCTGCTTGGTACGGCCGGCATCAAGCTGCTCACCAGCGCTCCGGTAAAGAATGCCTGCGTGCAGGGCATTGCGTGCGGCATGCGCGTCAAGAACTGCTACCAGGACATGGTCGAGCAGGCCAAGGCTAATGTCGACGACATGGTTGCCGAGGCTGCCTACATCACCCAGAGCGAGGCCGCTGCTGACGAGGCAGCTGAGTAACGCTCCCAGGCACAAACTATGAGATTCTCGATTATTAGCGAGATCCCCGGCAGGACCCGTCTTCAATTGGCGGGTCCTGTGCCAGAGAGCGATCTCGATGCACTTCTTAAGCTTAGCGGCGATATCGACGGCGTGCACAAGGTGCGCGTTTATGGCCGTATTGGCCAGATGGCGCTGGAGTACGACGAGCCGCGCCGTGCAAGCGTGCTCGACGCCTTGGGCGCACTCGATGCTCAAGCTATCGCCGATGCCAAGTCGGGCTACGTGATGCAACTCGAGCCGCGCAAGCACAAACTCGTTATGGACCTGGCGACACTCGTCGGTGCCCACTACGCGCGCCGCTGGTTCCTACCTACGCCGCTGCGTGTCATCTTTGTCGTGGCCGGTTACATGGCATTTTTGCGCGCTGCCCTTCATGAGCTGGCGCAGCCGCGCCTGACCGTTCCTGTGCTCGACGCTTCGGCCATCGGCATTTCGTTCGTCAAACGTGATGTCGACACCGCGGGTCAGACGATGTTCCTGCTCAACGTGGGCGAGCTGCTCGAGGACTACACCCGCGCCATGAGCGAAAACGAGCTCATTAACTCGCTGCTCGACGTGCCCGATAAGGCACAAAAAGTGGTCGGTGACACCGAGGTAAGCGTTGCCGCCACCGAGCTTGAGCCCGGCGATCTGGTCGCCGTGCGCACCGGCATGTCCATCTGCATCGACGGCGTGGTCGAGCAGGGGAGCGCCATGGTCAACCAGGCGACCCTGACCGGCGAGCCGCTGGCCGTCGAGCGCAGCGCAGGTGACGATGTGTTTGCCGGAACCGTCGTGGAAGACGGCAGCATCTTGGTGCGCGTGCGCGCCAATACGGTGCAAACCAAGCTCCGCTCAATCGTCTCACTTGTGCAGACGGCCGACTCGCTCAAGTCCGAGGGCCAGTCGCATATGGAGGACCTTGCCAACAAGATCGTCCCGTGGAACTTTCTGCTTGCGGGTTTGGTTGCGCTTACCACCCGCAGCCTCATCAAGACCTCGGCGGCGCTGATGGTCGACTACTCGTGCGCACTCAAGCTCACGGGTTCCGTTGCCGTCATGACCGCTATGAGCGATGCTGCCAAGATGGGCGTCATGGTCAAGGGCGCGAAGTACTTTGAGTCGTTTGCCAAGGCCGACACCATTGTGTTCGATAAGACCGGCACGCTCACCGAGGCGCAGCCGCGTCTTGCCTGCGTACTTACCACCGATGGCTGGAGCGAGGACGAGATCCTGCGCCTTTCCGCTTGTTTGGAGGAACATTTTCCGCATCCGGTGGCGCGTGCCGTGGTCAATGCGGCACGTGAGCGCGGGCTCGAGCACCGCGAGCGCCATGCTGCCGTCGAGTACATCGTGGCGCACGGCATCGCTTCGTCCATCGAAGGGCGTCGCGCCATCATCGGTTCTGCGCACTTTGTATTTGAGGACGAGGGCGCGCAGCTCGAGTCCGACATTAAGGAGCGCATTGAGTCCCAGATGCAGGGCCTGTCGCCGCTGTATATGGCGGTCGACGGCAAGGTCGTCGGCGTGCTCGGCATCGAGGATCCGCTCAAGCCCGGGGTTCGTGAGGCAATCGCCGACCTGCATGCGTTGGGCGTTAAGCACGTGGTCATGCTCACGGGCGACTCGGAGCGCACGGCCGAGCGCATTGCGCGCGAGGCGGGTGTCGACGAGTTTAAGGCCGAGCTGCTGCCCGAGGACAAGTACGCGTATGTGGAGCGCATTAAGAGCGAGGGGCGCCATGTTGCCATGGTGGGCGACGGCGTCAACGACTCACCGGCGCTGGGCCTGGCCGATGTGGGTCTGGCCATGGGTGGCGGAAGCGACATCGCCAAGGAGGTCGCCGATATCATCCTGACCGATACAGATCTCGCCGCAATCGTGCGCCTGCGCCGCATGAGCCAGGGGCTTATCGACCGTCTGACGAGTTCGTATTCAAGGGTGATGCTCACCAACTCGGCGCTATTGGCATTGGGTATTACCGGCATGATCACTCCGCAGACGTCGTCACTACTGCACAACGGCTCAACGATCGCCTACAGCCTGAGCAACGCGAAAGCATATCTGCGCTAGCACTTTTACTTTAGTTTTCGGCCTGCATTTGGGCGGTGTTGCAGCCGCCAGAATGCAGGCCTTTTGCGTTTGACCATGTGCTAGCAGCAATATATAGTTGTGCTAGCTAAGATAGCAGAAGTCGAAGGTGAGGTTGAGATGGGTGCTGTTGGCGGCATGGCGCAGGTGAACGTTCGCGTGGATCGCCAGGTCAAGAACCGTGCCGAGGAAGCGCTGCGGCTTTCGGGCGGGTCACTGCCCGAGCTCATCAAAAAGGTGGTGGCCAAGGTCGCGCAGGGTGGCGGGCAGTGCGAGGAAGTGCTTGCGGCCGTCGACGACCGGCAGCAGACCGTCGCGCCCGATACTCCGTTCGCCGCATCATGGGCGGCGGCGGATCAGCTTTACGCGGACCTGGGCATCGCTACGTTGCCCGTATCCGACGATCGCGATTGGGACACAATCTATTCCGAAGCCATGGACGAGCGCTATCGCCAAAAGGGGATGATCCTGTGAGCGGGGCTCCCCTCAAAATAATGGTGGATGCCAACGTATGGGTTGATTCGTTTTGCGTCGACCATGCCGAGTCGCTTGCCGCGCGTGCGTTTATCGGACGGGCTGCGGAATCTGGCGCAACGTTGCTCTTTCCGGTGCATATCGCCAAGGATGTACTGTATGTTGTCCAGCACGAGCTCAAGCGCAGGGTTATTGCTAAAAAAGGCTCGGTCGACGAAGCATCGGCACGAGCGATAGGCGAGGCCGCGCTGGCGTTTGTTCGAAATATGACCGAAAACGCCACCGCCGTGGGCGCAGACGCATCCGATTTGTGGTTGGCCGATAAGTATCTAACGCTTCATCATGATTACGAGGATAATTTGGTGTTGGAGGCATGCAGACGCGCTGGGGCAGATTACTTGGTAACTAACGATCGCAAACTGCTCGAACATGCCGATCTTGCAGCAAAGACACCTCGTCAAATGATGCCGATTCTTATTTTGGCCGAACGCGGCGGCGCGGCTATCAGTTGACGCGAACTGTTTGCAGGCCTCTTGGACGACGATGCGCCAAGGGACCCGCATCTGCTATTTACAAAAGCTCGGCCTTAATGGCGGGACTTTCTGCGAGCTGCTCGGCTGCCTTTTCGTCGGAGCTATCGAGTGCTGCCAGACTGCGGTAGACCCACTCGTTGACCTGGGTGTTCTTGACGCCTGCGGTCTGCATAAGGGCGCCTACCTCGCAGATTGCTGCGAGCAGATCAGCTTTTGGACCCGCGAGCTCGACCTCGATGCCGTGGTAGGCGGACACGCCGCGGTTCTCACTCACGTGGTCGATAAAGCCCTCGACGGTCTCAAGCTGCTGGGCGAGAGCTGCATCATCGTCAGCGTCCAGCACGACGAGTGCGTTCGATACCGTGAGGGCGGGATGTCCGCAGGGGACAAAGCCTTCGATGACATCCATAGCTTCGGTAATGGTTGAGCCCAGACCTGCGAGGGCATTGACGAGTTGCTGCTTGGTATCCATAACGGTCCTTTCGATGGGTCAATTTTGCTTGGCGAAAATATACGTGACGTGTCCGGTAGCAAAAGTGCGAAGTGTGGTGCACATTATGGTCTTCACAGCTCGTGCATAGAGCAGCTGTCCGCCTTTAGAACGTGGTAAGATAGCTATCCACGAGCGGGGCTCACCCCGCGTGTTCCTTGAAAAGTCGACGGGTGTTGGGTGCTCGTGCCCAATGCCATCCAGACTTTCCCGACATTCGGGGGCGACTGGTTTCGACACGATAGCTCTGAGAGAGGAAGCAAGCCGAGGTCTCCTCGCCTCGTTAAACAGGGGTACCGTCAAATTGAATTGACAACAACTCTTCTTTTGAGCCTATGGCTCTCGCTGCTTAGTTTATAGCGGCGCGTCAACCCGGTGATTTCCCCGACACCGGCGCGACGTCATTTTAGGGGAATGCTCCTGCGCACGTAATCGGTATGGCGCGGGCTAAGACCGAACCGGTTGGGATGCCGCGAGCGTGTCGCTGCGCGCAAAGCGTCCGAGACAAAACCAGCGACTGAGCTTGGAGATGCCAATCAGGGGGCTTTCGTGGACCGGAGTTCGATTCTCCGCGCCTCCACCAATAGTTACAAGCAGGTAGGTAAACGCACCTACCTGCTTTTTTATTACTTACAGATACCGCGGAGAATCGAACTCTATGCAGGGCGCGAGCGTAAAGAAAAAGCCCCGGTGGCGCAGGGTGGGATGCGCTTTCCCGGCGGCAACTCATCACTCTGGGGTTGACTTGGCCGCCCCGTCCTCCGCAACTCCAAAACCAATGCGCTCTCTATCCCAAAACTGGGTAGAAGAAGCCCAAACGAAACAGCAGGAGGTCAATATGACTGCAGAAGATAGGGCAAAGAACGCCGGCAAGGTCGCGCTCGTTTTGGAGGGCGGCAGCTTCCGCGGGCAATTTACCGCAGGCGTGCTCGACGTCCTCATGGAGGTCGGCGTCGAGATTCCGGCGGTATATGGCGTATCGGCCGGCGCCCTCAACGGCGTCAACTACAAGTCGCACCAGATCGGCCGTGCCAACCGCATCAACCTGGCTTTCTGTAACGACAGCCGCTACATGGGTGCCGCATCGTTTGCGTCCACGGGCTCTATTGTGGGTTACGACTTTATCTTTAACGACGTCCAGGACCGCCTGGATCCCTTTGACAACGAGACGTTCGACGCCAGCCCCATCGAGATGTACGCCGCCGCGACGGACATGCTCTTTGGAACCGCCGCGTACCTGCCGGTCAAAAGCGCCGTGCTCGACCTCGATGCCGTGCGCGCCTCGACGTCGCTGCCGCTGGTGACGCCGCCGGTCGAGATTGACGGGCACAAATACGTCGACGGCGGCGTAGCCGATTCGGTCCCTATCGAGCATGTGCTCGAGGAGGCGGGCTTCGACCGTGCGGTCGTTATCGTTACGCAGGACCGCTCATACGAGAAAAAGCCCTACGAGTTTATGCCCGCCGCGCGCGCCCGCTATGCCGACTACCCCTACCTGCTCGAGGCTATCGAGACGCGCCACGACCGCTATAACATCCAACGCATGCATCTGTGGAAGTATGAGCGCGAGGGCCGTGCGCTGGTCGTTGCTCCGCAAAAGCCGGTCGAGGTCGGCCACGTTGAGCACGATCCGGCAAAGCTCCTCGACCTGTATATTCAGGGCCGCCAGGAGGCAAAGCGATTGCTGGGAGATATCGAGGCGTTTGTCGAGCGCTAGCGTCGCGACGTCATGACCCATGGACGACATGTGCAGAAAGTCTGGTCAGAGCCAAAATACCTGTTGACTCGGGCGACGAGCGGGGTAATATGGACGGGTTACTTGCAGAGCCCCGTGAATCTCTGTAACAACACGTACTGTACATGGAGGAGTCTAAGTGATTTCGAAATCGACTCACTACGCCAAGCAGGGCGAGGTCCAGCGCAACTGGGTTCTCGTCGACGCCGATGGTGCTGTCCTGGGCCGTCTTGCCACCCAGATCGCAATGATCCTGCGCGGTAAGAACAAGCCCCAGTTCACGCCCAACAGCGACTGCGGCGACTTCGTTGTCGTCATCAACGCCGATAAGGTCCAGCTTACCGGTAACAAGGCCGACACGAAGACCTATTATCGCCACAGCGGCTACAACGGCGGCCTCAAGGCTGAGAGCTTCCGCCAGGCTATGGAGAAGCACCCGGAGAAGGTCATCGAGTGCGCCGTTCGCGGCATGCTGCCCAAGACCACCCTCGGCCGTGCCCAGATGACCAAGCTTAAGGTCTACGCTGGTGCCGAGCATCCGCACGCTGCCCAGAACCCCACGAAGATTGAGCTGGAGGCTTAAAGATGGCTGAGAACACCGTTGTCTACCAGGGTACCGGCCGTCGTAAGAACGCCGTCGCCCGCGTCCGTCTCGTCCCCGGCACCGGCAAGGTGACCATCAACAAGCGTGACGCCGAGCAGTATTTCGGCCGTCATCAGCTCGTTGAGAACGCCCTTGCTCCCTTCAAGGTGACCGACACCGCCGGTCAGTTCGACGTTATCGCTCTGTGCGATGGCGGCGGCATCTCCGGTCAGTCCGGCGCTCTGCGCCTGGGCATCGCTCGCGCTCTTCTGAACGCTGGCGACTACCGTGCTGACCTCAAGAAGGCCGGTTTCCTTACGCGCGATGCTCGCGTGGTCGAGCGCAAGAAGTACGGCCTCAAGAAGGCTCGCCGCGCTCCCCAGTTCTCCAAGCGCTAAGGTTTTATCTCCTTACGAGATACAATGTACAAGCGGGGCCTGCCGATTGCTCGGCGGGTCCCGCTTTTCTTTTTCGACTAGGGTGGGCGACTGCGTTTTGCCCACTTGGGAAGGAGCGATCCTATGCCCCAGAACATCTTCGGTACCGATGGCGTCCGCGGCGTCGCCAACGCCGACCTCTCGTGCGACCTCGCGTTTCGTCTTGGCCGTGCGGCGACCAAGTTCCTTGGTCCGGACATTTGCATCGGCCGTGACACGCGTCTTTCGGGCACCATGCTCGAGAGTGCTCTGACCGCCGGCATTATGGCCGAGGGCGGCCGACCGCACTGCTGCGGCGTTATCCCTACGCCGGCCGTGGCGCTGCTCACCGTCCAAAATGAGCTCGACGGCGGCATCGTCATCTCTGCTTCGCACAATCCGCCGGAGTTCAACGGCATCAAGTTCTTTAGCCGCAAGGGCATGAAGCTTCCCGATGCTGTCGAGGAAGAGATCAGCGCCTGGGTCATGTCCGAGGAGGCCATGGCTGCCGACACGCTGCCGACCGGCGCCGGTGTGGGTCACATCATCAAGATGAAGGACGCCCGCAAGGCATATGTCGATCATGCCATCAACACGCTCGACGGCCTTAAGCTCGACGGCCTGGTTGTTGCCGTCGACTGCGGCCACGGCGCTTCTTGCCAGACCACGCCCGCCGCACTGCAGCGCCTGGGCGCCACGGTCCATGCCATCAACACCGACTACTGCGGCACCGACATTAACGTCGAGTGCGGCTCCACTCATCTTGAGCCCCTGCGTGAGCTCGTACTGCGTACCCACGCCGACATCGGCCTGGCCCACGATGGCGACGCCGATCGCGTGCTGTTCGTGGACAGCGAGGGCAACGAGATCGATGGCGACTACATCCTGGCCATCTGCGGTTCCGACCTGGCCGCTCGCGGCAAGCTCGCCAACTCCGAGATCGTCTCGACCGTTATGTGCAACCTAGGCTTCTCCATCGCCATGAAGGAGCAGGGCTTTGAGATGGTTCAGACCGCCGTGGGCGACCGCTATGTTCTTGAGCGCATGCTCGAGGACGGTGCTGTCATCGGCGGCGAGCAGTCCGGCCACATCATCTTCCTGGAGCACAACACCACCGGCGACGGCTTGGTGACGGCCCTGCAGCTTCTGGCCGTGCTCAAGCGCACCGGCCGCACGCTCACCGACCTTGCCGGCATCATGAAGAAGTACCCGCAGGTGCTCGTCAACGTGCATTCGGACAACAAGGCCGGCCTGGACGATTGCCAGCCCATCTGGGACGCCGTCGCTGCCGCCGAGAAGGAGCTCAACGGTCGCGGCCGCGTCTTGGTGCGCCCGAGCGGTACCGAGCCGCTGGTTCGCGTTATGGCCGAGGCCGAGACGCACGAGCTGACCCAGCGCGTTGTCGACGACATCGTCGAGGTTGTCAAGCGCGAACTTCCCTAATGGTCAATATCGGGTGCCAAGTGGTAAACTGTTAAGGCTATTTTGATTGATTGGTATGTCCGAGGGGGAGCATGTTCACTAAAGTCCTAAGGTCTTTTGGTATGCGTGGTCGAGTCCTTACGCTGGATGCTCCCATCTCGGGCGACGTCATTCCGCTCTCCGAGGTAAACGATCAGACGTTTGCCACCGGCCTTTTGGGCCAGGGCGTGGCGATTCAGCCTACCGGCACGCGCGTGATTGCGCCGGCAGACGCCAAGGTCGAGGCCATTTTTCCCACGGGACACGCCGTTGCGCTCAACACGGTCGATGGCCTGGACGTGCTCATCCATGTTGGTTTGGACACTGTTCAGCTCGAGGGCAAGCACTTTACCGTGCATGCGCAAGTGGGTGACATCGTCCATAAGGGCGATGTGCTCATCGAGTTCGATCGCGAGGCAATTGCTGCCGAGGGCTACGATGTGACGGTTCCCATCTTGGTGTGCAACTCCGTTGAGTTCTCGAGTATCAAGGGCTCCGTCGGGGAGCATGTTGAGGAGATGGACCAGCTCATCGTCGCGCGTGAGCGCTAGTCGCTCCGCTTGGCCTTTAGCCTACAATTCAATCACGTTTACGGAGGGCGCCCTT
>CABUZK010000034.1 GCA_902496115.1 uncultured Collinsella sp. | reverse complement strand
CGCCAAAGCCGCCGCGACCGCCACGGTCGCCGCCACGGTCACCAAAGCCGCCGCGGCCACCGCGATCGCCACCGCGACCGCCACGGTCGCCACCACGGCCACCGCGATCGCCAAAGCCGCCGCGACCGCCACGGTCGCCGCCACGGCCACCGCGATCGTCACGGCCGCCGCGAGGACCGCGGTCTTCGTCCAGGCCCATGGCGACGAGCGGAGCGATAACCTTATCGAGAGCAGCCATCAGCTCGGTGGCCTCCTCGTAAGAAAGCTTGGGCAGGAGCTTCTCCTTCTTGTTGGCAAGCTCGACCAGGCCCTCAGCGGCATCCTCGGCAGCGAAGACGACGATCTTGCGCATATCGCCCTCGGCGTCGTCGATGCGGCCGACCAGATCGGCAGCCTCGGCCTCGGCCATCAGGCCATCGAGCTCACGGAGGCGCATGCCCAGCAGGTCGGACATTTCCTTCTGCTCCATCTTGGGCTTGAGGTCAAGAAGCTTGATGGCGCGCTCGATGTTCGCCATGCGCTCGGCCTTGGCCTCCTCCTCCTTGGAAATAGCAAAGCGACGGCTACGCAGCAGGCGGGCGGCCTTCTGCATCTTATCCATCAGCTCTTCGTCATCGTAATCAGCGGCGGCCTCGACAACCTCGGCCTCCTCCTCGGCGGAAACCTCGTCAGCAGCCTCAACCTCAGCAGCTTCGGTCTCCACGGTCTCAACTGCCTCGACCTCGGCAGCCATGGTCTCGTTCTCGGTCTCGTTCATGATCTCTTCGTTCTCGGACATGAGACTCCTTCTTGGCCCTCTCGGGCATCATCGCCCCATTCGCGGGGCCCGTCGCGCACTCTTTGCGCTTTAAACATTCATGCCTCTCGGCAAAACGTCCATTAGTTTATGGTGTCGCCATTCAATCTAGCTGCAGAATCTATGTGCACACATTAATGCGACATGTGCGACTCGCGACGAGCGTACACCAGCGACGTCGCGAACCCAACCACGGCAATTACAGCCGCCACACGCACGGCAGCTGCAAATCCAATCGCCTGGGCAACGTCCGTCGCAGCGCCAGCGACACCGGCAGTCGCCGCAGAACTCGAGAGCAGGCCGATAAACAGCGACGGGCCAAACGATGCGGCAATCATGTTCCACGTGTTGAGCAATGCCGTTCCGTGAGGATGCTCAGCGGCGGGCAGCGTCTCCAAGCCGGCCGTTTGCGAGGGGCTCAGCACCAAACCAACTCCGGCATACACCACAACGGTCAGCGCCACGACGACGCCGATGTTCATGCTTGCCGCCGTCATCGAGATGGTAGTCTGCCCCACGGCAATCAGGGCAAAGCCGACCGGCAGCAGCGGCCATGCGCCACGGGCGTCCATCACGCGTCCGCCCACAATCGAGGTCACGGCGTTGCAGGCGATTGCCGGCAAAATGAGCAAGCCCGCAACAAGTGCGGTCATGCCGTATGCGCCCTCAAAATAGAGCGGCAACAAAACGCTCATCGAGAACGTCGTCATCATCGACACCACCACAAGCAGACACGCAGGCCAAAAACGAACGCTCGCCATGGGACGCACGTTAAGCACCGGATGCTCGAGCTTGAGCTGGCGGGCCGCAAACAGGCCGAGCAGCACAATGGCGGCGAAAAGCGTTACGATACCGGCAATCAGATTGGTCGAGAACTCGCCTACGGAATACACAAATGCCGTAATGCCGGCGGCGAGCAAAACAACCGACAGAATATCAAGCGTGGTGTTCGAGCGCTCTCCAACATTCTGAACAAGCTTAACGCCCGCCGCAGCGACCGCAATGCCGCCCACCAGCGGCACTACGAACACCGCCCTCCAGCCAAACAACGTGCACATAAGACCGCTGATCACAGGCCCAAACGCCGGCCCTAGCGTAATGCAGGCACCGCCCAGGCTCAGATACAGGCCGAGCTTCTCGCGCGGGGCGCATGACAGCACCACGTTCATCATGAGCGGGAACAAAATACCCGATCCCGCAGCCTGCAAAATACGGCTTGGCAGCAAAACGCTAAACGACGGAGCGACCAGGCACAGGATTTCGCCGGCGACCATGCATCCGCATGCGAAAAACAACAGCTTGCGCGTCGAGAAACGGCCGGACAGGAAGGCCATGATGGCCGTAAAAATCGACGTCACGATCATGTAGCCCGAAACGAGCCACTGCGCCGTGGTGGCACTCACCGAAAAAGCCGCCATAATGTCGTGCAACGCCACGTTAATGATGTTCTCGTTAAACGCGGCGACAAAGGCTGCAATATACATTACGGCGAGAAGCGCCGCAGTGCCCGATGGCGTTACTTGAACTTGTTGCTGAGATTTGCTTCCCATGCATTTCCTTCCTCTTAGAACGACAATCGCATCGCCCCAGAGGAACGGTCCAGGGCGAAAAATGAGCCCTAGACTTACGCCAGACGCCGTACACGACGAGTCTGACAACATGGTCCAACGTCGAAAAATTGTAACGCGGACGCACAGCTTTCCTTCCGCGCTATTATTAAAAGTCCACGAAAGCATAAGACATGAGGAGCCCGCCATGATCAAGCCCATCATGAAATCCGAGTTCTTTTTGCGCCTTCCTTCCGAAGACGCGGGACCCGACGACGCCGCGACCGGGCAGGACCTCCTGGATACGCTCAACGAACATGAGCACGAGTGCGTGGGTCTCGCCGCCAACATGATCGGCGTGCGCAAACGCATCATCTGCGTAAAGGACGGCACCAGGGCGCTCCTGATGTACAACCCTCAAATTCTTGAGCAGGTCAATGCCTATCAGACAAGCGAAGGATGCCTCTCGCTAATCGGCGAGCGTCCCTGTACCCGCTATCGCCGCATTAAGGTTGAGTATTTGGACGAGAACTTTGTCCGCCGCATCAAAAACTTCTCGGGCTACACCGCCGAGATCATCCAGCACGAAATCGACCACTGCAACGGCGTCGTGATCTAGTTCCGCCGTTCTACCGAACGGCGGACCACTTGACGCTGCGCGAGCCGCATTCACACCAATCTGACGTTCAATTTCGAGGGCGCGACCAGAAGGTCAGCGCCCTCTCATTTCACGTCACCTTGGCGCAAATGCGGCTCGCTCGCTGTCGTATGTCTATCCTGCGACGCCTCGATTCTTGCGGCGGCAGATACCTAATCCCCTACGCCTGGCGGTAATGATCGAAGAAGTCGGCGAGGTCTTCGAGCGACTCTTTGAGTACTTCCATGCGCGGCAGGTACACGATACGGAAGTGGTCGGGCTCACCCCAGTTAAAGCCGCCGCCGCGCGTAATCAGAATCTTCTTCTCGTGCAGCAGGTCGAGGGCAAACTGCTCGTCATCGGTGATGTTGAACTTCTTAACATCCATCTTGGGGAAGATGTAGAACGCCGCGCGCGGCTTGACCACCGAGATGCCATCGATCTTGCTGAGTGCCTCATACACAAAGTTACGCTGCTCGTAGACACGACCGCCGGGGCGGATGTAGTCGTTAACCGACTGATGGCCGCCGAGCGCCGTCTGGACAATCGACTGAGCCGGCACGTTGGAGCACAGGCGCATGTTAGAGAGCATATTGACGCCCATGATGAAGTCGCTCATGCAGCGCTGGTTGCCCGAAAGCACCATCCAGCCAATGCGATAGCCCGCAATCATATGCGACTTGGACAGGCCGCTAAACGTAATGCAGGGCAGGTCGGGGGCGAGCGAAGCAATGGAGACGTGCTCGTAGCCGTCCATGCACAGGCGGTCGTAGATCTCGTCGGCAAAAATCATGAGCTGGTGCCTGCGCGCGATCTCGACAATGCCCTCGAGCACCTCGCGCGGATAGACAGAGCCCGTGGGGTTGTTGGGGTTGATGATGACGAGGGCCTTGGTCGCGCTCGTGATCTTGGACTCCATATCCTCCAGGTCGGGATACCAATCCGCCTGTTCATCGCACAGATAGTGCACGGGATGACCGCCGGCAAGGGTTGCGCACGCCGTCCAGAGCGGATAGTCGGGGCTGGGGATCAGGATCTCGTCGCCGTTGTCGAGCAGCGCGTTCATCGAAAGCTGAATGAGCTCGGACACGCCGTTGCCCGTGTAGATATGCTCCATCTGAACATTGGGCAGGCCTTTGATCTGCGAATACTGCATGATCGCCTTGCGCGCAGAGAACAGGCCGCGCGAGTTGGAATAGCCTTCGCAGTCGGGCAGCTGCTGGCGCATATCCTTAATGACCTCATCGGGCGTGCGGAAACCAAAGGGCGCGGGGTTGCCGATGTTGAGCTTGAGGATGCGCTCGCCTTCGTCCTCCATACGGGCTGCCTCGTCGACGACGGGACCGCGCACGTCATACAGGACATTCTCGAGTTTGGTGGATTTAGAAAAAGTACGCATGGTGGTGCTCCTTGGAATTTGAGCCGTGGGACTAGGTTCGGATTTGGCAACGTTATGGGACGGAGGGGTCTCACCTTGGTCGGCGTCACCGGCGAGCAGCCAGGTAACATCGACCTCCAAAATGCGGGCGAGCAGCTCTGCCACATCGCGCCGCGGAATCGTCTTGCCGCTCACATATTGGCTCATCTGACTCTTGCCGAGTTTTTTGCCGAGCATCTCCGATGCGCGGATTACGTCCGACTGGCGAACGTCGCGATCGGACATAGTCTGTCGCAGGCGATCGCTAAACGTCTCTTGGGCCACTAGAACCTCCTTGCTGGCAAAGTTCAATTTATAGAACACGAATTGAACCTGAGTTCAATTTAGGCAGCAGTATAGCGCGGCGCATTATCCGGAAGTTCAATTTCATAAGAAAATGTACCAGACTCCGAGATTTGCCCAAAGCGAACAATGACGTGTACACGTTTAGAGATATTCAAGGAAGCGAGCCGCCGCAAGCGAAACGTCAGCGGTGCGGTATATGGCGTTGATCTGCCGATGGGGACGTCCCTCGAGCGGGCGCACGGCAACATCGAACTGGCAGCGGCGCAAGATGAGCGCGGGAAGAATGCTCACGCCCAGGCCGTCCTCGACCATGGCCATAATCGCATAGTCATCCCAGGTCGACAGCTTGGAGCGCACCGCCAGGCCCGCGCGGCGAAACAGCGGCGTAATCTCGTCGTCGCTACCGCGTTCCAGCAGAATAAACTGCTCGTTGGCCAAATCGGCAAGGGAAACGACCTCCGCGGTGGCAAGCGAGGAGCCCGCTGGCACCACGGCCATCAGCTCGTCTTGTACCAACGGCCGCGACGCCATGCCGGCGCCGCGTGGCTCGCGCGGAATAAAGCCCAAGTCGCAGCGGCCTTCTGCCACCCATTGCTCAATCTCGGAGTAATCGCCCATCAGCAACTCATAATCGACGTCCGGATGATCGGCGCGAAACCGCGCGATCACCGGCGGCAGTACATGGGTCGCCACACTCGAAAACGTACCGATACAGATCTTGCCACGCATGAGCCCTCGCATCTCGTCCACGCGTCGCTGCAGGCGGCCAAACTCTTCGCATAACGCCTCGACTGCCGGCATGACCTGCCGCCCGTCGGCAGAAAGCACCACGCCCTCGCGGCTGCGATCAAGCACCTTAAAACCCCAGTCTGCCTCAAGGTCGCCCACCATACGGCTCACGCCCGACTGCGAATAGCTCAGCCGCTCTGCAGCACGCGTAAAGCTGCCGGCACGCACCGTCTCAAGCAGCACTTGCATCTTTTGGATATTGGTCTCCACGGCACGTCCCCACCCTTGCATGAGTTTTTGTCATGTTTGCCATGCATTATATTCGCTTTTCTTCTAAAGCCAGTTCACCCATAGTGAACATGTTCGGATATAGAGGGGATGTCAGCGCATGAACAACGGACTGTTTACGTACTTAGCAGCATTGCTATTGTTTGGCTCAAACGGCATCATCGCCGCTGCCATCGCGCTGCCGAGCTCTGATATCGTGCTCCTGCGCACGTTTTTGGGCGCACTCTCGCTTGTCACCATCCTCGCCATCACTCAACGCCATAAACTGCAGGTGCCATCTCGCCCCCGCGAAGCCGCAGCCCTTCTCCTCTCGGGAGCCGCGCTGGGCGCCAGCTGGATTTCTCTGTTCCGCGCCTACCAGACGATCGGCGTCGGCGTATCCTCGCTGCTGTATTACTGCGGTCCCATCATCGTTATGGCCCTCTCCCCGCTCATTTTTGGCGAGAAGCTGACCGGCGGTAAAATTACCGGCTTCATAGCCGTCGCCTGCGGCGCCTTCCTCATCGCAGCCCAAGGTCTCGGCGGCAATATGCCCATCGCAGGCATCGTGTGCGGCATCGCCTCGGCCTTCTGCTACGCGTTGATGGTCATTGCCAGCAAGGGAGCGCCACATATCGAAGGTCTCGAGAGCTCCACGCTCCAGGTGAGCGCCGCCTTTTTGACCGCGCTGGTCCTTACGCTCCTCACGCAGGGGGCCCCCTCATTCCTGTCCGCCGGCGTCGCCGCCAGTATTGATTGGCGCGCCGTCGTCATGCTCGGCGTCGTCAACACCGGCATCGGCTGCCTGCTCTACTTTAGCGCCGTCGCCAAACTGCCCGTCCAGACCGTCGCCGTCGTCGGCTACCTCGAGCCGCTTTCGGCGGTCGTGTTCTCGGCCGTCCTTTTGGGCGAAACCATAACACCGGTCCGCCTGATGGGCGCCGCGCTTATCATCGGCGGCGCGATTTTTTGCGAACTCGCCGGCAAACGCGCAGACGCCAAAGCAAGCATCGCCCAAGCGGCACGTGCCTAAAAGCCCCTGCTCTGAAATACTACCTGCGTATATGAATAATCCCCAGATGGGGATTATTGTCTAAAACACCCCGATGTGCCAAACTGCTCTTATATGTATAAAGATGGCATAAAGGTCTACTGCTCGTGGCAGAGGCCAGATGTCCAAGGGAGTCCACGTGGCACACAACAAGCTGGAGGCAAGCCTCCAAGACCAGCGTAGTCAAAGCGGGCACGGAGCCATTCCCCTCTCCGCTGGCATGCTGCTCGTAACGCTCGGCGTCGTCTATGGCGACATCGGCACGAGCCCCATGTACACCATGAAATCAATCGTCGCCAACAACGGCGGCATCGGCACCGTCAGCGAGGATATGATCCTGGGTGCGCTTTCGCTCGTCATCTGGACCATGACGCTCGTGACCACGGTCAAGTACGTGGTAATCGCCATGAAGGCCGATAACCACAACGAAGGCGGCATCTTCGCCCTGTTCAGTCTTGTGCGCAAGGTGGCACCGTGGCTGATTCTCCCCGCCATGATCGGCGGCGCGGCGCTGCTCGCCGACGGCATCCTCACCCCCGCGGTCACGGTCACCACGGCCATTGAGGGCCTGCGCACCATCGAGTGGGGCCACGCGCTATTGGGTGACGGGCAAACCAACGTCATCATTATTACCATCATCATTATCTGCGGCCTATTTGCCATGCAGCGCGCCGGCACCTCGTCGATCGGTAAGCTGTTCGGCCCGCTCATGACGCTGTGGTTCCTGTTCCTGGCAGGCGCCGGCCTGTTCAACATGCTCGGCAACCTGTCCATCCTGCGCGCGCTCAACCCCATCCGCGGCATCATGTTCCTGTTCTCGCCCATCAACCACTCGGGCATCATGGTGCTCGGCTTTGTCTTCCTGTCGACGACCGGTGCCGAGGCGCTCTACTCGGACATGGGCCACGTTGGCAAGGCCAACATCTATGCATCCTGGCCGTTTGTTAAGGCGGCCCTTATCCTCAACTATCTGGGTCAAGGCGCTTGGCTGCTCGCCAATAACTCCAACCCCCAGATGCTCGCGATGGATATCGTCAACCCGTTCTATATGATGCTTCCCGAGCCCCTGCGCCCCTTTGCCATCGTGCTTTCGGCCGTGGCGGCCATCATCGCCTCGCAGGCGCTCATCACCGGCTCGTTCTCGCTGGTATCCGAGGCAACGCGCCTCAACCTTATGCCGCACCTGCGCATCCACTACCCCAGCGACACCAAGGGTCAGCTCTATATTCCGCTCGTCAACAACATCATGTGGGTCGGCTGCATCTTCATTGTGCTGCTGTTCCAGAACTCCGAGCGCATGGAGAGCGCCTACGGCCTCGCCATTACCGTGACCATGCTCATGACCACGACGCTTTTGACGAGCTACATCGCCGGCATCCTCAAGCACAAGCTGGGCGCCTGCGTCTTCGCTCTGCTCTTTGGTGCCATTGAGCTGTGCTTCTTCGCTTCGTGCCTCACCATGTTCTTTGACGGCGGCTACGTCATGATCTTCTTGGCCGCACTGCTGTTTGGCCTTATGTATGTGTGGCGTCGCGGCACCGCCATCGAGCGCACGCAGACGATCCTGCTGCCCGTCTCCAAGTACATCGACCAGCTCAATCGCCTACGCAATGACGAGACCTATCCCGTGCTCGCTGACAATCTGGTATTCCTCACCAACAGCCCCGACCCGCTCACGCTCGACCGCGACGTGCTCTATTCCATCCTGGACAAGCACCCCAAGCGCGCCAAGGCATACTGGTTCATCAACGTGCACGTTACCGACGAGCCCTATACGCACGAGTATTCCGTTGAGACCTTTGGCACAGACTTCCTGTTCCGCGTGCGCTTGGACCTGGGCTTTAAGGTCAACCAGCGCGTTAATGCCTACCTGCGCCAGATCGTTGGCGACTTGATGGCATCGGGTGAGCTGCCGCCGCAGCATCACACCTACTCCATCTACGAGACACGCGGCAACGTGGGCGACTTCCGTTTTTGCATGCTGCGCAAGATGCTCGCTCCCGAGACGGACATCAACCGCAACGACCATCGCGTCATGGCCATCAAGTACGCCGTCCGCCGCGCCTGCGGAAGCCCGGCACGCTGGTATGGTCTCGAGAACTCGGCCATCATCATCGAGTACGTGCCCCTCTTTGCCCGCATGCGTCCGGCAGTCAAGCTTATACGCACCCAGGTGCCACTCGAGGTTCAGATCGAAGAGGCCGAGGAAATGGAAGTCGATATCTTCTCGGACGACCTGGTCAACGGCAACGAAGCCGGTAGGGACATGAACGTCGATCCCACCGAGTTGCTCGAGAGCGTCACCGATACACCCGAACAACAACAGCTCGACGGCCTCGAGAGTGAACAACTCAACGACGCCAACTTCTAGCGACGTCACAAATCAACGACAGCGGCCCTGCATCTCACGGGAGACGCAGGGCCGATTTGCATTGCAGTAAAGCTAACGGCTACGAACGACGCGGCTCGGGAACCACGAGCCTATCGGGGCTCGCGCCCTCGGCATCCATCAGGCTCACGTAGCGAATCGACGGATCCCCATACATCGCGTAGTAATAATTGCCCGTGCGCGCGCTAAAGCATCCGGTATAGATAGTCTTCTCGAACTTGCCATCGCCCATCCTGGACGCCCCCTCGATCATCACCACGCCCTCGAGCGATCGGAACATGCGGACGACGTTTTCGGTCTCGCTCTCCTTTTGCGGATAATTGGCATTGAGGTACGCCGCTTTCACGAAGCGACTCGGCGAATAGCAATCGCCAGGAATGCCGCGCATGCCGGCACCGGCTCCATAGGGTTTGAGCTCGGCGCCACGCCATGTCGCCGTCTGCGGAAAATCGCTTGTGGCCGTGATATAGGTGCGCAGGTTTTCCATGTGCCACGGGAAGGTGGGTTGATTGGCAAGGGTGTCGACCGGATCGTCGTATACATGCAGGCCGTCAGCCATCATCTCGACCACGATGCTACGCTGGCTGTCGCCGATAATCCAATGGAGCAGCGACACGCCCAGCCCCTCTCCTGCAGATTTAGCAACAATCACCGTATCGCGCAGCGCAGCCTCGACCTCGTCGACCGTCGAGAACGTCGCTGCCACCCACAGGGGAAACTCATAGGCCGCGATATTGGTCTTGCCGTCGACAGGGTCCTCGGCATACTCGGCATAACCCGGGAAATTGAGCCCCGCCACAGCCAGACCCGCATCGTTACCGCAATCGAAAAACATGGGATAGTTCTTGTAATCGATGCACATACCGATCACCGCGTGTGCCGCTGTCGCGTCGTCGATAAACGAATACGGAATGTGAAACCCGCGCGGCATCACGCGAACCTGTTGGCCGTAGTCAAAGCTCCAGTCGAGGTTTCGGCCCAGATACATGTGGCCAGAATTATCGGTAAATCGAATACTCGTGCACATAGCGCCTCCTAGCTTTACGTTCTTGCTAATTTCATTGTCTCCAAACAAAAAGGCGCTAAACACAAAAGCCCGGACATGACAACAATGTCACGCCCGGACTATTCAATCAGGATAAACTCTGCCAAGTTAACCCCGCAGGTCGTCTAAGGGGTCAAAGTGCCGCAGATTGCCACGAAAGAGGAGCGAAGCGTACTTAAGGTACGCGAGCGACGATTGAGCGGAAAGGTGCGGTGCTTTGATCCCCTTAGACCAACTTGCCGAGACAGTGGTCGATCATATGCTGGATCATTTGTGCCTCAAAGCCCGCGTAGTCGCGGCGGCACTCCTTCATCTTGCCGTCGACGATCTGGTCAAAGGCAATCTTGCACTTGATATAGCGCGTGGACTTGGTGATCTCGTCGTGCGTCAGGCAGCTCTCCTCCATCTTGCTGGCGCCCAGGCCAAACACCAGACGAGGGTTGTAGAGCACGTGGGGCTCGCCGGCGTCGTCCAAATAGACGCAGACCTTCTTGGTGACGCCAATCTGGTTGGCGGCAAGGCAACCGGCGTCCTCGAGCGACTTGATGGTATCGATCAGGTCCTGTGCGACCGACTCGTCCTCGACAGTCGCGACCTCGCAACGCTGGGACAGGATAGCCTCGTCGCGGCAGAGCTCTTTAATCATACGTTCCTCCAAAGAGTTCGTTGTAACCGCTTAAGTATACGGTACCTACACATTTTCATGCGAAAAATACCGTCCGTCTGCTACAAAGCGCCGAACTTCAACATGCGAGGAACATCGACCTTCCAAAGGCGATATAGTAGGTGAGTTCGTGTCAATCGGCCTAAACTCGGGGCCGAACAAGGAAAGGGTATGCATGGACGAACTTTTTCACGTCAGTGAGCGCAAGTCCACAATCGGGACCGAACTTCGCGCTGGACTGACAACATTCCTGGCGATGGCCTACATCATCGCCGTCAACCCTGCGGTGCTCTCGGGCGCCGGCATCGATGCGGGAGCGCTCGCCTGCGCCACCTGCCTGGGCGCTGGTATCATGACCATCTGCATGGGCATCTTCGCCAACCGCCCGCTCGCCTGCGCGTCGGGCTTAGGCGTCAACGCGATGATCGCCGGAATCACCACCACCGTCTGCGGCGGTGACTGGCACGTGGCCATGAGCGTCATCTTCCTTGAGGGCGTCGTCATCTTGCTGCTCGTGCTTTGTGGCCTGCGCGAGGCCATCATGGACGCCATCCCGGTTGTCCTGCGTCACGCCATCTCGGTGGGTCTGGGCCTGTTCATCGCCATGATTGGCCTGTGCGATGCCGGCATTATCACCGCTGGCGCCGGTACACTCGTCGGTCTGGGCGACATCACCTCCCCCACCTTCATCGTCGGCATCATCTCCATCCTGGTGACGGTCGCCCTCGCCTGCCGCAACGTCCCCGGCTCGCTGCTCATCGGCATCGTCGTCGCCGTCATCGCCGGTATCCCCCTAGGTGTGACCCAGGCTCCGACCGGTATCATCGCCCCGCTCGACTTCTCGAGCATCGGTGGCCCCATCGCCGACGCCGGCGGCGTGCCCGCCATCGTCAAGGTCCTTACCGACCCCGCGCTCCTCGTCATCTCGTTCTCGCTGCTCATGAGTGACTTCTTCGACACCATGGGCACCGCGATGGCCGTGGCCAAGCAGGGCGAGTTCCTCACCGACGACGGCAACGTCGAGAATATCAAGGAGATCCTGATCGTCGACTCCGCCGCCGCTGCTGTGGGCGGTTTCATGGGCGTCTCCTCCATCACCACCTTCGTCGAGTCCACCTCTGGCGCTGCCGACGGTGGCCGCACGGGCCTCACCTCCGTCACCACCGGCGTGCTGTTCATTCTCGCCGCGTTCTTCTCCCCCATCGTCACCATCGTTTCCAGCGCCGCCACCTGCGGTGCCCTGGTCTACGTCGGCTACCTCATGATGAGCGAGGCCTCCGAGATCGACTGGTCCGACGTGTCGCAGGGTTTCCCGGCGTTCATGATTATCGCCGGCGTGCCCTTCACCTACTCCATCTCTGCCGGCATTGGTCTGGGCTTTATCGCCTACGTGATCGTCGCACTCTTTAAGGGCGAGGCCTCCAAGATCAAGCCGCTCATGTGGATCGCAGCCCTCGCCTTCCTCGTCTACTTCTTTGTAGCGTAGCGGCAAAGCTGCCAAAGCAGAACACCAAAGCGCGGAGTCGCCATGCGGCCCCGCGCTTTTCTTTTCGGCAGAGCGTATGCATCGACATGCGACAATTGGAGCTGTCGATATCACAACGTCGAGGGAAGCCCGTCATGGAAGCGTGCCAAAAGCAGATAACCGTTTATCCGAATCATACGGAAAGCGCACCTGTCATCTACCTCCCCGTGGTCATGGGAGACGGCAGTGAAGTCTACGAGTGCTGCCAAGAGCTCGACTGCCCACCGCTTACCCTTGTCGCCATTGGCGGGCTCGATTGGAATCGCGAGCTGAGCCCCTGGGCATGCGACGGGACCGTACGCGATGCCGAGCCTTTCGGCGGCCAAGCTGCCGGTTTTCTTGATGAGCTGCTGAATCAGATAATCCCCCAGGTCGAGTCGTCGCTTCCTCAGCCGCCCACCTGGCGCGGCGTTGCCGGCTACTCGCTGGCGGGCCTCTTTTCGCTTTGGGCTCTCTGGCAAACCGATGTCTTTGACCGCGTGGCGAGCGCATCGGGGTCGCTGTGGTTTCCCGAATTTGTCGACCGTGCCAGCACGGCCCCTTTTGCCGGCAGCCCGCAAGCCGTCTATCTGTCACTCGGCAAAAAAGAGACCAAGACGCCCAACCGCATGATGCGGCATGTACTCGACGACACACGCGCGATGGAAGCGTTGCTCGTCGAGCACGGCATTCCAACAACGCTGGAGCTCAACCCCGGCAATCACTTTGCCCAAACCGACTTGCGCATGGCCCGCGGCATCCGCTGGATACTGACGTATTAATAATGGCGCCCACGCGTACGCACGGGCGCCATTTTTTGATTTAGCTGAACACAACCGCTATTCGACAGTCTCCTCGAGTTCCGAGACATCGAACTCAAAATCATTGCCGGGCAGAATCGCATTGAGCACGATACCGACCAGCGAGCCCACGGCAAGACCGGAAAGCGAAATCGTCACGCCGCCCAGCTCCAGCACGATAGCACCGGCGGTGCTATACGCAATACCGAGCGAAAGCACGAGCACCAGAGCCGCCACCAGCACGTTACGGTTGTTCTGGAAATCGACCTGGTTTTCGATAAGGTTGCGAACGCCCACGGCACTGATCATGCCATAGAGTACGAGCGACACGCCGCCGATTACACACGCCGGCATGGCCGCAATGACAGCCGCGAACTTGGGGCAGAACGAAAGCACGATGGCGCAGCACGCGGCAATGCGAATCACGCGCGGGTCAAACACACGCGTCAGGGCAAGCACGCCGGTGTTCTCACCATACGTGGTGTTGGCCGGAGCGCCAAAGAGCGAAGCCAGAATCGTGGCAAGACCATCGCCGAGCAGCGTGCGATGCAGACCGGGATCGGCAATGTAGTTGCGCTCGCAAGTCGAACCGATAGCAGAGATGTCACCGATATGCTCGATCATGGTCGCAAAGGCCAGCGGCATGATGGTAATGATGGCCGTCGTGGCGAGGCCGCTATCGAACTGCGGCCCAAAGAGCGCAAACACGGTGTTGTCCCACACGACGGGCAAGCCAACCCAGGGAGCGGCTGCGACGCCCGAAAAATCGACCTCGCCCAGCGCAGTCGCAACGGCATAGCTCACCACAACGCCCAGCAGAATCGGCACGATCTTGACCATGCCGCGGCCCCAGATGTTGCAGATGACGATTACGGCCACAGCGATAACGGCGACAAGCCAGTTGGTCTGGAGTTGGCAATGGCAGAGCTCGCCAGGATCAGGCCGATGGAAATGACAATGGGACCGGTCACCACCGGCGGAAAGAAGCGCATGACACGCTTGGCGCCAAATGCGCGGAACAGCGCTGCCAGCACCGGATAGAGCAGGCCGGCGCAGGCAACGCCCAAGCAAGCGTAGGGCAAAAGCTCGGCCTCGCCGTTGGGTGCAATGGCGGCATAGCCCGCGATAAAGGCAAACGACGAGCCCAGGAACGCGGGCACCTTACCGCGCGACAGGAAGTGGAACAGCAGGGTGCCCAAGCCGGCAAACAATAGTGTTGCCGAAACCGAGAGACCGGTGAGCACGGGCACCAGCACGGTGGCGCCAAACATGGCAAACAGGTGCTGCAGGCCGAGCAAAAACATGCGCGGGCGGCCGAGCGATGACGCATCGTAGATGGCATCGGTGACGGCGGGCATCGAAGACTGGGACATGGATGTCCTTTCGAATGGAAGGGCGATCGGACATATCGGATAACCTGCCCGAACGATACGATCCGAACCATTGTACGCGATACGCTATGTCTCGCACGCGCCGTCACCTGCGAACGGTAGCGTTACTTCCAAACGCGCTCGGCAATGCTCCTGACCAGCGCGATCTTTGCCCACTGCTCGTCCTCGGTCAGCTTGTTGCCAATCTCGCAGCTGGCAAAGCCACACTGCGGAGACAGATACAGGTTCTCGAGCGGCACGTACTTTGCCGCCTCGCGGATGCGCTCGACAATAGCGTCCTCGTTCTCGAGCTCTGCCGCCTTGGTAGTCACCAAGCCCAGCACGACCTTCTTGCCGGGAGCAACGTACTTGAGCGGCTCAAAACCACCGGCGCGCGGCGTGTCGAACTCCAAATAGAACGCATCGACATCCTCATGCGCAAACAGGTACGGCGCGATGGGGTCGTAGCCACCCTCAAAAGCGTAGGTGGAGTGGTAGTTGCCGCGGCATACATGCGTGTTGATGACCAGATCGTCGGGCTTGTCCGCGATGGCGGCATTGTTGAGCGCCACGCCCAGCTCGCTCACCTTTTGCAGGTCAACCGGGCTCATGCCAGTCTTGGACACAAAGTCGGTATCGCAATAGATGCCCCAGGTGCAGTCATCAAATTGGATGTTGCGGCAGCCTGCAGCATACAGGTCGGCAATCACGGTGCGATATGCTGCAGCGATGGCATCGGCAAGTTCTTCGTCGGTCTTATAAACGGCACGTAGACTCTCCTGCTGGCCGTCGCAGCGGTCGAGCGTAACTTCGGAGAACGTCTGGATCGGCGCCGGAATGGTTTGCCGCGCGACCTGGCCCTCTCCCTCAAGCGCCTTGACAAACTTAAAGTGCTCGACGAACGGATGGTTCTCGCCGCTGATGGGACCGGTTACCACGGCGGTGTCGGCCGTGGTCTCCTCGTCGTGGAACATATAGCCCGTACGCGAGGTACGGCGTTCAATGCCGTTGAGCCCCCACATAAAGTCGAGGTGCCAGTAGCTGCGGCGGAACTCGCCATCGGTGATGACCTGTAGGCCGGCGGCCTTCTGCTTAGCCACCAAGTCGCGAATGGCCTCGTCCTCGACGGCCTTAAGACCGGCGGCGTCGAGTGTGCCCGCGGCATAGGCGGCACGGGCGTCCTTCACAGCCTGCGGACGAAGAAAGCTGCCGACGATATCGGCGCGAAACGGCGCGTTCGGTTGAATCGAAGTGCTCATAGATATCTCCCTTTGCATTGGTTGCTTTACTGGGACAGAGTATGAGCGCTCATATGGCCATCGTAAAATATATGTTTATAACAGTTTGATATAGATGCTTCCTATATCAGTTTGGGCCGCAATAAAGAGATTTGACTCCGCGCGGAACACGGCAGCCTAGATGTGCTGACGAATCGCGTCGATATAGGCCTGCCCATAGCGCGTTAGCGTCGTATTTTTGCGCGTGATGATGCCGATCTCCATGTACTCGTCTACATCGAGCGGAATCGAGATAATACCGGGGCCGTTGAGCTCGTGGCTGATCACGCCCGAACACACCGTGTAGCCGTTGAGGCCCATGACCAGGTTGAACAACGTCGCACGGTCGCGCACGCGGATATTCTTGCGGCGCTCAAAGGTCGAGGTCAGCTCCTCGGAATAGTAAAACGAGTTGTAGCTGCCCTGCTCATAGGACAGGAACGGGTAGTCTTCCAAGTCCTCGAGCGTCACGCTGGAGCGGCCAGCCAGCGGATGGTCTGCACACACAAAAACGTGCGGCGCGGCGCAAAAGAGCCCTTCGAACACGAGCTCGTTGGCCGCCAGCATGCGCTCGATGACCTCGCGATTGTGCTCCGACAGATACAGGATGCCGAGCTCGCTTTTCATGTGCGCGACGTCCTCGATAATCTCGTGGGTTTGCTCCTCGCGCAGGGTAAAGTCGTAACGCGCGGCATCGAACTCGCGAATCACGTCGACAAACGCGTTAACGGCAAAGGAATAATGCTGGCAGCTCACACTAAAGTGCGGCACCTGCTCGGATGCGCCCTTGTACTTGCCCTCGAGCAGGTCGGCCTGATCGAGTACCTGACGCGCATAGCCCAAGAAGGTCTCGCCTTCCTCGGACACAACGACGCCCTTGTTAGTGCGCTCAAAGATATGCACGCCCATCTCGTTTTCGAGATCGCGAATCGATGCGGTAATCGAAGGCTGCGACACAAAGAGCCGGCGCGAGGCCTCGGTGATGCTGCCGCATTCGGCAACTTTGACGACATACCTGAGCTGCTGAAGCTTCATAGCTTTCTCCCTAGACGTTCGTGACGTCGAAACCAGTCGTGCTCACCTGACGCATAAACGGCGGCATCTCCCCCGTCGCGGCGCAGGCGGCAATCTGATGCAGAGCCCCGGCAACCGCATCGTCTGCCGCAGCGCCGATATGCCAGCGCGCGGCAGCCGTGACGGCCTCGTTGGCATTGGCGACTGCAACGGAGTTGGGAACGGCATCGATCATGGGCAGATCGTTATCGGAATCGCCAAATACGGCCACTTCATCGGGCGTCAGGCCCAAAGCGCGCGCCAGCTCCAGCGCAGCGCAGCCCTTGTCCCAACCAGCCGGAAGGATGTCAAACAGGCGCACGCGGTTGTTGGGAAACACAAGCGAGAGCTCCGGCACCTCAGCGGCAATGCGCTCGCGCAGCTCAGCGAGCTCCTCACGTGAACGGGCACTCCAGATATTCGCCTTGTATACCGGGGCATCATCGACAACAGGACGGCACGGGGCCTCTTCGCCCTTGAGCCACGCGTTGCCGCCCGACTCCATGGCGCGACGCACGCGCTCGGGATCGCTCGTCACGCAGTAGGCATCGTTACCCCAAAAGTCATCACCCAGGCTGTAGACCTTCAGATACGTATCGTCGGTCTCCTGCTCCAAGTAGTCAGCCAAGCGCATAAGGGCGGCGTTGTCGGTCGCATGCGAGGCTACCGCCTCGCCGTCCACAAACATGACCTGGCCGTTGCAGAACGCACCGGTCGAAAAGCACTCGGAACGATTTCTGAACATCCAGCCCATCGCAGACGGCTGACGGCCCGAAACCGGGCCAAAGTGCAGACCCGCCGTCTGCATGGCATGAATACCCTCAATGGCGTAGTCGCTGGCGCCGTCATGCCCGGCTGGAATCAGCGTATCGTCCATATCGGTCAGCGCAAGTTTAATCATAAGGCCCCCATTCGTATCGGTCCTACCTATTGTAACGACCTACCAAAATAAACCTGTCCCTTATTGGCAGGTGCGCTAGTATAGGGGACAACAGATTCGATGCGGGAGTGCCAGCGGTGCAAACCACAAGGCTGAGAGGGCATGGGGCCCAATCCTTTGAACCTGTCAGTTAATGCTGGCGTAGGGAGCATGCCGCCTTTACAGGGGCGCTGTCTATGCACAGCGCCCCTTTTCTATGCCAAGGAGGCATGTGCAGTGATTGATTCGGAACAGCTTAAGCAACATATGGTCAAGGCCGTGGAGGAGATTCGTGCCACCAATCCGATGGCAGGCTCCATCACCAACACGGTGACGATCGACTTTGTCGCCAACGCACAGCTCGCCGTGGGCGGATCGGCCGCCATGGTCTATCTGCCCGACGAGGGCGAAGCGCTCGTTGCCGGCGGCGGCGCCATCTATCTCAACATGGGCACGCTCTTCCCTATCTACGAGCAGACGATTCCCCGCGCGGCCAAGGCGGCACACGACGCCGGCAAGCCCTGGGTGCTCGATCCGGTGGGCCTGGGCATCGGTAGCCTGCGCACCCAGCTGGTAAACGAGCTCAAGCAGTACAAGCCCGCCATCGTGCGCGGCAACGCCTCCGAGATTATCGCGCTCGCCGGCCTGTGGGGTCTTGAGGGCGAGGCGGCCGATCTGAGCCGCGTGCGCGGTGTCGATACCACCGACACGGTCGACGCCGCCCGTGGTGCCGCCGTGGCGCTCGCCCGCTACACCGGCGGCGCCGTAGTGGTCTCGGGCGAAGTCGACCTGATTACCGACGGCACGACCGTAGCCAAGTCCCACGGCGGCAGCCCGCTCATGTCCAAGATCACCGGCTGCGGCTGCTCGCAGGGCGGCGTGCTGGCCGTGTACGCCTGCGCCGCCGACCCGTTTACGGCAGCCGTCTGCGGCACCGCGGTCTACAACGTTGCCGGCACGCGTGCCGCCGCTGTCGCCGATGCCCCGGCAAGCTTTAAGGTCGCCTTTATCGACGAGCTCTACCGCGCGACCGCCCAAGACATCGCCGATAACCGACTCGAGCTCGAGGAGGCATAAGCCATGTCCGAGCCCGCAACCAATGCCGGCATGAACACGCTCGTCGCCGTGGCCATCGCCCCATGCGGCACCGGCGACGAGCTATCCGCCGAGGTCGCCGAAGTCGTGCGCGTCATTCGCAAGAGCGGCCTTCCCAACCGCACCACCTCGATGTTCACCGAGATCGAGGGCGACTGGGACGAGGTCATGCAGGTCGTGCGCGACGCAACCTTTGTGTTGGCGAGCAAGGGCATCCGCACCGAAGTCGTGCTCAAAGCCGATATTCGACCCGGATTTACCGACACCATGACCGGCAAACTCGAGCGCATGGAAGCACAGATCAGGAAACAGGAGGAAGCACGATGAGCATCCGCGACAACCTTGATATCTCGGCCTATCTGGTACTCGGCCCCGAAAACACGCTGGGACGTCCCGTGGGCGATGTGGTGGCCCAGGCGCTCGACGCCGGCTTTACCTGCATTCAGGTGCGCTCCAAGGTGGCAAGCGCCCGCGAGATCATTGCGCTGACCGGCAACGCCGCGCAGGCAATCGCACAGGCCGGCAAGACCGGTCAGGTCGCCTTGCTGATCGACGACCGTCTGGACTGCGTACTCGCCGCGCGCGAGCAGGGTATTGCTGTCGACGGCGTGCACGTGGGCCAGAGCGATATTCCCGTCGAGGTCTGCCGCAAACTTTTGGGCCCCGACGCCATCGTGGGCCTTTCGGCCCGTTGCGAGGAGATGCTCGAGTACGTCAAGACCGCCGACATGAGCCTAGTCGACTACCTGGGCATCGGCCCGCTCCACGAGACCGAGACCAAGCGCGACTGCGGACGCGCGGCCGACGGCTCTATCATCACCAAAAGCTTTGAGGACCTGGCTGCCCTCCACGCGGCAAGCCCCGTGCCCATCGTGGTGGGCGGCGGCGTCAAGACGGCCGACCTGCCGCAGCTCAAGGCCACCGGCGTCGATGGCTTCTTTG
>CABUZK010000033.1 GCA_902496115.1 uncultured Collinsella sp. | reverse complement strand
CGATGGCGCTTTCGCCGAGGGCGATGTGCTCGACGTGTGCGATTCGAGCGGTATGGTCGTCGCCCGCGGTATCGCCGAGGCCGATTCGGACGTGCTGGAACTTGCAGCCGGACGTCGCCAGGACCAGATTGCCGGCAACCGTCTGCTGGCAGACCTGGCCGAAAAGCCCGCGATCCACCGAGATAATCTGATCGTCTTCGCCTAACCAATTGACGCTGCAAACGCTCCTAAGCGGCAATCTGACGTTCAATCGTCGGGCATGACCAAAAGGTCAATGCCCTCCTCTTTCACGTCACCATGCTCGCTTAGGGGCGTTTTCGCTTTCCGCCCTCTACCTTCGATGTTTCTGTTCTCGGCACTTGGGGACGTTCCTTTTGTGCCGCCAGTTGGGGACACTCCTTTGTTAGAAGATCCGGCGCAGGTCTCCGCGGTTGAGGGCTTCGTCGAAGAGGTGCTTGAACACCGCGCTGCCGTGCAGGCCATCGTGCTCAAACTCGTTGGTCACCCAGGCATGCGAGTTGCCCACGCGGCTGAGCGTGTCGAGCTGCAAGCCCGAGTCCACGTACATGTCGTCGAAGTACACCGCGGCCTGGAGTGGCACCTCGTTGCACGCTAGGCGCTGCGGGTCGTAGATCTTGTCCCAGCTGGTGTCTTCCATCAGCAGGTCCATGGCGGGCTTGAAGGGCTTGAGCTCAGGCATCTGCTCAAACATCCACGGGAACATGGCCTCGCCGGTAAACATGAGCGGGCGCGCGAGCGTGTCGAACTCGGCGCGATGGGCCTTTTCCTCGGCTGCAGCCCAGTGAATGGGCATGGTGTCGCCGTCGGCGTAGATGAACTCCTGCAGCGTCCAGTAAAGCGGGTTTGTGCGCGTGTTGGTGCGCTCGAAGGCGCGCATCAAAAAGCTGTCGGATACCGAGGAGCCGCAGCTCAGCGTACCATCGCCATCAACAAACGCGTGATCGATAATCCAGTGCATGCGCTCAAAGCTTGGCTTCATGCCAAAGTCGCTGCCCATAAGCTGCAGGCGCTCGACCGTCATCGGCGAGCCGTCGGGCAGTGCGGGCTTTTGCTCCTCGATCGCATCTGCCAGGGCAGCCACGCGCTCGACATCGGCAGGGTAGCGGTCATAGTACTGCTGCGTCTTGGCCGCCATGCGCGGGAAGGTGTGCGCGTAGACCTCGCTGGCGCTCGCCGGCACGTGCGGAATGCCGCCGCAGGTAAAGCTTGCCGCCACGCCCTCGGGAAAGAGCGACAGATAGCTCAACGTCAAAAAACCGCCGTAGCTCTGCCCGAGTGTGACCCAGGGCTTGCCGCCAAAACCCACCAGGCGCAGGTACTCAAAATCGCGCACGATGGAGCTGGCGAGGTGGCGTTTGAGAAAGTCCGCCTGTGAGCGGGCCGCATCGGCTCCTGCTGCCTCGGCACGATCGCCCAAGGCGGCAATCGTGCGCCCGTCCACGCAGCTGCTGCGCCCGGTGCCTCGCTGGTCGGGCAGCACGACGCGGAAATGCTTGACGGCCTCCTCGATCCAGCCATCGCTTGTGGGCGACAGCGGACGCGGGCTCTCGCCGCCGGGGCCGCCCTGCAAAAAGAGGAGCAGCGGCAAGTCGTCGTTAATGCAGTCGGGCGCGCAAATCACGCGGTAGAAGAGCTTGATGCTCTCGGGCGCACCGGCGATGGGCGCCGGCATGGCGCCGCGGCGCATGGTGCTGCCGACGGCCAAAAGCATGGGCTCCAGGCCGCGCCAGTCGAGGGGGACGTCGATGCTGTGGTCCTCGACATAGAGACCGGGGACGTGGTACGAAGTGATGAGGGCCATGTGATGCTTCCATTCGTTGCGGTGTTTCGGGTTGACCAATTCTACCGCCGTCTGCGAGGATGCGTGCAAATCGGCTACCATGGTTGGCAAACATCTAAGAGAAAGGGCCGTTCATGTCGGTCGATATAGCCACCTACGTTCACGATCTTGCCGTTGAGGCCAAGGCCGCTTCGGGCGCGCTTGCCACGGCGAGCGATGTCCAGCGCCAGGAGGCCGTGCGCGCCATGGCCGCGGCGCTGCGCGACGGCGTCGATTCCATCGTTGCCGCCAACGAGCTCGATATGTCCGCCGCGCGTGATGCAGGCACCTCGGCTGGCCTGCTCGATCGCCTGTTGCTGACGCCCGAGCGCGTCGAGAGTATGGCCGCCGGCCTGGAGAAGCTCGCTGAGCTGCCCGATCCTGTCGGCCGCGTGCTCGACCACCGCGTGCTTGCAAGTGGTGTGGACCTGACCCGCGTGAGTGTGCCACTGGGCCTGGTCGCCATGGTGTATGAGGCCCGTCCCAACGTGACGGCCGATGCTGCGGGCATCTGCATCCGCACTGGCAACGCCTGCATTCTGCGCGGCGGTTCGCTGGCCTATCACTCGTGCGCCATGATTGCCGAACTGCTGGCCGATGCGCTTGAGGCCCAGGGCTTCCCGCGCGAGGCCGTCTCGATGATCGAGTCTACCGACCGCGAGGCAACCGGCGAGCTCATGAAGCTTCGTGGCATTGTCGATGTGCTCATTCCGCGTGGCGGTGCGGGCCTGATCCAGCGCTGTGTGCGCGAGTCGCTCGTGCCGGTGATCGAGACGGGCACGGGTAACTGCCACATCTACGTGCATGAATCCGCCGACTTTGACAAGGCACTCAACATTATCGTCAATGCCAAGACCCAGCGCGTGGGCGTGTGCAATGCCGCTGAGTCACTGCTGGTCGACCGTGCCGTGGCAGATTCGTTTTTGCCTGCGGTCGTGGCCGTGTTGCACGACCATGGCGTGCTCATTCATGGCGACGAGGCCACGTGCGCCGCATGCGCCGATGCTGGTCTTGCCGAGGGCGATGACTTTGTTACTGCAAGCGAGGAGGACTGGGGCCGCGAGTATCTGGCGCTCGAGATGAGCGTGAAGGTCGTGGCGAACGAGGACGAGGCCATCGCGCACATCAACCGCTACGGCACCATGCATTCCGAGGCCATCATCGCCGAGGACGAGGATGCCTGCGAGCGCTTCCTGGATGCGGTCGATGCCTCGGCCGTGTACGCCAACGCCAGCACGCGCTTCACCGACGGCGGCGAGTTTGGCCTGGGCGCCGAGATCGGCATCTCGACCCAAAAGCTCCACGCCCGCGGCCCCTTTGCCGCCGAGGCCCTCACCACCTACAAATACAAGCTCCGCGGCACCGGTCAGGTTCGCCCCTAAACCTCTCGCAAACGAAAAACCACCACAAAGGGGACAGGCACCTTCGTGGTGGTTATAGGTGGCGTGGGCGGTTAGGCCTGGAAGGTATCGCGATCGGGCGCGAAGGATTGCATGGCCGCGATGGTACGGTCAAAGAGCTCGGGGAGCTCCCAGCCCAGCATCTCGGCGCCCTGCGAAATCACGTCGCGCGAGCAGCCGGCGGCAAAGCGCTTGTCCTTGAACTTTTTCTTGAGCGACTTAGTCGTAAAGTCCATGACGCTCTTGCTCGGACGCATGATCACGGCAGCACCGATCAGGCCGGTGAGCTCGTCGCAGGCAAACAGGATCTTTTCCATCTGCAGCTCGGGCTTGGGCAGCGATCTGTTGAAATCGGACGTGTGCGTCTGAATAGCGCGAATGAGTTCGGGAGAGGCGCCCTCGCCCTCGAGGATCTCGGCCGCATAGATAGTGTGGTTCATGGGGTCGTCCTCATGCTCCTCCCAATCCAGGTCGTGCAGCAGGCCGACGATGCCCCAAAACTCCTCGTTCTCGGGGTCGAACTCGCGCGCAAAGTAGCGCATGGTGCCCTCGACCGTTTCGCCGTGGGTGATGTGGAACGGGTCTTTGTTGTGCTCGTTGAGCAATTCGAACGCACGGCCGCGGGTGATTCCGGCGGAAAGCGGCTCTTCCATAAAAGACTCCTTGTGTTCGTAGGTATCGCTAAGAATGAATACTACTAGAACGACTAGAACGAAAAAAACCACCACAAAGGTGCCTGTCCCCTTTGTGGTGGTTTTGGCGTGGGCAGGTTAGTTGAGGGCGGCTTGGGCTAGACGGGCTTCGGCGGCCTCTTCGGTGACGCCCAGGGCCACGGCGAACTCCTCGATGGAGCGGCGCTTGGCTTCCTTGAGTACGCGCATGTAATAAGAGCTGGGCTTTTTATCTGCTTCCTCGGCCTGGCGAATACGGTGCATCATGGTTTTTGCCACGCGAACCGTCTCGGGCGCGCCCAGCTTGAGCTGCTGCTTAAAGTGCGTCTCCTCGAGCGAGCTATTGCGCTCGGTAAAGGTGTCGCACTCCAGCTCGTCGTAGTGGCTCAGCAGGTGCTCGGCATCTTGCTGGGAGATAGCGGCATGCAGACGGTCGGCCTGCGCCACGGGGTACATGAGAATCGTCTGCGCATGCCCCTGCTTGGCCTCGAGCAACAACATGGGCTGCGGCGTGTCGTCTCTAAAGCCGACGACGGTGCAGACTCCCTGACCCGGATGAATGACGTGTTGACCGATTGAGAACATGCTACCTCCAACTTATACGAATTTACGTATGTTAAGAATACCACGCTGACGTGCGCAAACCATCACTTTATGCAGGAAAAGCACACAACTCCGATAGGTAAGAGTATTCGATAAATAGAACGGCTTATCCATACGTTTATGCATTTCTAGAACGTGTATAAACTGCAGGCAAACCGCCAACTTTGTACAGCCGCGCAAGAGCGGTAGTCATTTTTGTGCATATGCAATATCTATTAGCTTTACCCTGCGACAGTAGTTACCGCTTGTGATAGAGTGCTACAAACTCTGGCTTTTGCCCTACGAGTGACCAAGAGCTCGGGGGCTTTAACACAAGGAGGATCTATGCCCGAGAAGATTGAAGAGCTGGTACGCGCTGCGCTTGCTGCGGCCCAGGAGGCCGGCGACCTTTCCGCATTTGAACTTGACGATTGCGCTATCGAGCGACCGGCTGATACTTCTCATGGCGAGTGGACCTCCACCATGGCCCTGAAGTCCGCCAAGCTGGCTCACTGCGCCCCGCGCAAGATCGCCGAGGCCGTCGTTGCCCATATGCCCGAGGACCCCGCGATCGAGAAGGTCGAGATCGCCGGTCCTGGCTTCATCAACTTCTACCTCTCCGTCGCCGTCAAGAACGCCATCTTTGGCGAGGCCCGCGAGAAGGGTATGGACTTCGCTAAGTCCAACGTCGGTGGCGGCCTGAAGACCCAGGTCGAGTTCGTCTCCGCCAACCCCGTCGGCCCCATGCACATCGGCCATGGTCGCTGGGCCGCTCTGGGCGACTCCCTTTGTCGTGTGATGGACCACGCCGGTTACGACATCCAGCGTGAGTTCTACATCAACGACCACGGCTCTCAGATGAACACCTTCGGTAACTCCATCAGCACGCGCTATATGCAGCTCGCCGACATCATCGCCAAGCAGGGCGTGGATATCGACGAGGCTCACAAGCTTCTGATCGCCGACCGCGACGCCTTTGTTGCCGACGAGAGCGACGAGCATCCCGAGACCCATCCGTATCAGGACAACTTTGCCGAGACTCTGGGTAAGGACTCCTACGGCGGCGACTACATCATCGACGAGGCTGCCGAGTTCTGGCGCACCGACGGCGATAAGTGGGTCAACGCCGATCCGCAGGAGCGCATGGAGAGCTTCCGCGAGCGCGGCTACGTAAAGATGGTCGACAACATGCGCGACCTTTGCCACGCCGTTAACTGCGACTTTGATCGTTGGTTCTCCGAGCGCTCTCTGTACGTGAAGGACACCGAGGGCGAGACCGCCGGCACTTCCGCCGTCGACCGCGCTTTTGAGAAGCTCGACAAGATGGGCTACCTCTACACCAAGGACGGTGCCCTGTGGTTCCGCTCCACCGACCTGGGCGACGACAAGGACCGCGTCCTGATCAAGTCCGATGGCGAGTACACCTACTTCGCCTCCGACGTTGCCTATCACTGGGATAAGTTCCAGCGCGTCGACCACGTCATCGACATCTGGGGCGCCGACCACCACGGCTACATCGACCGCGTCCGCTGCGTCTGCGACGCTCTTGGCTATCCCGGCAAGTTTGAGGTTCTGCTGGGCCAGCTCGTCAACCTGCTGCGCAACGGCAAGCCCGTCCGTATGTCCAAGCGCAAGGGCACCATGGTGACCCTGCAGGAGCTCGTCGACGAGGTCGGCTCCGACGCCGCTCGCTACACGCTCATCTCCAAGAGCTCCAACCAGATGGTCGACTTCGATATCGAGGCCGTTAAGAAGCGCGACAACTCCAACCCGGTCTATTACGTGCAGTATGCTCACGCTCGCGTGTGCTCCATCCTGCGCCGCGCCGCCGACGTTACCGCCGAGCAGGCCGCCGAGATGGGCATGAAGGCCGTCGCCGAGAAGGCTATTGGCGAGAACGTCGATTACTCGCTGCTGACCGACCCGACCGAGCTCGCCCTTTCGCGTAAGCTCAACGAGCTCACCGACCTCATCGCCAGCTGCGCTCGCGATCGCGCTCCGTTCCGCCTGACGCACTTTGCTGAGGAGCTCGCTGGCGACTTCCACAGCTTCTACGCCGCCTGCCAGGTCCTTCCGAGCGAGGGCCGTCCCGTCGACCCTGAGCTCTCGCGCGCCCGTTTGGCCGCCTGCGACGCCGTCCGTGTGACGCTCGCCCTGGTGCTTACCCTCGTTGGCGTTTCTGCCCCCGAGCAGATGTAAGCGCTGGTCGTTTGACTGCGTTGGTTCGGTTTGACTGAGCCTCGAAAGCCCGATCTCCCATGCGGAGGTCGGGCTTTTTGCGTTTAGCGAGACAATTTGGCTTGCTGGAAAATGCTACCAAATCGCAACTATACCGGTTTACTACGATGAATCGAGGGATTCCAATCACACGGGCTTTTCACCGAAAAGTGCAAGCCATCTAGCTGGGGTTTTATTTTTTCGGTTTTGGCGTGGTCGTGGTTGAGCGATTCATCGTAGTAAACAGCCATAGTTTTGAAAATGACCCTAGGGGACGGAGGAAAACGGATCATTTTTGTCCCGTAGAGGAACGGTGGGATACCTTCTGCCAAGAATCGGGGGCATCTACTACGTTTAAGTGCGTACCCCGAACCACGCCGAAAATCACAATATTAAAACCGCAGGTAGCAGGTCTGCGACTTTCGAAAAATAGTGAGTATGGTCAGGGGTGCGGGGGCAAACGTAGTAGATGGGCGCGATTCGTGGCACATCGATCTTGGGGCCGATGCCCTTGTCCCTTAGCTGTTCCGTTTTCTCGATGCTTGAGGCTTGATCTGCCTTCTTCTTATGAGTTGCGGTGGAATGGTTCCTGCTTGAGAGGTGCCGGCTGGGATTTGGGAACTATTTCACCGCAGCTTATGATGTGGCGATGGTGTACGCCGGAACTTTGTAAAGAGCATCCCTTTTGACCAGTCGTTTAAGAACGTCCCCGATGACTAAGTTGCAGGTGGTTGCGGTTGTGTTACACTAACGCTGCGTATATAACGCAATCATCTCTATACAGATCAATGATGTCCGTCGGTATTTGACGGAGCTAGACTGTTTAGCCGCCCTGAAGGTTTATGCAGGGAGCATGTGATCACAGGGCTTGAAAAGAAAGTTGAGCAAACACTGTGTCTGATCAACAACAAGAAAACGAAATAACGACGACGCAAACGGCTCCCGCTGCACCGGTTACGTCGGACCAGGCCGTGCTTTCCGCGCCGGCGCAGGTCTCGGCTCCCGAGGCGCTTAAGGCCGCCGCGCCCACCACGCCCGTTGCTAGCGAGGAGGCTGCTCCCGCTAAGCCCAAGCGTACGCGTCGTGTGGCCAAGCCTGCTGCGGACGGCGAGGATGCCGAAAAGCCCAAGCGCCGTACGACGCGCACCACGCGCGCGAAGCGGTCCGTTGCCGCCGATGCTTCGGTCCCCATTTCCGATGAGGTCGCGCAGGCCCGTGCACTGGCGCAGATTAGCGAGGCCCAGGTTGTGCGTGCCCGCCGTCGCGCTGCCGAGCGCGAGGCCGCGGCATTGACTGAGCTCGCTGCGCCGGTCGCCCCCGAGGCTCCTGCTGCCGAACAGTCGGCCGAGAAGCCGGCACCGCGCACGCGTCGCCGTGCGGCAGCCAAGACGCAGCAACCCGTCGAGCAGCTGACTCCTGAGGTCGCTGAAGCTCCGGCTCGTTCTGCGGCAGGGGAGGGCGCTTCCTCCGCCGAGCCCGTCGTACACGCTGAGGTCAACGAGGTTCCCGTCGTTGATCCGGCTCTGCGCCCGCATCGTCGCGGCCGCAAGCCCAAGGCGTATGTTGAGGCCGAGAAAGCCGCTGCCGCAGCAGCTGCTGCCCAGGGTGCAGCGGTGACGGCCGAGTCTACGGCCGCGGCCGATTCCTGGGTCCAGGACGCTCCGTCCACCGAGGCCCCCGCATCTGCCGATGCCGAGCCCGCCGATGTCCGCCCCGGCCGTAGCCGTCGCACCGCGGCAAAGCGCTCGACGAAGGCGAAGGCCAAAGTCGACGCCGAGGCCAAGTCCGTCGAGGACAAGTCCTCCCAGGCAACCGCCGATGCCGCTTCCGAGGCCGAGAACGTCGACCAGCCGGCAACTGAGAAGCCCAAGCGTACGCGCAAGAAGTCCGCGAGGGCAAAGGCTGCCGAGCAGCAGGGCGACGCCGATCCCAGCGCCCATGCCAACGCCGACGCCAAGGCGGAGGGCGAGGCTCCGTCCGGCACCGATGCACCCGCAGCCGACGGGGGCGTCGAGACCGAAGAGGGCGCCCGCCCCAACCGTCGTCAGCACAAGCGCGGCGACGAGCGCAACGACCGCAAGGACGATCGCAACAACGACCGCCGCAGCCGTCAGCGCGACCGCAAACAGCGCAATAGGGAGCGCAACGCCGCCCCCACCGAGCCCACGCTTTCGCGCGAGGAGCTTGCGGCCATGAAGGTCGCCGAGCTGCGCGAGAAGGCAAAAGAGTTCGAGATCGAGACGACCGGCAAGAAGAAGGCCGAGCTTGTCGAGGAGATCTACACGACCGCCGCGAAGGCCGAGGGCTTCCGCGATATTAAGGGCATCCTGCAGATTCGCCCGGACGGCTCCGGCATCATCCATGCCCACGGTTACATGAAGTCCAACGAAGACGCCTTCGTCCCCGCTTACCTCATTCGCTCCGCACGCCTGCGCACGGGCGATGTCATCGAGGGTTCGCTGCGCCCCTCGCGCGGCGGCGACAAGCGAGCCGGCCTCGCCAAGATCACGACCGTTAACGGCATGGATCCCGAGCAGATCCGCAACCGCCCCAAGTTCGGCGACCTTACCCCGGTCTATCCCAACGAGCCGCTGCGCATGGAGCATGGCAAGGATTCCATCACCGGTCGCGCCATCGATATCGTGTCGCCGATCGGCAAGGGCCAGCGTGGCCTGATTGTGTCGCCGCCCAAGGCCGGCAAGACAACGATCCTTAAGAAGATCTGCCAGTCCATCTCGATCAACAACCCCGAGGTGCACCTCATCTGCCTGCTCGTCGACGAGCGCCCCGAAGAGGTCACCGATATGCAGCGCTCCATCAAGGGCGAGGTCGTGGCCTCGACCTTCGATATGCCTGCCGAGAACCACACCCGCGTGGCCGAGCTCGTCATCGAACGCGCCAAGCGCATTGTGGAGCTGGGCGGCGATGTCGTGGTGGTGCTCGACTCCATCACGCGTCTTGCCCGCGCCTACAACCTGGCGGCACCCGCCTCGGGCCGTATCCTTTCGGGCGGCGTCGATTCGGCAGCTCTCTATCCGCCCAAGCGTTTCCTGGGTGCAGCCCGCAATATCGAAAACGGCGGCTCGCTCACCATCCTCGCCTCCGCCCTTATCGACACCGGCTCCAAGATGGATGAGGTCATCTTTGAGGAGTTCAAGGGCACCGGCAACATGGAGCTCAAGCTCGACCGCGATCTTGCCGATCGCCGCATCTTCCCGGCCATCGACCCCGTTGCCTCCGGTACGCGCAACGAGGACCTGCTGGTCGACGAGCAGATGCGCCCGTTTGTCTTTGGCCTGCGTCGCATTCTCGCCGGTATGAACAACACCGAGCGCGCGGCGGCGTCGTTTATTAAGGGTCTTAAGGGCACCAACACCAACCAGGAGTTCCTGGTGCGTTCGGCCAAAAAGCACAGCGACTACGAGCAGACGTTTTAGACCAAAAGCCGCACGCTATATCGCCATAAGAACGGGCAATCGGGCCGGGGTTTATGCCCCGGCCCTTTCTTTACGGCGCCACTCGGCAACATTTTTTGACCTTATGACCGACAAGCAGCAGTTTTCGAGCCATAATCCGGCCTCATCGCTTGCAATCGGAGGGTCGGTTTCGCATAATAACTTTTAAGCTTCGCGACGGAAAACGCAGATGAAACGAACCATATACCGTTGCTTTGGGACGCATGTCCCGCTTCATCTTCTCTCGCGCAGCCAACTAAATGATGCGATTTGGGTGCTGGAAGATGGGGAGAGCTCATGGCTTCTTCTGATGCAACACAACGAGCAGTCCTTGCCGGACTTTCCTGCGGGATCGGCCTTGCCGCCCCCGTGGTGATGTATGCCGCGACGTTGCCGTTCTCGTCGGTCAACGAGACGGTTGTCGCGGGCGCGGTTCCCTTTGCCGTTGGTGCGGTGGCGGGCGTGGGCATCTACGCAGCCTCGCTGGGTATCTCCGAGTATCGCGCTGAGCATGATGGCCGCCTGTTTGAGCCCGATGCCGTGGGCGGCGCCGCTCAGTTTGGCCGGACCCATAACGAGTTCAAGACCGCCTCGATTCCCGCGCAGCAGCAGGGGGCGGCGCCTCAGCCTGCGGCCCCGGCCGATCAGGCCAATGCCGCACAGCCTTCTTCCGCATTTCTCTCCGACCTGACCGGTGCGTTCCAGCGCCGCCACGCCGACGATGGCGTTCCCACCATCGCGCGCGCGGCTAACGCCATGGATGAGGCTGAGGCCTGGTCTATGATCGACAGTATGCTCGATGATGATTCCCCGGTCAGCTGCGATCCAACGCGTTCGCGCGATGTCTACCAGGTCGCAATCGACGAGCTCACCAACGGTGGAAAGACCGGTTCTTACAATCGCGATGACATCGCCGCTGCCGCACGCGCCGTCTCGGGCTCTCATGCAGCCCCTGCGGGCAGCACCGCAGCCTTCGTGGCGCTTGTAGCCAACGCAGCCAACAATGCCGCCTATAACGGCGCGTCGTCGGCTGCGTACGCCTCTGCCGCGTCGGCTGCTTCGGCCGGCCAACAGAGCGCAGCTCAGGCGGCTCCTGTCGCCGACCCCTTTGCCGATGAGCCCCTGGCTGTCGACGAGGAGACCATTGCCGCTCGCCGAGCTGCCGAAAGCTCGCTTTGGGGGGCTTCGGCCCAAATGCAGGCCGCGGAGGCGGCGCCGTACAACGCCAAGCTCGCCAGCATGCCCATCATTTCCGATGCCAAGGGTGTGGATCTTGCCGATCTGGACGAACCCGCCGCCATCACTGCTTCTATCGATGTCCAGGATCGCGTGGATACCGACAGTCTCCCCGATGCCTCTCTTGAGGAAGATATCCCCATGGCCGATTATTCGGGCCACGAGGACATGTGGGCCGCCGCCATGGCGATCATGGACGAGGTTGCCGAGCCCGCCCCCGTGGCGGTGCCCACGCCTGCAGCCTCACCTGCCTCGGTTGCTCCCGTCTATGTCGGCCGCCACAGCTCCGTGCTTCCCGAGGATACCGCGCGTATCTCGCGCGAGGGTATCGAGCGCGCCGAGGCTATCGCTGCCGGCGTTATGGAAAACCGTCGCCATGAGCGCGTTAATCAGATTCTCGAGGAAGAGATCAACCGTCTACAGTCTGCGGCCGTCAAGCGCACGGGCCGTGCCTATCTGAGCGTTATCGAGGGCGGTACCGCCAGCTTTACACCGCTGCGCGCGGAGGCATAATTGCCTCATGGTTAAGCTCGATCGAAAATGGGCGCTTGCCGCCTGCGCCATGGTGCTCGTCATTTGGGGCAATTCGCTGGTTCCCGGTACGGGGTCTGGTTCGTTGAGCTTGTCGATCATGGAATCCATTCGCGGCTTTTTGCAGGCCCTGGGGCTTCCATACGAGTGGGTGACCAACTTCGTCGTGCGCAAGTGCGCTCATTTTACCGAGTACATGGTGCTTGGCATCTTGGCGACGCACGCCTTTGACCTCGAAGGCCGGCGCACGTTTGATGTGTTGCTGCCCACGGCGGTGTTCTTGCTGCTTGTTCCCTCTATCGACGAGACGATCCAGCTTTTTGTGCCCGGTCGCGCCGGCATGATTACCGATGTGATGATCGACTGCTGCGGGGCGACGACAGGCGTCGTGCTCCGATATCTCTTACGGTCGCTGATTTACACCAAAAAGGCCGCCTAGGACGTTTTGCTTGGTCCTAGGCGGCTTTGTTCGTTTGAGGGCCTCTGCGGGGCGTGACGGTTTTGTCCGTGCGTTTTGCGAGCTTGGCTACGCCGTGCGCCGTTGATGCACCCTTTACTGGAGCGCCTGGGCGCCCAGGGCCAGGCAGCCCATGATGCCCTGCTTGCCCTCGAGGCTGTTGTTGACAATGTAGGTATCGATGTCGTTGACCTCGGGCGTGACGATATAGCCGTTGAGCATCTCGGCGCACTTTTTGCGTGCGAGCGGCACGATGGGGGTGTGGTCGGCCACGCCGCCGCCGATGATGATCTTTTGCGGTGCGTAGCACAGCGTGTAGGTCATGAGCGCCTGTGCCAGATAGCCTGCGAGCAGGTCCATGGCCTCCGGGTCATCGGCCATGTCTCCGGCGCTCTTGCCATCCCAGCGCTTTTTAACGCCAGGGCCGGCGATGAGGCCCTCGAGGCAGTTGTCATGGAAGGGACAGGCGCTATGCTCGCCGATGGTGTCGCGCGGGTCGCGCGTGACCAGGATGTGGCCGGCCTCGGGATGCATCATGCCGTGCACGAGCTTACCGCCCGAGAGCACGCCGGCGCCCACGCCGGTGCCGATGGTCAGGTAGACCACGTCGGTGAGGCCCTGGGCGCAACCAAAAGTGACCTCGCCCAAGCAGGCAACGTTGACGTCGGTGTCGTAGCCACAGGGAATATTGAGCTCGTTTTGGATGGTTCCCAGCAGATCAAAGTAGCGCCATGCCGTTTTGGGCGTCTCCAGGATCTTGCCGTATTGGGGCGACGCGGGGTTGACTGCGGTGGGACCAAAGGCGCCGATGCCCAGCGCGGCGATGCCCCTGTCGGCAAACCATGCATTGACGGCCTCAACGGTCTCCTGCGGGGTCGTGGTAGCGATCTGCTCGCGCTCCAGGACCGTACCGTCTGCATAGCCCGTGGCGCAGACCATTTTGGTGCCGCCGGCCTCGAGCGCTCCGATAAGCTGCTGCTCTGCCATAGTATTCCTCTCTCTGGGACGAGTTGCTCCGTGACTAAAGTATAGGGCTCTAAACCATTTAAGAACGCGCTATAAAAAGAAGCCTTGCAACGCGGCGGGCGGTGCGAGGCTTCTTTGGTTGCTTTAGTTGCCGGGCCGTCCTTACCCGCGCGGCTTGATTTTATCACGTAGCGACTTGAGGTTCTCCAGCGCCGCGTTAAGCGTCTCGTCTCGCTTGGCAAAGTGGAAACGAACCAGATGGTTGACGGGCTCGCGGAAGAAGCTCGATCCGGGCACGGCGCCCACGCCCACCTTAGACGCGAGATCCTCGCAGAATTCGAGGTCGCTGTCATAGCCAAACTCAGAGATATCCATCATGACGTAGTAGGCGCCCTGCGGCACGTTATGCTCAAGACCGATGCTATCGAGCCCCTGGCAGAACAGGTCGCGCTTGGCGGTATACAGGTCGAGGACCTCATCGTAATAGCTGTCGTCGAAGTTGAGGGCGGTGACGACAGCTTCCTGCAGGGGAGCGGCGACGCCCACGGTGAGGAAGTCGTGGACCTTCTTGATGCGCTCGGTAATCTCGGCCGGGGCTATGGTGTAGCCCAGGCGCCAACCGGTGATGGAGTAGGTCTTGGACAGCGAGCTGCAGCTGATGGTGCGCTCGAACATGCCGGGCAGCGTGGCCATATAGACGTGCTCGTGGGGCGCATAGACGATGTGCTCGTAGACCTCGTCGGTGATGCAGTAGGCGTCGTACTTTTTGCAGAGTTCGGCGATAAAGGTGAGCTCCTCGCGCGTGAAGACCTTGCCGCAGGGGTTGGACGGGTTGCACAGGACGATGGCCTTGGGGTCGTTGTCGCGGAAGGCCGCCTCGAGGACTTCGCGATCGAAGTCGAACGCGGGCGGGTTGAGCGGCACGTAGACGGGCTCAGCGCCCGAGAGAATCGTGTCGGCGCCGTAGTTCTCGTAGAACGGCGAGAAGATGACGACCTTGTCTCCGGGGTTCGTGACCGTCATCATGGCGGCCATCATGGCCTCGGTGGAGCCGCATGTGACTACGATGTTCTCGTTGGGGTTGATCGGCATGCCCATAAAGTGCTCCTGCTTGGCCGCGAGCGCCTCGCGCATGGCCTGGGAGCCCCAAGTGATGGAGTACTGGTGATAGAGCGGCTCGGGGTCGGTCGCGATGGTGCCGAGGCTCTCGAGTAGCTGCACCGGAGGATCGAAGTCGGGGAAGCCCTGTGAGAGATTGACGGCGCCATACTTATTGGAGATGCGCGTCATGCGGCGGATGACCGAATCGGTAAATGTCGCCGTACGGTTGGAGAGTTCTTTCATGCCGGTCCTTTCGAGGATTTGCAGTGGGGCAAGTTTACTCCTATGGAACCGGTGGGATTTGCTCGAAATGGGCTCGAAAAACTCTTTTCAAAATTCTTGAAAATTGGGGCTTGCATCGCATGGCGTTCCTTGCAATAATAGTCGAGCGCGAAGCGCACAGGACACGGTGGGTGTAGCTCAGTTGGCTAGAGCGACGGGTTGTGGTCCCGTAGGTCGAGGGTTCGAGTCCCTTTACCCACCCCAGTTCTTGCTTCGTGTTGATATCGGGTCGTTAGCTCAGTTGGTAGAGCAGGGGACTCTTAATCCCAAGGTCCAGGGTTCGAACCCCTGACGGCCCACCACACGATATCTCCTCTAAAGTCCGTCACAACGGACTTTAGCTTTGGGTCGTTAGCTCAGTTGGTAGAGCAGGGGACTCTTAATCCCAAGGTCCAGGGTTCGACCCCCTGACGGCCCACCAAAGCATGTTAAGACGGTCAGCGATAGTTGGCCGTCTTTTTTGTTGACCTCGCATGGGGTCGAACCCGAAAGGGCGCGGAGCTGAGCTGTCTGCACCGTGATTCCCTTAGGGAAAACACGGCTCAAGCCCCGTAAGCGTGTTCTCCTTGGGGGAATCATACTTACGGGGCTCGATGCATGTTGAGAAATTGTGATCAAACTCAAAGTGTGAATCGATTCAGTCTGCTCGATAGTGCGAACCGAGGCTTTCGGTTCGTTTGCGCATGGCTTTGACCATCTCCGCAGCCAGCTGAATCTGCGACTGTAGGCGGGCGAGGGCAGCGATTTCGCTGTCATTGGCGTGCGGCTTATGCAGCGACGTCGCCTCGTCTTGCAGGCTTTCAAGCTCTTGTAGCGCCTTGGATAGACCCGCTTCGGTCCTGTTGATCATGCAGTAGGTGCTCATTGTGTGTCTGAGGCTGCGGGTCAGGCGCTCAGCGTCTGCTGTAGCGATGCCATACTGGGGGAGGGCGGTATCCATCGGGGCGGCCGCCTCGGAAGCGCCCAGCGCTGCTCGAGCCGCTGATGCGCCTGCGATGCGCCCGAATACGATGCCATTGGCGCTCGACAGGCCTCCGATGCGGTCGGCGCCGTGCATGCCGCCTGTTGCCTCGCCACAGGCGTAGAGGCCCTCAACGCCCGTGTACGTGGTCTTGTCGATCTTGATACCGCCGTTAGCGGCGTGGGCATACATCGCCACACGCATCTCGTCGCTCGGAGCGATACCATGCTCATCTTGTAGCCAAGTGGCAAATGTCTGCACGAACTCGGGGACATTCTCTCGCGGGAAGTCGTAGTGGAGTGCCAGGCCTTCGGCACCCGCTTGATCGACAGCAAGATCGATGGCGCGGGAAGCCAAGCGCGAAGTGAAGGGGCCATATCCTGAGCGTTGCTCAAGCAGATCGTCTAACTTTTCGTTGGCAATGTCGACCGGTTGGTCAAACGTGACGTAGCGCCAGGTCTTTTCGTTAAAGACCAGGTTGCGCTTAGGTTCAATGAAACCGGGCATCATCTGCATGAACTCTATATTAGTAAGCGATGCACCGTGCGCCAGCGCGATGGCCTGCGAGGAGCTGAGTACATCGGCCGAAGTGAGGCTGCGTTCGAACAGACCGCCCGTGCCGCCCGCAGCGATGACGGTGGCCTTTGCTGTAAAGGTCACGATGCGCTCGTCTGTTTGGTTGTAGAGCACGGCGCCGACAATTTTTCCGTTCGTATCCTCAACAAGATCGATAAGCTCGTGGCGGGGGAGCAGGCGTATGCCGAGCGAGTCGATCTGGGCCGTACACGCGTCTTCGAGGGGTTTGCGGGTGAGGCCGCGCCACATTCTCGTCTTGTGGTCGAAGCAGGGGATAAATTGCTTTTGCTGGGCGCTTTCGGCGCTTTGCGGACGCTGGAGTTCTACGCCCAGATCCTGTTCGAGCCAGTCAATCGCTTGGGGAATGCCGTGGACGAACGTCTGGACGAGTTCGGGGTCGGCAACGCCGCCACCGACGGTTTGGATGGTGTCGATAAGGTCTTGTTCGTCGTCTTTGTCGACGGGACCAATAAGCCCGAGGCCCCAGGTGCCCGGGAAGAAGCTCGATCCGCTCATGGTCTTGCCAGCGCATGCGATGGCAACGGTCGCGCCCGCGCGTGCTGCTTCTATGGCGGCGCAAAGGCCCGCGATGCCCGATCCGATTACCAGTACATCAGTTGATTCCATAGGATTCCTTTCTCGCTCGCGCATTGTCGCACGGGTGATCGGCAAAGGTATCGTGAAGACATAGGTATTCGGTAAAGGGCCAAAATGGAAGGTGGGCGTTACCGATGCTTTATCGCCCAACATAGTCTTCTCAATAAGTTGCGGTGAAATTGGGACTCACAAGGCTTCTGGAGCAGTCAGATGGCCTGTATTTACTCGCAACTGGTATACCGGGAGGACCGCTAAGAAGTTGCGGTGGAATAGTTCCTGTTTGGAAGGATGGGGCGGCTGTTTAGGAACTATTTCACCGCAACTGAGGGAGGGACAAAAAAGAGCCGCTACCCGGGTGGGTAGCGGCTCTAAAGCTCAACTACATGAGCATCGCGCGGGCGCGATTAGGCCTTGAGGGCCTCCTCGACGGCGACAGCGCAGGCGACGGTGGCACCGACCATGGGGTTGTTGCCCATGCCGATGAGACCCATCATGTCGACGTGCGCAGGCACGGAGGAAGAACCGGCGAACTGGGCGTCGGAGTGCATACGGCCCATGGTGTCGGTCATGCCGTAAGAGGCAGGGCCGGCGCCCATGTTGTCCGGGTGCAGGGTACGGCCAGTGCCGCCACCAGAAGCGACGGAGAAGTACTTCTTGCCAGCCTCGATGCGCTCCTTCTTGTAGGTGCCAGCGACGGGGTGCTGGAAGCGCGTGGGGTTGGTGGAGTTACCGGTGATCGAGATGTCGACGTTCTCGTGCCACATGATGGCAACGCCCTCGCGGACGTCGTCGGAGCCGTAGCAGTTAACGGCAGCGCGGGGACCATCGGAGTAGGGGATGGTCTCGACGACCTTGAGCTCGCCCGTGTAGTAGTCGAACTGGGTCTTCACATAGGTGAAGCCGTTGATGCGGGCGATGATCTGAGCAGCGTCCTTGCCCAGACCGTTGAGGATAACGCGCAGCGGCTTCTTACGAGCCTTGTTGGCGTTCAGAGCCAGGCCGATAGCGCCCTCAGCGGCAGCGAAGGACTCGTGGCCAGCCAGGAAGGCGAAGCACTCGGTGTCGTCGGAGAGCAGCATAGCGCCCAGGTTGCCGTGGCCAAGACCGACCTTGCGGTCCTCGGCGACGGAGCCGGGAACGGTGAAGGCCTGGATGCCCTCGCCGATGATGGCAGCAGCCTCAGAAGCGGACTTGGCGCCACGCTTGACAGCGAGAGCGCAGCCGAGGGTGTAGGCCCACTCAGCGTTCTGGAAGGCGATGGACTGGGTGTTGTTGACGATCTCACGCGGGTTGAAGCCCTTGTCGGTGCAGATCTGCAGAGCTTCCTCGAGGGAGGCGATGCCGTTGTCGGCGAGGCACTTGTTGATCTTGTCAGCGCGGCGCTCGTAACCTTCGAACGTAACAGTCATAGTTATTTCCCTCCCTTTCTACTCGTGAACCGGGAACACGCTGGCGACGGAGTGAGTCTCCTCGTCGGTGCGCGGGTCGATGTACTTGGCAGCGTTCTCCCACTGACCATAGTGGCCCATAGCGCCAGCGATGGCCTCCTCGGGGGTCTTGCCGGCCTTGACGGCGTCGGTGAACTTACCGAGGTTCAGGAACTCGAACGCGATGATCTCGTTCTTGTCGTTGAGAGCCATGCGGGTGACGTAGCCCTGAGCGAGCTCGAGGTAACGAGCGCCCTTGGCCTTGGTGCCGAACATGGTGCCGACCTGAGAGCGAAGGCCCTTGCCGAGGTCGTCGAGGGAGGCGCCCACGGGCAGGCCGCCCTCGGAGAACGCGGTCTGGCTGCGGCCGTAAACGATCTGCAGGAAGATCTCGCGCATAGCAACGTTGATGGCGTCGCAGACGAGGTCGGTGTTGAGGGCCTCGAGGATGGTCTTGCCGGGAAGGATCTCGGAAGCCATGGCGGCAGAGTGGGTCATGCCCGAGCAGCCGATGGTCTCAACGAGGGCCTCCTCGATGATGCCGTCCTTGACGTTCAGCGTGAGCTTGCAGGCGCCCTGCTGAGGTGCGCACCAACCCACACCGTGCGTAAGACCGGAGATGTCGGAAATCTCCTTAGCCTGGACCCACTTGCCCTCCTCGGGGATGGGTGCGGGGCCGTGGTATGCACCCTTGGCAACGGGGCACATGTTCTCCACTTCCTGTGAGTACTGCATGCCTCTCCTCTCTATCGTGTTGGCGTCCCGTCTGGGGGTCGTGGCTGGCGATTGCCGGGCGACCCTTCGAAAGGGACATGACATGCAGCCCCTATAATACCGCGAAATGCACGGAATATTCGGCGAACGGCTCAGTTTTCGTAGCGAGAAGCGCGGAACTTTCAATTGAAGCGATTTAACTAGATTGTTTGCTGTTGTGCGGTCCGTTGAAGGGGGATCGGTTCTGGTCAAACTTTTGGCAAGGCTGCGTTACCTGACCTGTGGCTATATTGCCGTTCGCCGTCGGTTTGCCGCCTTTTACCGTCGACGGGCGCCATTTTGCGTGAATGTTTTGATGGCACGTTTCAATCGTGATGTATTGGATGATAAGCAGATCCCGGCGAAGGGAGCGCCATGCAGCGCGTTTGGAAAACGATCACCGGTTTTTACCATGTTTGTGCCCGCGGTATGGGCGGTCAGTTGATCTTTGAGAGCGACGAGGACCGGTGGGAGTTTTTGGAACTGATGCGCGACTGCTGCCGCGATGCCCAGGTGACGATTGTGGCCTGGTGTCTCATGAGCGACTACGTGGATCTGGTGCTTTTGGATTACGAGGACGAAATGAGCGCTGCTATGCAGCGGCTGCTGTTGACGTATGCTCGTCGGTTCAATAAGCGTACCGGGCGCGCGGGCTGCCTATTTCGTGAGCGTTTTGAGCGCCGCTCGCTCGATACCGACTGGCAGGTGATGGAGGCTATTCGCTCCGTACACGCCGATCCGCAGGAGGCGGGCGTTAGCCTAATCGAGCGTTATCCCTGGAGCAGCTTTGCGGAGCATCTGCGCGCTTACGACAGTGATGCGGCAGATGCCACGAGGGGAT